>JAEWYI010000048.1 GCA_023395735.1 Cyanobacteria bacterium OH_SFB_17
GATCCAAAAGGTGGACCTGATGGAAAAGGACTTATTTATAAAAAGACAATTCAGATTAATGAGAGTTTGGCAAAAGCTTTTTCGAAAATAGTTCAATTTGAATAGTTTA
Organism: Cyanobacteria bacterium OH_SFB_17; assembly: GCA_023395735.1. Classification (GTDB taxonomy): domain Bacteria; phylum Cyanobacteriota; class Vampirovibrionia; order Gastranaerophilales; family Gastranaerophilaceae; genus JAEWYI01. The sequence continues at coordinate 110 of JAEWYI010000048.1, forward strand.
TATAGTAACAAAAAGAAGGAATTAAACCTTCTTTTTTTTATGATAAATTACTAGAAAAGCTTTTCATTATTAATCACCGTCACAGTACCATTTTTTTAAGCCCTCGGAAGATTCTATTTTCATTATAAGGCTTGGAAAATCCCTATGCTCCATTATTTGATGTAAAAGTTCAACCGTAGGAATTTTGAATAATTTTGCTAGTCTATTTAAATTGTCTCTATCTTCAATGTATGCAGAAATTTTACTTGTTTTAAGTTTTCTCGATCTCCGTCCTGCACCTTCTCTTTTACCGCCACTAGCCAATTGTTGTACCTCTGATTAAATACTTCTTATATTAATTGTATCATAATTAGAAAAAAGTACTTAAATATAGATTTCTTGTAAACTTTCTGTAAAATCCATATCAAAAACTGTCAATATTTTTATTGAGCGGTTTTGATGTATTTGTATGGTAGTCAGAAGAATAGCACAAACTATAAAACAAACTTCTCAAGGGGAGTGGAAAAAAATTCCGCCTGAGTTAATGGTAGTGCCGATTTTAAGCGGCCAACAGCTTTATGACGATTACCAAAAAGCAGACAAAAAACAAAAACACAGGGTTTTGACCAGAGATTTGGCAATCTTCGGTTTTACCTGCGCTGGGATACTTGGTACCGCCCATTTGGCAGGAAAATTCTGTGCAAAACATTTTCCTCAAGTGAAAAATAACGTGGCAAGAATTATCGCGGCTCCGCTTGGCGGGATTATCGGTGGAGTTTTCGCGGGAACTTTCGTGGACAAATTTTTCCCAATCCATCGCTCTGGTACGGAGCAAAAAGCAACTAAAAGCCCAAAAGAAATCAAATCAGGGGGTAAGACCGTACAAAAAAGCTATAGAAGAGAATCTAAAAAGAAAAAAGTCAAAAATGTTCTGACCATCACAATGACTTGCTTGGGCGCCTTGGGCGGTAATTTATTGGGTGATAAATATATCGCCAAAAAGAAACTTCCGTTTATCTCAGCATTGCCGATAAGCCTTGGAGCCTCAACCCTTGGTGGTTTGACAGGTTTCTTTGTATCAAAACCTTTTGAGAAAAATAAAGAAGCCGTGATTAAGCCTGATAATATGGCTTTTGAATTGCTCTTTAATAACTCACTTACTGTCGTGGACGGTGTCAATATCGCCCAACAAAAGGGATCTGATAACAGGATTAAAAAAGGATTTTACGAAACAGCTGCAGGGGTCGTAGTGCCCACGGTGGTAGTTTTCCCTGTCGCTCAAATGATTGAAACAAATAAGATAGATAAATTTTTAGGTCCTAAGCTGTATTCGAAGTTTTCTTTTCTGGATAAATATAAAAGCATAAATAAAAACCTGCTTTTAGAAAATGCGGTCTTGCTTCCCCTCACAGTAGCCAGTATTTTGATCGGGCGACTTGCGGGAGATTATGTTAACAAAAGAGTTTCGGATAAGATTATAAAAAAGCATGATGCTCAGAAAATTTAAAAGACCCCTGTTTTCACAGAGGCCTTTTAAATTATTAAATCTGCTGATTTTTATTTGAAAGCGTTGATTTTGTTGTTATATGTGTTTTCAAGATTAGTTTTCTTTGTTTCAAGATATTTTAGTTGTCTGTTTAAAAGAGCTAACTTTGCTGCTTTTTCTGTTTCTGTAACTTTTGAACTCTTCACTGCTTCAATTTCTTTTTTCTTTGCTGCAATTTCATCGTTAAGCGGTTTTAATTTTTCATCTTTTAGTTTTTGAAGTTCTGCTATTTTAGCTTTTTTCGTCGCGGTTGCAGTGTTTTCGACATCTTTTTGAACTCCTGTTTTAATATCATTAACAATGCCTTTAGTCTCTTTTGTTATTTCGCTGCCTACATTTTTAAGCCCTTTTGTGAAACTGTTTTCAGCCATTGTAGCAGAACTTGTTGCTGTAATAATAAATAATGCCAAAGTTGAAACTAATAATTGTTTTTTCATAATGTGTTCTCCTTCTTTTTACTGTCCAGAATACTGTTTAATTATATCACCAAATTCTCTAAGTTTTTGTATTTTTTCGTTTTGTTGAATTTGTTGAATTTTTTCTTGTACTTGTTTGGATTGAATGACTGTCTGCACGGCTTCCTGTCTTGTTTTTGGGATAACAACTCTTGTTCCGTACTTGGACTGAATAATGTCACTTAATACGTCTTGTGTGCTTTGAACCTCACTTGCCGTGCTTAGCCATTTAAACGTTCTTATCGATAGAGGATTTGCGATATTTCCGCTTATTCGAACCTTAAATTCCTGAGTATTTGGACTGCTTGGCGTAAGCGCAGGGATTTTATTCAGATTGTCAGGAGTGGATTTATCCGTTATTGATTTAAATATACTCATTGCTTGCAATCCATACGTAGGGATATATTTTGTGATTTTATCCGTTGTAAGTTGCGATAGCGGTCCTAAAACTCCGACTACCTGACTGGAAATCCTTCCTAAAATTGTCATATCTGCGTTGTTGTTTAACAGGTTGAAGGTTCCGTTAATGTACAGTCCCATATTAGTGCCTGATGACTTGATGCCTTTGATATGTGCGACTCCGTTTGCAAAAGTCATGCGCCCTTTTAAGTATTTAAAGTTACCCGTGTTATAAGGTGCTACTGTATTTATGACATAGCCGATTGAGGTGCTGATAAACCCTTGAGATAATAAGTTTGGAGCTTTTAAGAAGTTTTCAAATTTCCCAAGGCTTCCGAATTGACCATCAGTCACTTTAAAATCTACGTTCCCGTTTAGGGTTCTCATTTGCTGTTCTAGGGTTGCGCCTTTCAGTGAAACATTGGCTCTGAATCCAGCTGTGCCGAAAACTTGATCTTTAACCAGTAAAAATGCGGTTAGGGCAGGGTTTGCGTCGATTCCACTGCCTTTGACATTTGCCGTTGCTGCAAGTGTTACGATGTTATAGCTTGCAGAGCCTGTAATTAACCCGTTATAAGCATTCAGAGATAAGCTCGGAATTTGTACAACGTTTTTATGCAAGTTGAAATTACCTGAAAGATTTGTCGCTATAAGTTCTCCCATTTTGAATTTATCTATTTTCGCATGTCCTGACAAGATTCTTACAGGGATATCTGCAGAAGCCGATGAAGAACCCCCTGCTGAAGATGTGCCAGAGCTTGTAGGGGACGTCATTTTTGCAATCTTATCCAGCGCCACAAATAATTTATCCGCATTGATAAAAGGCGAGGTCAAATTCATTTTGGAGATTGTAAAAATACGGCTTGGAGTAAGTTTTGCATCCGCGTTGACGTTGAACAAAGAGCCGTTAATGTTCGCCGAATCAACCTTTGCGTTGACGCTTTCGCCATGCATTGCTATTATTACGCTGTTGATTTTTGTCATAAAATCAGGCAAGAACACGTTTGTGATGTGAATGTTGCCTTTCATAAGCGGAGCCAAGGTCGTTCCTGAAATATTCAAATTCCCTGCCACATTGAAATTGGAATTTTTTATGGCGCGGGTGGACATATTTAACGATTTTGGCAAATGCAGTTTGATTCCGTCAATTCTTTGAACTTTTTTGTCCAAATCCGAAACTGAGCCTGTGACTTTTATTACACCTTTCGAGTTTGAGTCATAAATTCCCAAATCTTTTATTGTTAGTTTATTGTTTGTGACTTCGATTGCCATTTTTGCCGAGCTTGGGCTATTCAATAGTCTGTTTATAGTAATCGGCGAAAAATGGTTGTTCGCGTTTGCTTGAACATGTCCGTTTAAGAGTAATTTTTGAGGATTTCCCGTCAAGCTTGCCTTAAAAGGAAGTTTTCCGCTGTATGAAACCAACTGCTTTGCTTCTCTTGGCAAAAGTTTTGCGATATCGGCGGTTTTTATGTCCCCATTTGCGTTAATGTTTATGTTGCATTTTTTCATATAATCTTTTATGTCGCCAGAAACTGTTATAGGAGAAGAATTTATATAGACAGTGTAAGGCGTGATTTTGATGTTTTTGTCGTCAAAGATTGCTTCTTGATTTGGGATATGGATATTCAAATTAGTCATTGAAACAAAGGTTCCTGCAGAGTTTATCGAGCCATTATACCCTTTTGGGCTTACGGTTAATTTTGTTAGAATACTTTCGTTGGAGATATTTATGTTGTTTGCTTTTTCTCTCAGCGCCAAGTTGGATAATTTCAGGTTGATTTCAGGCTTAATTTTGTCTAATCGATCTTTTATAATTACGTTTAGGTCTAAATCTCCGTCTTTCATTGTGATGCTGTCAGTGAGTGATTTCGGTGCAAATGCCGAGTAGAATTTCGCTATCTGAAGATTTTTTGTCACAACGTTTATATCCGCGTGTGAGTCTGTGTCGATATGGCCTAGGACTTCAAACAGTGAATCGTTTAAGTATGCTTGGCATTTTTTGATATTTATTTCATCGTCAGTCAAATCAATATTAACGTTGAGGTTTTTTATTGATGCGGGGATAGTTTTGTGGGCAAAAGATGCGTTAACAACATCGATTGTACCATCTGATTTTATCTTTTTTAGATTGGTTTTTAAGTTGAAATCGGCCTTAAGATATCCTTGGGAGTTTATTTTGCTCGCTTCGTGTTTGATTCCGAGCGAATCAAGAAATCCTGAAATTATGTCTTGGATGTTTTGAACGCTGATTTTATCCGTGTGGACTTTCAAATCTATCGATTGTTTTTGCCCGTACGCTACGTTTCCTTGTATATTTGCGTTTTCGCCTTGTGCAACATACAAATTGGAATCGATATCAACTTTTTGACCTTTGAAATTCAGCTTTAGATAGCTTTCAGGCAGGGTTTTATTTGGTAATGATAAAGTAACATTCTCAGCGTTTAAAAACCCTTTTATGCTTACTCCGTCCTTATCTCTAAAGCTTCCGTCCCTTATTTTCAGCTTGGTAGAAAGGTTTGCCTTGAGGTTGTAAGTTTTAAAAGCCTTTACAGGATTAAATTTGAATTGGGTCGCTGTAGGTTGTGCCTCTTGTTCAGGCATTTGCGCTAAGTCTGGCAAAAACGTGTCTATGTTTATGTCATAGGAAATATTTTTTTTGTCGTTTAAAAGAACCTGACCTTGCGTAACTATTCGAGCGCGTTTGTTTAGCTCAACGTCAGCGACGAGAAGTTTTTCTCCTGCGATGGCCAAAGTGTCAGAGGTTTTCAAATCCTTAAAAGTTACTTTATAATCAGAGAGTTTTATTTTAGGCAGTTTTATAGAAAAGTTCAGCGGTTTAACATCCTCTGTCGGTTCTTTTGCAGGCTGTGTTTTGATGTTTTCGCTTAAGTATTTTTCTATTTTCAATCTGTCATCGCTTAGGATGTCGAGCGTTACTTCAGGGGTCTTAACTTTTATTGAAGACACTTTTATGGTCTTGGCGATTAAAGGTAGAATATCGACTTTTGCTTCAGCTATATCGGTTTTAAACAAAGCTGTATCGTCAGGATATGAGATTGATAATCCTGTAAGATTCACTCCGACAGAAAGGGGCGGGGAGGTTACTATCTTTGCGTTTTCAAAATCAATTTTTAGATTACATGAGTCTGTGACAATTTTTTGAAGGTCTTTTTTGTAAGTGTTTATGTTGATAACATTTGGCAAAACAAGAAGAAAAACAGCATAAAATATTGCAACAGTAGATGCCAGAATTATCCCTGTTTTTTTGAGTTTTCCTGTGTTAATTTTTATATTTTTTAAGTCCATAAATCCACCCCTTTTAACCATTGAATAACCTGTCAGCATTCTCACATAAAGAAAATATTTTCTCAATGTTATTTTTCAAGACAAGGGCGTACATTCAGTAAAAATATTTGAAGATGAAATGCCTACACTTCTTTCATGCTCTCCCAAAACAAAGCCCGTCAGATATGTAAAAGTTAACTGTAATTCCAAAACTAAATTGGAATTTGGCTTAATAAGCACACCTGGGAATGTAAATGGAACAATAACAATAAAAGATGAATTTAATAATAACCTGAGATTTGATGATATGGTTGTAAGCATTTTAAACACGGAGGGGAGAGAAGTTTGCTATACAAATATCAACGATGATAGCACTTTTTCTTTTTCGGGATTAAGTCCAGGTAAATATATTGTAGAAATAGACAAGGAACTGCAAACTATGTATAAGATACACCCGGAAAGGGGGTCCGAACAATATATAATTGAAGTGCCACCTGAATATAGAGATTATGTGAATATAGATAATGTAAATTTAACTTATAAATATGAAATTTAATAATTATTCACTTTATGTGCTTTTAAAACCTTTTTAACGCGTTTTAATTTTGATTTTTCGGTGCTGGTTGGAATAAAGTTATATGCAGAAAATAAAGAGGGCTTAGAATTGAATCTAAGCCCTCATATATAGCAAATTTTTAAAATAATGGAAGTCTTTCTGGCATGTAATCAGGGATTTCATATTTTTTAGAAACTTCTTCAGTAAGTTCCCTGCATATTTCATAATGATTATTATTCATCAGCGGTTCTTGTTCATTCATTACATTTGGAATTTTAGTAAAATTCCAACCCACTTTGGTATCTGCAGAACTGTTGAAATCTCTTATTCCTTCTAACGTAATATATTCTTTTAAAATTTTGACAAATTTCGTTCCTGCTTTTACATAAAGTGGGGCAAGCTGATCTAATTTTTCATTTATAACATCTTTGTAAGCAAAATTTGCATCGTGCTTTGCCCTGAAAATTTCATGGTTTAGCTTTTTGCGTTTTTCCTCAACACCGATAATTGTATCCTGATTAAGCTCAATTTCATCATCAATTTCTTTTAATCTTTTATTCAATTCGCTTACATCTTTGTTATCCGCCAATAGTGCAGGACGATCCGCTCTTAGTTGAGCCTTTTCTTCTTCAAGATTTACTATTGCTGCTTTTGCCTTTCTTCCGCGATTATACAGGTCATTGTCTATTTCAATTAACTCTTTTCTGTGTTCATTTATTTCTTCAAATTTTTCTAATATTGTCATAAATTGTCTCCTTTCTACAAATATACGACTTCGGGGATAGTACTTTTCATTTCCTGCTCCTGTTCTTTAATTGCAATCAGATTCTCTAACCATGCAATTCGCATTTCAATAAGTAGAATTGCAATGTTGTTGATGATTCGTTGATAAAGTTCGGGAGAGATAAGTTGTTTTGCTTCCATAGTTTTCCTTTCTAAATTAAGTTTTTGTAGTCGACGTTGAGGTCAAAATAGATAAACATTTCAAATCTTTTGTTGTACCTTGTGCCATCTAACAGCCTTGTAATATAAGATTCTGAAAGTTTTAATCTTTTTGCCATCTTTTTTTGAGTCAATTTTTTAGCTTTCATCGCTCCTTTTATGTTGTTTTTTCGTTTTTCTAAAAACATATAGGCACCCCCCTTTCTCCATAAAAAGGTTGCAACAAGCCGAGCTTCCCTTCTTTTTCGAAAACCTTTCTAGCCTTCAAAATGTTTTTGTAATTTGCTTTTGCACCTTTGACACTTACGTTCAAATTTTGCAAGTAAGATTTTAGGGCATTTCCTTTGAGCCCCTTAGTCAGGGATAACAATAAAACGTATTTTATAGCCTTATTTCTGTTTTTTTCGGCGGCATTATAGAAAATAACGTCATCAAAACTTTCGTAATTTCTTTCAATCATAATTTCTCCTTATTTTAAATTGTGTTTAAATACCGTTTAAAAGTGTTTTAAAACGGCAACGCGTTTTCTACCAGTTTTGTTAAATCTTGAACAAGGTCGGAGAATTTTTTATCTTTTCTCCAAATATATTAGGCAATGCGATGTTCGATATAGTTCAGATTGCAACTTTTTTCAAATCTCCTTCTGAGGAGACAATTTATCATTTTTATACTTGCAACATCTATTTTTGAATGGATTTGCGATTCTTTATCAGAAGGTAGGCTTTTTGTAGTCACAAAAACTTGCCCAGCGTAGCAATAAAGATAAACATTCGTATGTAAATATTCTCTTGATGAGGGGAGCTTGGGCTGTTTTATAAATTTATCTAGTAAATCCTGTAACTGTTTTTCATAGAGTTTCTTTTTAAAGTCCCCGAAAAGTTCCACCATTCTTTTATACGAAATATTCATAAATAACCCAGCTTTTGTTGCTTCTACATCGGCACAAAAAAGTGCAATAATTTTTTGCATAAAATCTTGGTCATAATTTTCATAGCTGACGTTATAAACATTTCTATTTTTTATCTTTTTTTTGCTCTTTTTTATTCTTATAGGTTTTTCTCGTATTTTTTCAATATAGATAAATTTGTCACCACTAGGCTTTAAAAGATTTTGCCCAACAAGCTCATAAATCGCAAGTTTTATTTCATCCTCGGACGAGTCTAAAATAATTGATATATCATCAATAGAGAAAACAGAAAGCTTTTTGGCAATTTTCTCAACTTGCAATGTAAGCATTTATTTTCCCTTCAAGTTCTGCCGTGCCGATTTCTTTCAGATTATTAGCTTCTGCAATTTGCTCCGCTTTTGAGATTAATTTAACAATTTGGCGGAATCTGTTAGCTTTTTTGTGAATAAATTCGACGGCTTCATCGGTTATTTTTACTTCGGATAACTGCTCAATAATCATTTTTACATCGTCCAAATCAAACGCTGAAAACTTTAAAATCTCAGAAAGTCTGTCAAAAAGGTGTTTGTAGCGGATTAGTTTTTTATCAGCCATTCCCATTCCGACCATCACCACAGGAACTCCTGTTCTGTCGTGCAAATCTCTCAAACTTTCAATGCTTTGCTGATTTCCTGCAAGGTAGTCGATTTCATCTACAATAATTACTCTTGGATTATCAATAAGCTGTCTAACTGCTTGTTTGAAGAGTTCGGAGGTTTTATACATTGGGGTTTCTCCAAGTTCATAGACGATTTCTTCAAGCAACCATCGAGATGTCATAGCGTTTTTAGCCGAAATCAAAATGCTGTCGTTTCTAGCTGCCCACCATAAAATTGAGTTTGTTTTCCCCAGCCCAGGTTCTCCATATACCAAAGCCATCCCAGGAACTCCAGCAGGTCTATTTTGCAAGTTGTTCATCAGGGAAATAAAATTTTTAACATTTTTCGTCTTAGCAAATACTTTCTTCACCGTAAATCTCCTTATATTCTGTAGTTCTTTCATAATTTTTTATCCAAGTTTTATCTTCCGTCGATAATTTAGATTGAGCTATAAGCCACTCATATCTTTGATATTTATGCTCAAATGTCTGGATAGTATTATCTTCTTTAGCTTCAAGTAGTTTTATATCCTTTTGATTTTGCTTAATTTTTTGCTCCGTTTCACTTTTGATATCAATAAGTGCCTGCGGATTCTGCCATTGGGCAGGCTGAATATTTTCACTTTTTAAAAGTGCCGAAACTTTTTTAACAGTCTGATTTTCAAGTCTTTTTTGAGTTTTAATTTTTTGTCTTAAATCCTCGACATCTTTTGCGTCTCCAAGGTAGCTTGCCATAGGATGTACAGGCATTTCCCTATGGGCTTCGCATAAAAATTTGCCCTTGATATCAAATACTTTTATTTTCGATAAATCAAACAGGCTGTATTTTATTAAAACTCGCTCTCTCAAACCATATAGGGCTTCGTTGTAGTAGTCTGCTTTCATAAACTTTATGCCGTTTCTGTAGATGTTTTTCACTTCCTGAGCGAGCATCAGGTCGTCAAGTTTTGCAATATCAACACCCTCTCCATGACCTTCTGTAAGGACTTCGCCAATGCTTTTTCCTTTTACATTCGAGCAAGGCTGTGAGTAATGAAATTCCATCCAATATGTGAGCATTTGGTTTAGCTGCTCTATACTTTAATGATGGTTCCTGCATTAGGCTCAGACCATTACATAGAAACCACGTTTGGAGCTATGACTTTGTGCAGGATAAATTGTACAATGGCAAGAAAATCAGAATGTTAACGATATTGGATGAATTCACAAGAAAATGTTTAAGAATAGAGGTTAATTACAGCTTGAAATCAAGCGATTTAATAGAAGTGCTATCAGAATTATTTATTACAGAGGGAGTGCCTGAATATATTCGCAGTGATAACGGTTCGGAGTTTGTTGCAAAAAATATCCAAAGTTTTTTGCAACAACTCCACGTCACCACTGCATATATCACTCCGGGAAGCCCTTGGGAGAATGGATACAACGAAAGATTTAACGGAATTCTCAGAGACGAATTACTTAACGGCGAAGTGTTTTATACATTGAAAGAAGCAAAGGTTATGACAGAAAATTACAGACGCGAGTACAATGAAATTCGCCCGCATAGTTCCTTGAACTATGCGCCCCCTGCTCCTGTAACTAAATTATTGAATGCAGATATACTAACTCTTAACTTGGTACAAAAATTGGGGGCTTGACATTCATTTATAAGGACGGCTTTGTCAAAAGCTAAAGCGTTATAAGTTACTTCTGTTCTCAAATTAAGATAATCATTTAAATCTAAATTTTCATATTCATCCGAATATCCCCTAGTGCCTGATAAATCATATTTTATACTTGATACTAGTGTTGGATCGTAATCGATTTCTGGCTCAAATAAGAAAAATTTAGAATCTTCTGCATTTAATTTTTGGGGTAATAATTCATTTAATTCATTTTGTTTTCTTCTGGGAAGTGGACGAAGGCCTTTAAAGAAATTATTTGCCATTTCCTCATTCTCTAAAACCTCATTGAACTTTGTTAATAAGTCTACAAGCCTTGCATCTAAATGCTGCCAGCATGGGATTTCAGACTCTTTAAATCGCATTCTAATATTTAAGGGGCCATATTTGCCAATTACAGATCCAATTGTTTGAGTATCCGCTGTCGCATTAAGGTGTCTAATTATATCATTATCCTCAAGTTCTGCATTTAATTCTTCTCTTGTTACTTCTTGAGCATTTTGAAATTCAGTATTTTTAGGATTGCTAGAAATATTTCTGGTGCCAGCCCTTCTAATTGTGGCTCCCTTGCTGATAAGGTTAATTGCAGTATATATACCAAAAGTATCTTCAATTTTATGTTTTTTAATATTATGTCGCCCTTGACCAAAATTAATTGCGAACAAGTAATCTTCGTCATTATAGTTAACTTGTTTTATGACGGATAATCCCTCTGCTGCTGTATTTGCAAAGGCATTTTTTATTTCGCCTTCCCATATTTTTTCGTCAAATTCTTTTACCCATGCCGGTTTATTTCCAAAGCTTCCATTTTTGTATAAAAAATAATTATCTTCAACACTACCCCCGTTGATAATATTTCGTTCTGAATAATTTTCAATATATTCTTCACGATTGATTAAGGTGCAGTCGGATTCTAATAGCATAATATTCAAAGCAACGCTTTTTATTTCTTCTTCAAATTCCGGCATTTTATCCCTTTCTTAATAATATAAGTGTATTAAAAGCATAGCCTATTGTATATTAGTCACATGGACACCCCTGCTTATAATAAAGCGGCTTATATAATATTCTAATATAAAATACCCGAAAGCACTTTATACGCCAACTTTAATTCTTCCTCAGTTGCATTTTTCAGCATTGAGTGAATTTCTTTTATTAATTGTTCAGGTTCTTTATGTTGGTTGCAGATGTATAATTTGTATGGCTCTACTTTTAAAGCTTTTGCAATTCTTTCCAAGTTTTCGTCAGAGGGGTGGTAAATGCCGCTTTCAATTTTGCTGATGCTTGAAGCCCCAATTTCTGTTAGCTCTGACAATTGTTCTTGCGTCAGGTCCTTTGCTAATCTGATTTCCTTTATTCTTTTTCCTAAAAGTTTTTTCAATTCTGACATGTTCTACCTCTCTTTAATTCTCTGAAAAAACTATTCAAAAATGAATAAATCTTAGCCTCAATAAATGCTTGAATATTTGTTGCTTAATGCATATAATATGCACAGAGGCCATGTATTTGTGTTTATATTTGTGTTTTTGCGCAAGATTGTTTTCAAAATTACTTGACTTAACGTTGTTGATGAGTGATGTATGTAGTCAAACTACTAAAATAAGATTATTCCTTAATTTAGCCCAACTAGGTCAGAAATTGACACACATATATTTTAAAATAGTTTTAAAACAGAAAGGACAAATTTATGAGTTATACAAAAAAAGAATTATTATCAAATTTAGATAAGGGGCTACAAAACAAGTTGTTGCCACCGGATGAAAAAGATTCTTCATTACTTTACACGATGAAAATGCTTAATTATACGGGAGCAACCACTGACACCAAAGAATTATACACGGAAGTCATTGCTGAGAACTTGATAAAACATGGTTTTATTGCAAAAGAAATTCCTGATATAAAAATGATTACAAGAGAAAAACCTTACTACACTAAAAACCATGAAAATTTTACAGTAGCAAAAGATTCGAACAGAGTCGAAGAAAATTTTGTAAAAAGCTTGTTCTTTTACAATCCATTCAAAAATGAAATTGGTACGCCTATCGATTATCAAATCCCATTAAAAAACATAAGCAAAGACAAGGCAGGAAAAATTGACCTTATAACCTACAATGATAAAAGCAATGAGCTTTTCTTGATTGAAGTTAAGGATGACGACTCTAAAGAAACAGCATTGAGAGCTTGTTTAGAAATTCAAACTTATTATCAAGTTGTTAATAAAGAAAAATTAGTAAAGGATTTTGTCGAAGCTGGAAAATTAGAGAAGACGAACCCAACTATTAAAAAAGCGGTACTTTTCTTTAAAGGGACAAACCCGGCTAATGAATGCGTAAATACAGAAAAATATCCAAATCTACAAAAAACGATTAAAAAATTTGATATTGAAGTTTTTATTGTAAGCGGTTCAAAGGTATGCTAAATGACTAATCTTATCATTCATCATGGCTCAAATGAAATAGGCGGAAACGTTCTTGAGCTAAATTCTGGAAATACAAAAATTTTGTTCGACTTTGGAATTCCGCTGGATTCCATGGACTGCAAAGATTTTGTAGTTGCTGATTACAAGCCAAATCTTAAAGGGTTGTATAAAGCAGAACAACCAGAATATAATGCAATATTTTTGACACACGCACACCCTGATCATTACGGATTATTGGAATTAGTCAACCCTGAAATTCCGATTTATGTCAGCAGGGTTACTTTTGACATTCTTACAAAAATTGCACCGCTAACGACAAAATTTAAAACTGCAGATTTAAATTTAAAAGTTATTGAAAATGAAATTGTAGTTGGTGCTTTTACAGTAAAAATCCATAGTGTTGATCACAGCATAGCCGGGGCTTGCGCTTATGAAATAAATGTCAATGATAAGACTTTGCTTTACACTGGCGATCTTAGATTCCACGGTCGAGCTTCTTGGCAAAGCCTTGAGCTTGCAAAAATGGTGCAAAAGCCGGACTACCTGATAATGGAGGGCACTACACTTGGGAGAAAAGATCAAGTAAAAATGAATGAAAATGAGTTAATGCTAAAACTGGCAGAGTATTTTAAAAATGAAAAACTTTCGATAGTAACCTTTTCGCCACAGAATTTAGACAGATTTATTTCCGTTTATAAAGCCTGTTTAAAGGCAAAAAAGACGCTGGTTATTGATCCTTATACCGCTTATGTTCTTGAGATATACAAAGAATTAAGCAAAAACATACCTCAGTTTGACTGGAATAATATTGCAATTTATTTTGCAAAAAATAGTATTACAAGCCATCTTGCTGATACAAAAACTCTTTTTAAATATAAAACAAAAAAGGTTAAGTTGCAGGATATTATTAATACGCCGGAAAAGTTTGTTGTTAAAGATAACTTTAAAATTACAAGTGCGCTTCTGAAGTTTTTCAAGCCGAATGAAATGCAAATTCTTTATTCAATGTGGGTTGGGTATTTGGAAAAGGGTACTCATTTTGATGAATACAAAGAGATAATAATTCCAATTCATACTTCGGGACACGCGTATGTTGAAGACTTGCAAGATTTTGTAAAAGCGATAAAACCTAAAAACATAATTCCGATACATACAGAAAATAAAGATAAATACGCGGAGTTGTTTGAAGCAAATATTGTTTTGATTGAAAATGAGGAAATATGGCAGATATAAAAACAAGAAAAAGACTTTTAGATGTATATTTTGAACTATGCCTTGGGAATAAATTTTCTATTGAAGGCATTGAATCGGAGTATGGAGTCGCACGCCGAACTGCTCAAAGAATTATAGCAGACATTGATGCTTGTATTGGAGGCTTGGAATCTGAAATTCTTATGAAAAGAAAATATTGGTTCCTGCCTGAAAAGCATAAGAAGCTTCTTGTTTTTACCGAAGATGATTTTCTCAACTTGCATAAAATAAAAGAAGCTTTACCGAATAATGCAAAAGATGAAATAAAATCTTTAGAAACTTTTATTGCTAAAGTTAATAATTCAGAACGTAAACCAATGGCTGACAATGACATTTATACTTTGCTAAAATGTGAAGGTAAAGCAGTAAGCCAGTATCCGCAAGAAAAAATCGACTCAGAGATATTGAAGACAATTCGAGAATGTATTCTGGCAATGAAAAAGCTTCGAGTCACATACAGAAAGAAAAATGAAACTATGAATCGAGTGATATGTCCTTACGGATTAATCAAAAGTACGAAAAAATATCTCATTGCAACTGAAGAAAAAGATCCTGCAAATTATAAATATTATGCAATATCAAAAATTAAATCGGCAACGAACACAGATGAATATTTTGATATGAATGAGGATTTTGACCTCAAAGAATTTATGAATAAATCATTCAGTGTTTGGCAGGGCGAAGTTATGGATGTATGTTTAAAATTTTCTGATGATGCGGTTGAAGATGCACTAAATTACAATTTTCATCCGACACAAAAAGTTGAGCAACAAGATGATGGAAGTGTACTTGTGAAATTTCAGGCAAGTGGGGAGAAGGCAATTTGTTGGGAAATTTTCAAATGGGAACCGTTTATCGAAATAATTGCTCCTGAACGTTTAAAAAATTCTTATGCGAATATGTTGGGAAATTCTAAAAATTGCAAATAAAAAGGCCCTTACAACAAGGACCTTTTTACCAGATTTAAAACGCAAAATGGAATAATTCAGTAACATTAATCGCCTAGCAACCATTTTAACAGCTTAGTTTCTTCATCAGCTTCCTCATCGTCATCAAACATTATTATTGGCATTGATGGTACGATGAGCCCATCCTGGACATTTGAAACAAGTTGAGTAAACGCATCTACTTGGTCATCATTTCGCCCAAAGGGGAATGATGAAATTTCATCCTCAAACTCCTTAATCCATTTTGCACTTTTAGGTAGCCGAACCTCTCCAGCGCGTATTTTATATGTTATCGCTGCAGCCCTAATTGTTTTTGATAAGGTTGGCCTATCCGCGATTATGCCAATACCTTCACTTCTTAATTGCTTAACTATTGCAGATGCCTGTCCTATATCTTCAATAATTATTGCTTGGGCAGAATGCTTATTTCGCATATATTTTACTTGATTAAGTAAATCTGTATATTCAAGTTTGTAGCGTTCAATGTCAAGGATATAGGTAATATTATTACATATGGCAGCGGTTACACATACCGAAAAATCATTATTTTTCCCGGGCTTTTCAGCCATATCCCAACTTTGAACAATTGACATATCATTTGTTGACGGGATTGTATCATATAACAGGAAGTCTTTAAATTTAATGATATTCCCTTCTTCGGGAATTGGTTTTTGCTGGTATTGTGCCGAAAAATGAAAATCCCCCATTCCTTCCCTTATTTCTAGAAGATATTCTAAAGGTTCAGTTGTAGGATTAATGACACTTCCGGCTTTACGATTGATAACTGATCCGTCGGATAAAGTGTATGTCTCATCTTTTTCAGCAATCGCAGGAATGGCTAAAACATCCCATTTCCCATATTTTTGGACATAGCCAGAAAAATCATCCATGTGCAATCTTTGTGCAACTACAATAATTTTACATTTAGTTTTGTCATTCATACGTGATATTATTGTGCTTGCAAAGGTTTCATTTGAAGTTTTCCGCTTCCTTTCAGATAAAATGTCTTGAGCTTTTTGTGGGTCATCAATGATTATTATATCGGCACCTCTCCCAGTCAAAGATCCTCCAATAGAAGCTGCTCGCCGATAACCATTTTTTGTGGTTTCAAGATGATCATCTTTTTGCCCCCAAAGCTTTAATCTTGTTTTTGGAAAAGTTTTTTTGTACCAATCACTTTTCATTATTTGACGAACCTTAATTGAGAAATCTTTTGCTAAATCGTCACCATAACTGATGCACAAAATTTTAAGCTTTGGATTTTGCCCTAGTAACCAAGCTGTATATGCAATTGATATGATAGTTGATTTGTAACATCTTGGAGGCACATTAATTATCTGTCGTTTCTCCGTTGCCTCTGTTATTATTTTTAATTTGTCTAAAATAAGCTTGGAAGCAATTGTTTCGTTATACTCATAACTTCCATCGATTTCGTTGTAGCACTTTTCTACAAACATAGAGGGACTTTTCGCTAATGCTGCATATAGTAATTTTTCTTCTGGACTAGTCATTTTTATTCTCCTTATAAATATATTTATTTAGTAACTTTTTGTCTTCATCAGATAATTCATCAAGCTCAGTATCTGCGTCATTAAGGTGTAAGGCTATTAAACTTGTAAGCGTTTTTAATGCGCCTAGTTCGCCGCCAAGGGCTTTACTTAGCAGCTTTTTTATAAGAGCTTTTTGTTTTGTTATTGGTTTAACTTTGCCACCTTCTTGCACGGTTATAACCTCTTCCAATTCATCACGGAGATCAGTTTTAAAATCTTTAATCAATTTAGTTCTTCCTTTTGGGTTCCCAGAGACTCCAGGTTTAAACTGATGCTTGGATGGTGGGCGTTTATAGCCCACCTCATAGTCTTTGTTATCAGGGTTACTAGTCATTTTGATCCTCCTTTATATTTTTTATAAGTTCAGCTGTTTCTCCCGTGAGTTTTCCCCAGCGATAAAGCGTAACGTCACAATATTTTGGTGATATTTCAATAAGCCTTGCCTTGCGCTTCGCCCTTTCGCAAGCAAGCAGAGTACTGCCACTCCCGCCGAAACAGTCTAAAACAATATCACCAGGAGCAGACGCATCAAGTAGTACCTCGTGTAAAAGGCCAACCGGCTTGCAAGTCGGATGAAGACGCAGTAGCTCCAACGATTTTGGATTAGTTGCACTAACACCGTGATGATTCCACACATTCGTTCTGTATCTTCCGTTTTTACCGAGTTCGACATTATTTATGTGTGGAGCAGTTCCGTTTTTGAACACACAACACGCTTCAAATTGGCTTCTATAGAACGATCCCATGCCCCCATGTAGCTTATTCCAAATTCCGATATTTTTCAATTCAGAATAGTTTTTGTGCCCAGAATTTAAAAATATTCTTAACCCGCGCCAATCAATAAAAAGGTAGTGCAGCGAGCCATCAATTGAAAATTTAACCAAATTTGTCATGAACGTATTGACAAAATGTTCAAACTCTTCATCTGACATTTCTCCGCTTGCCATTGCGAATTCTTCGTGTTTTGTTTTGCCTTTACCGCAAATGTGTCCGTCCACGGGAACATTATACGGTGGGTCGCTCAACACTATTCTAGCTTTATCTTTCCCCAATAAATGGCGATAAGTTTTCTCATCTAAAGAATCGCCACATATAAGGATATGTTCTCCAAGCCTATAAACGTCACCTGGCTTAACACGTTGAGAAATATCTTGAAGATCTGGGGCCTCATCATCATTATCAGGTCTTTCTTTTATTTCGCCATAGCCATCAATAATAATTTCATCAATTTCATATATATCGAATGCAGTATCAGTTATCACAACAGTATCTGACAAGACAAGTTCTTGAAGTTCTATTTTTAGGAGTTCTGGATCATATTCTCCTTCTTCTGCAATGCGATTATCAGCTAATCGATATGCCCTGACTTGATCTTTTGTCAAATGTTTTAGCATTATGATTGGCACTAATTTATACCCAAGACGAATTAACGCTTCAAGTCTACAGTGTCCCGCAATAATGCAAAAATTCTCATCTACCAAAATTGGAGTAACTACCCCAAATACCCTCATGCTGCTCATTAATTTTACAATTTGCTTTTTAGGGTGAGTTTTAGGATTACGTTCATACTTTTTGATTTTTAATAGTTCCACATATTGGACTACTAACTCTTGTTTTAGGCTCACAGAGTTATCTGAGCGTTGGATTTTTGGATCCATTTTGTTCTCCTTTCTGAGGATTTTATCTAAAGTTTTTTGCAAAAAAAACTACAATAGTATTTATATTTAGATCTGCAAAAACCCCTTAAAACTTAATGCCCCCAAACCATTATGTAATAAGGAATTATTGCAAGTTGACAACTCGAACACTTCAACCACTTTTTATAAAATGGTTGAAGTGTTATTTTTTTGATTTAAAATCGTAAGAAAAAGGAGGAATAAATTTTGAAATGTCCTTATTGTCAAAATGCAGATAAAAAGAAAATTAATAAAAATGGCAAGTACAAAAATACCCAACGGTATAAATGTTTAAAATGCAAAAGAACCTTTAAAGATAAAAATTATGATATTAAGTTTAAAAAAGAAAAAGAATTAGCAACTGCTTTACTAAATCTTGTTAAATTAAGTCCTAACAATTTTGATTCAACTGTGTATAAAAATTTAAATTTATCAGAAATGCTTGCAAATGAAAAAATTGATGAAAAAGATTTTAAAAATGTGTCTGTAAAAATAAAAAAAGCTTTAAATGATCATTCAAAAATTGAGTGCATTAACCCAAGAGCCGTTTTGTGCATTGTAGAAAATGAGATTAGAATTATACTATTACCGCAGTACTACCAAGATTTTTCTGATGGTAGAAACAAGGGAATAGATTATAAGTTATTTGGGAAACCAGATCCAAGATTCAAATATAAAAAGAAACTTAAACAACCGTAAGAGCTTCTGAAGGCTTGGATATGAGATCTTTTATACCACATAACTTTAAATATTCATAAATGCCATCATAGTAACAATTTAAACGAGTTTTATCATTATTAGAGCCCTCCGGCACAAAAATAATCATGCCTTGCCGAGCGCGGGTTAAAAGAACTCTATAAGAATTCATCAAATACTTTTTATCTTCTGTTTTGTTGATATTTTGCCATTTGGTTCCCCTAAAAGTATAATGCCCCCAATTATTATTTTCTCTTCGGTAGTTAGCATCCCAACATACAATTGCCCAATCAAGTTCTAAACCTTGAACGTCAAATTCCGTTGCAACTTCTTCCAGGCAGTAGGAAGATCTAATATCTTCTTTATTATTTAAAAACCAATTTTCGCATTTAATATCATTTTTTACGTAAATACCTTCAGGTCGTAAGCGAAGTCCATTTGATGATGCCAACATCCCATGGCGCTCCGAGCCTCTGGATTGTTGTTTTATCCATAATTTTGCTTCGTTCAAGTTTCTTGTTAAAAATATTGGGTAATTGCATTCTAATTCTGAAAATATTTCTTTTGCCTTATGAGAATTATTTTCAACTACATTGTGCACAAATTCTGACAAGCGTTCACTTCTAAATGAACGCAAAGATACATTGAGATGTAAATCGCTATTGTTATTTACATTTACTAGCGATGCCTCATCCAAATTTGGGGCACAATAAATATCCCAGCCAGAATATTTATCTCTTAAACATCTAAACCACTCAGAAATACCGGCTTCACCTGTATTTATCTCTTGACCATTACCAATAAGACAAATGATAACGCACCAGTCTTGATGCCTGTTCATAACATTAATTAAAAACTCTGGTTCCGAAAAGTCAAAGTCAGCAATTTTATTTTTCTTAGTCATAAACTTACTCGCTTGCTCTTTGTCCCAGGCTCTTTGTGCCTCATCAAATATTACAACTCTTTCAATGGGTGCATTCTCATCTTGAAAATATTCGTCTCTAAAATGGTGAATATTCTGAATAAAAGCATATACTTCTTTTTCAATCTTAATTTTCGAAATATTCTCTCTTTGGGACTTATCTCTAATCAATGCTTCACGAAGCACAAAAACTAATGGACCATTTCCTGATAAAAAAACTGCGTGTTCATCTTTTTCATAATTCATAGATTGAGTTGCAATATTCAATCCTGCAAGGGTTTTACCAGCACCTGGAACCCCTGTTATAAAGCAAATAGATTTTTTGTTATTTTGTTTGCTGTTTTTAATAATATGTTCTATAGCTTTTGTAGTTTTTGTTAAATTGATTGCGCCTGCATCACTTCGAGAAATATCTTCGACTGAATGCTTAGAATACAATCTTTGGGCTGCTTCAACAATTGTTGGCGTAGGTTTATACGAAGAGTTCTCCCATGCGTAAGCATCAAAAGGTTCTCGAGCATATTTACTATTGATTTTTGAGATTATAAATCCCAAATTATTCTTGTTTGCTCTTATGCAAGAAGCCACTCCATCTTTGTCAAATTTGATTGTACCTGTTGGGCTTTCACCCTCTGTTGCAATTAATATTGGAATTATAACTTTATTATGACTTTCTGAATGGAAATTCTTCAAGTCTAGTGCGTAATCAGTTGCTTGATCTATTGCATAATTATCATACTGTCTTGAGTAAACTTTAAATTCTAAGACATAAATTATCCCGTTGAAAATAAGGATATTGTCAGCCCTTTTGCCCATTCTTGGTATAGCAAATTCGAAATAAATAGTGCCGTCAGGAAAATCTTTTAACGCAAATTTCAGTATTTCAATCTGTTGCGCCCAGGCATTTTTCTGCTCTTGATCATTTGAAAATTTATGTTTCATTAACAGCTGCCCAAGGATTTCATTGTCAGATGTAGTTAGAAAATTTGAAATTTTATCAGAATAATAAGCTCGCATATATTTGATTTTAGCACAAAATAATACACTAATTATGACTAGTTTGTATTGCCATTCCGCTTATTTCTTTTGCTTTTGGAGCCCCTGGTAAATGTCCTGTATATTCCAACATTAACCTTGCTACACCTTGTTTTATATGAATAAGCAATTTATGCATTTGATCGTGTGTAAAAACAATCTTATCATCAGGCTTAACCAAATCATTTAAAACTTTAATTTTGTCATATTCAACTTTTGTCAAAACTCCCATATTATGAATGATAGCTTTACGAAGTATTCTTAAATCCCCAAATTCATCTATTTTAATGTCATTTGGTACAATATTCCTTATTTTAGCAACTTGCGGACGTATTTCTTCATCCCAATATGCAAATATAAATACAATAATGGACCAACAAATTTGTTGCTCATTAAATCCGGATTCAGAGTTTACTTGAATAAAATCATCAACTTTTATTATACGATGATGAAGGACATCTGGTGATGAAGGATCTTCATAACTAGACCACATAACAGTTGATTGGCCATTTTTAATGCTAACTTTTGATGGGCGATTCACTCTTGCTTTTTGTATTTCAACCCGAGCTTTATTTCCGCTAAAGCTCGATATGGAATCACAATATACTCCAACCTGGCGATTAATAAATTCAATAAAATTTTGAAGGATCGGAAGTTCTCGAGTTGCCTTATCCATTGTTGCCTCTTTCTGTATTTTATACAACAATTATACAATAGAAATTCCCTGTTAGTTCCCTGTTAATGCCTTTAGGGAATTTAGTCTATAAGCCCTATTGCAACTGCGTGTTCCAAGACATAAATTCGAATATTCACTGTAAAGTATAAAAATTTCCCAGCATAATGCCAATTAACAGGGAATTTATCCTGAGACTTTTGCTGCCCGAACTACAATATCCTGTTTTTTTAATCTCCGTTGTTTTATGTTTTGGGATTCTAACCAAAATTTAACTTGTTTCGAGCTATTTTTCTGATGAAAAATTAGGCTCAAAACGTCCCCTCCTCTCCTGTTTTAAGTCAAACCTCTGGAGACCAGTGGAATAAGATAAACCAAAAGCGCCCGTTGCACGGGCGCTTTTGGTTTATATAAAAAGAACAGAGACTAGAATTTTATCAATTTATAACTGATTTTGCATCAAATTTTGGTAAAAGTCTCTTTTTGAATTTTGGAGGTGGAATAAAATTTTAAATCAGCTTATAATTGGTGTTTCTGCCTTCTCCAATTTTCTTCAATATTTTCTTTTCGATTAAATCTGAGATGTCTCTTGTTGCAGTATCTTGCGAGCAATTACACATTTTAGCCCATTTTGTTGTTGTTAAATTCCCATTAAAGTCATCCATAAAGTGATTCAAAACTTTTTTTTGTCTTTCATTAAAAATTAAATTCGTATGTTTTTGCCAAAATTCAGCTTTTTTTAGGACTCCAGATAAAATATTCTCACTGGATTTTATTGCCTCCAACAAAGTTTCCAAAAACCAAACTATCCAATTAGTTATCTCCATTGAGCCTTTTTGAGTTTTTTCTAAGATATTATAATAATCTTTTCGTGTTTTTTGAATTTGTGAAGACATTGAATAAAATCTGTATTTAGTATTATCTTGTTGAGCTAAAATCATATCTGTTAGGGCTCTTGCGATTCTACCGTTGCCGTCTTCAAATGGGTGCAAAGTTGCAAACCACAAATGAACAACAGCGGCTTTAATTAATAAATTATCACTCTGATTGTGGTTAATATAATCGATTAAATAATTCATTTCTTTTTTTAAGTGTTTGGCTTCGGGTGCCTCATAATGGATTTTTTCTTTACCGATTGAACCTGAAATAACTTGCATCGGACCATTTTTATCGCTTCTATATTGAGCTACATCAATTTTATACATCCCGCTGTATCCTGTAGGGAATAATGATGCATGCCAGCCAAATAATCTTTCTTCTGTTATCGGTTGATCGAAATTTTGAGTTGCATCAATCATCATTTCAACAACGCCTTCAACATTTCTTTCTATATTTATACTTGAGTCATAATTTAATCCAAGTCTTCTTGCAACAGAAGAACGGACTTGATCCTTATTTAATAGTTCTCCTTCAATTTCAGAAGATTTCAAAATATTTTCTGTTAAAATATTTAAAAGGGCATTCTCTTTAACTTCAAAACCTAAAGCATCCATTTTTCCCAGCAAATAGCCTTGGGCCTTTTGGACGTCCAATAATAATTTTGTGATTTT
>JAEWYI010000084.1 GCA_023395735.1 Cyanobacteria bacterium OH_SFB_17
CAAATTGAGTCAATTTATGTTTTTTAGCATTGATTTTTGCTTTGTAGATATAATCTGCAAAAGCTTTACTGTCAGGCGAATTTTGAAAAGCTTGTATAAGGTTAAATATAACCTTTGAAAATTTATCATTACTAGGCAAATCTTTTTTATTAACGGTTATTTTCTCACCTCTTAAAACTTTTTCAAGAAGATATAGATTTCCAAAAGCTTCTGGAATTTTTTCCATATTATCTTTGTATAGCTCTACAAATTTATCCAAATCTTTTTGAAGTAGAATTATTTTTGACAATAATATAAAAACGCTAGTATCTTCAATAACTTCCTCAAATTCTTTTAGCGAAAGGTTTTGAGGCTTGAGCTTTTGAAGATTTTTTGAATTTATATAATTTATTATTTCTGTGCCGGAGATTACGCAATCTTTGAAGTTGCCTATGCTGAATAAAATTTCGATTTTGATTAAAGAAACAAGAAAAAATGCGGAGTTGAAATTTGTATCGTTTGGATTAAGCGATGAATTTTTCAATCTTGAAAGTATTTTGTGAACAAGTTCCAGCGCGTATGAATAATTCCCGCCGATTAGGCAGCCTTGAAGCATTTTATTGCAGAGGTTAATCACTTTTTTATCGTCGGTGGAGGTTTCAAGATTTTGTAAAATTATTTGAGTTATGTTGTGAATTTTGTTTGGAGTATATTTGTACAACAGATTTGAAATGTTTTCATAAACTTCCAACTTGTATTCTTCTATGGTTTTTTCGGAGCTTTCTCGAATATTTGAATCAAGCAGTTTTAAAAACTTTATGCTGCAATTGAGATAAGCGCTAAAATCCCCCATCGAAGCGTTTAATTTTGACAGTTTTTCCCAGCTCAAAAACTCTTGCTTAGGCAAGATTAAAATATTCTCTAAAAGGGCTTGGTTGGGGTGGGATATATCAGTTAAATAAATTTTTTCCAACAAATCTTTGGCAATTTGATTTGGTTCTGTTTTACAAACGGCCTTAAAATAATAACTGTGGTTTAAAATGAACACAGCGCTGTTTTTTGTGTAGATAAAGGATTTATCGGTTAAGTCTTTTATTATTTTTATAATATCCGCGTTGTTTAGAGTGTTTATTGTCTCAAAATCAATTCTAGGGCCAATAAGAACAAGTTTACAGAATAATTCAAATGTATTTAAATCTTTTTCAAGACTGCTTAATCTCTTTTCAAAAAGTTCTTCTAAAGATGATGGAATTACGACATTTTTAGCTTCTTCTGCGATTATGTATTTTTTCTTTTCTATTTGCAAGGCTTTTTTGTCGATTAGATATTCAAGCGCGTTTTGAGTATAATTTGGGCTACCTTTTGCATTTTGCGCTATTTTTTGAAGATAATAATTTTCTATAATATTCGAAAACGCAGAAATGTTTGCGCCTAATATTTCTTCAAATGAAGACGGTTTTGTTGAAATTTCAATGTAGTTAGGAGTGGAAAGCAGGAAGTGAGCGTTTTTGTGAAGGGAAGTTTCTTCATTCATTTCAAAAATAAAACTGATATCAAATTCTTCCGCTTTTTCAAAAAATAGGTTCAAAAATTCTTTTGAGGTTTCATCTATTTTATCAAAATTTTCTACGTAAATGACGGTTTTTTTAAGCGCCTTGAATATTGTCAAGAACAAATCAAATAGTGAGTACCTGACGTCTTCAGGATGAGGAAATTTTCTTTCGTTAAGGTTTATCAGATCTTTTATGAAATTTGATTTGTCGATTTGAGAAAAATCGCTAAAATTGTTGCTTGCAAAAAGCTTAGGGCTTTGTGCGAAGTTATAAAGTTGAGATATCAGGTCATAGAAAAACCCATAGGGTTTGAATTTCATATTATCATAGCATTGAATGTGAATAACATTTTCATACAAAAGACTATTTTCTAGCGACGAAATCAATTTTTGAGAAATCGGCGCAAGCGCCTTTTTACCTTTTATTGAGATTATTTTTTTAGGACTGTTTTTTAGAATGTTTATTATGTCTGAAATTGTATCAGCGGTTTTTGAGTTGGCGAATGTGCATTTTATTTCGTCAAAATTGATTGCGTTTATGTTGTATAATTCATCTTTTTTGTCGTCTTCTGTCTGGATATCAGGGAAGAGTTGTTTTTTTATTTCTTGTGGTTTTTCTTCATCATTTTCTTTTTCTTTTGGGATTTTTATGTATTTTTTTAATTTGAGTTCAAAAAATGTTATCATTTCATTTTTTACAAAAGTCGCGGTGAGTGATGAAAGGTCGTACTTGTCGCAAATTTGTTCATAGATATAAGAATCTGTAATGACCTGCAAATTGTTCAACAGGTTGAGGTCTTTTTTATGTTCATATATAAGCTTGATGTTAAAACCTGATTTGTATTCTTCGGGTTTTGAATAGATATCGCGCTTAAGAATTGCTATATTGCACTTGAGAGTTGTTTGGGTGTAAGATTTTAGCTTGAAGTTAAGCTCAGTTATTTTGTTAAGAATTTCAATCGCTGCGGTTACTGCGAGTTGGCAAGATTTTTTAAAAGAATTTTCCTTGTTGAATCTTACAACATAGACGCTGTCAATAATCTCTCTGGAGCTTCCAATCGAAATTGCGTAGTTTTGAAGCTGAAGATCAAGATTATACTTGAATTTTTCAAATAATTTTGTTGAACCCAATGCTTTTTTTATTTCGTTAATGTTAGGAAATTCTATTGTAAGACAAGCAAATTCATCAATGTTTGAA
Source organism: Cyanobacteria bacterium OH_SFB_17 (assembly GCA_023395735.1). GTDB lineage: Bacteria > Cyanobacteriota > Vampirovibrionia > Gastranaerophilales > Gastranaerophilaceae > JAEWYI01. The sequence goes on from JAEWYI010000084.1 coordinate 2,730, forward strand.
GAATTTATTGCAACACTGGTAAAGGTGCTGAATCCGCACTTTGAGCATTTTTCATTAATCGTTTGGTTGATTTTTCCGCAGTTGTGACATTTTGTAATAATTGTGAATCCGCATTTTTTGCAGGCATTTGTTTTGTTAATTGTTTTGCATTTTGGGCATACAAGTTTCAGTACTTTCTTGCAATGCGGACAAACAATCATTTTTTCATCAATTTCACTGCTGCACTTTGGACATTTCATATTAAAATGATATAACAAATTTGAAAAAATCAAATCATATAGCAGGTGTAGTATGCCAAAAAACGTTTTTTATGATATCATATTAGCAACGAAGAGGTGTAAGTATGCAATTTTTAAAAATTTTATTCAATCCTGCGGTCCTGATTGTTCTTTTGACTTTTTTTTCTATCATAATTTATTATGTAAAAAAGGTTAGATTTATAAATCAAAACTTGCAAGAGTTGTTGGGCTATTTAAAAACTTTCAAAAAATCAGACTTGATGTTTAGGTTTAAAGAATTGGATGAGGTTATGGCTCATAACCCTTATGTTTCAAGCTCTTGGGCTGAGTTTAAAAATACGCTAGTGTTTTCAGAAAGCGTTTCTTTAAAGAATGAAAAAAACGATATTGTTTTTCAAAATATATCCCAGTCTGTTGAAAATATTCAGACAACAATAGACCCTAGTTATTTTTTCAATGAAGATACTTTGGTTACGTCAAAATTGAATTATAAAATGATACAGACTGCTCCGACAATTTTAACGGGTTTGGGCCCTTTGTTCACTTTTTTAAATATTGCCGAGGCTTTTACAGGAGTGAATTTTTCAAACCAAGAATCAACTATAGCTTCTGTCTCAAACTTGATGTCGAGCATGCAAGTTGCAGCGTTGGTTTCTGTTTTGGCCGTAGGTTCAGCGCTTTTGTTTTTGATGATAGAAAGACTTTTGTACAACAATAAATGCAGAATTCCTTTGGCAGAAGTTCAAGAAAAAATTTATGAATTATTCGATAATATTTCATCAGAGAAATTCTTGATAGAGCTTTTGAAAGAAACAAAAATTCAAAACAATTCGCTTACAAATTTGCTTTCGTCTTTGCCTAATCAATTTCAAAAATCAATAGAGCAAAGCCTTTCCAAGATGCTTGTACCTTATATGGAAAATTTGGTTTTTGGAGTCGGTAAATTGCAGGAAAAAGCAGCAGCAGAAAAAAAGAGTAAGTCTGATATTGTAGATGATTTATTTTAACGGAGAGATGTTTTGATTAGAAGAAAACATTCAAGCACAGTTGAAGATGAAAACGTTTTTTGGGTCACAATGACTGACCTTTTGCTCGGGCTTGCCATAATTTTTATGACATTATTTATTCTCGCAATGACAGGCTTTACTCAAACAAAAATCCAGCAGCAATCTGCTCAAAGCGAAGTTGCGAAACAATTGATAGAAAATATGAAAAAACAGAATGTCGAAACTAGTATAAATGAACTTACAGGACAGGTGAAAATCTCAGATTTAGAGCTTTTTGAGCTCAATAGCTATAAACTTTCCGATAAAGGTAAGAAATATTTGGATAAATTTATACCTGTATATGTAAATACAATTTATTCAAACCCAAAATTGTACAAGAATATTTCAAATATCGTAATAGAAGGTCATACGGATTCGCAAATGTTTAAAAGCGTTTCTTCAAAAGAAGAGCAGTTCGTTAAAAATATGGATTTGAGTTTGAAACGTGCAAATGCTGTTGCCGAGTATGTTTTTAAAACAAATTATAATAAAAAATTTACAGAATCTTTGACTAAGAATCTTGTTGTGGAAGGTAAAAGTTATACCGAGCCGATTCTTGTCAGTGGAAAAGAAGATTATAACAAAAGTAGAAGAGTTGAGCTGAAATTGGTCGTAAAAGATTCAAATGTTCAGGATTATTTATTAAAAGGAAAAAATTAGTGACTGTATTTAACGAAAATTTGATTTTAGAAACAATTAACATGATAAAATTGCACAATCTTGATATCAGGACTGTGACATTATCTTTGAGTCTAAGGGATTGCATGGCAGAGGATGTAGATGTTGTTTGCGATAAAATTTATAACAAAATTGTAAAATATGCAAAAAATTTGAATAAGTTTGCAACAGAAATTGAAAACGATTATTCTATACCGATTATAAATAAAAGAATCGCAGTTACGCCGATTTCTATTATCGGTGAATCTTGCAGTAATATGGATTATTTAAAAATAGCAAAAACTCTGGATAAGGCGGCAAAAGATGTAAATGTTGATTTTATTGGAGGCTTTTCTGCTCTTGTCGAAAAAGGTTTTACAAAAGGCGACTCGGCCTTGGTAGAAAGTATTCCGCAAGTTTTGGCACAAACAGAAAGACTTTGCTCTTCCGTGAATATCGCAAGTTCAAAGGCAGGGATTAATATGGATGCTGTTTTAAAGATGGCAGAGATTATTAAAAAATCTGCTGAAATTACTGCGGACAAAGACGGATTTGGCGCTGCTAAGCTTGTATGTTTCTGCAATTCTGCAAGCGATAACCCTTTTATGGCAGGAGCATACTGCGGTTACGGTGAGCCTGAATGTGCGCTAAATGTCGGTGTGTCGGGCCCCGGAGTTGTAAGGGCGGCAGTGGAATCTCTGTCTAAAGAAGCTAATTTTAGCGAATTAGCGAATAAAATAAAACAAGTTGCCTATAAAATCACTACAACAGGTGAGTTGGTAGGAAGAGAGTTGGCTAAAAAGCTGGATATTCCATTTGGGGTAATAGATTTATCTTTAGCGCCTACCCCTGCAGAAGGTGACAGTGTGGCAGGTATTTTTCAGGCTATGGGGCTTGAACATGCAGGTGCTCACGGTACAACTGCAGCTTTGGCAATGCTGAACGATGCGGTTAAAAAAGGCGGAATCATGGCAAGCTCTTATGTAGGAGGATTGTCAGGCGCATTTATTCCAGTTTCGGAAGATGCAGGCATGATTGAGGCGGCAGCCGAAGGCTGCCTTACATTTGACAAACTTGAAGCAATGACTTCGGTTTGCTCTGTTGGGCTTGATATGATTGCAATCCCTGGTGAGACTCCTGTTGAGACTATAGCAGGAATTATCGCGGATGAGATGGCGATAGGGATGATTAACAAAAAAACAACGGCTGTGAGAATTATACCCGTGCCTAATAAAAAAATAGGTGACGTTGCTGTTTATGGCGGATTGTTTGGTGAGGCTCCGGTTATGAAAGTGAGCGAATTATCATCCAAAAATTTTGTGAACAGAGGCGGCAGGATTCCAGCTCCTATTCACAGTCTTAATAATTAGTTAAAATGGAGTTTTTAAAAGTGGCAGAAGAATTTCATCGTTTAGAAGAATCTTTAAAATCATACTTGGCGGACAGTCAAGCTGACAGGCATAACAGTCAACATGCAAATATGTCTAAATATAATAATTTAAAGCTTTGGATGGCGCCTGAGCGCGAATCCACGCCTCATGTGTGCATTAGTTTAGGTATTTCTGAGGCAATTTACAAGATTGATGGTGGAGAAAGATTGTCAGGTGGGCTTGGAAGTGATGAAAGATATATAAGAAGGTGGATTGATAAACCTTCTATTCAATCTGATTTGAAAAATTTTTGGGATAATGCAAAAAAAAGATTAATTCCTGTTGTGCAAGAGCAAGATTAAAGTTTCAAAAAATAAATATTTACTATTTGTTTACATTTTGTTTGCTTTTTTATATTTTTATTTTATGATATTTATGGATGAAAGCCGATATTTTGGAATGTCTGAATAAAGTTAAAGGCATTCTAAAATTTTATCCAATAAATACAATAAAAAAAGGAATATAAACATGGGAATCAAAGGTAAAGTAGACAAAATGGTAGTTTTAGCTTGTGAAGACTGCAAAGAAAGAAACTACACTACAGTAAAAAACAAAAAAACAACAAAAGAAAGAATGGAATTGAGCAAATATTGTCCAAAATGTAAAAAGCATACTGCTCACAAAGAAACAAAATAGAAGTTTGGATGTTTGAAAGCTTGGAAACTTATAATAAAATTTTCAAGCTTTCAAACCCCAAGTAACTCTTAGTTCAGTTGCTAAGTGCAGCGGAGCGAGGAAGGTTAAATTTGGTTCTACCAACTGAATTTGATATGATAATTTAATAAAGGCGTCCTTAGTTCAGTTGGTAGAACGTCGGTCTCCAAAACCGGATGTCGAGGGTTCGAGTCCTTCAGGGCGCGATTTAATTAAAAGGAAATTAAAATGAATGATGCAGTAAATACTATAATGACTTATTTGAGAGGCGTAAGAGCCGAATGGGGCAAGATAACTTGGCCTGAAAGACGTCAAGTAATTGCGGAAACTTTATTCGTGGTCGTAATTGTTTTTGTATTTACAGTTTCAGTTTATTTAATGGATGTTATTTTCAAGTGGGTATTAGGCTTTATTCCTCACAGATAGAAGAAAGATGTATTGCGATGACTAAAAAAGAGAATCTAGAAAATTTAGAAGAAGGTTTTGAAACTGAAGCAACTGAGGTTGAAGTTCAGGAAGCAGAACAAGAAAAACCTGCGAAAGAAGCTAAAAAACGCTGGTATATTGTTCATACTTATTCAGGACACGAAAACAAGGTTAAAGTTAACCTTGAAAAACGTATTGAATATATGAACATGGGTGAAAAAATCTTCAGAGTAGAAGTTCCTCAAAAAACAGTCACCCAAGTTAAGGGCGGAAAGAAACAAGAAAGAGAAGAAAAAATCTTCCCTGGATATGTTCTAGTAGAGATGATAATGGATGACGACAGCTGGTATGTAGTTAGACACACAGCGGGCGTTACAAAATTCGTTGGCTCTGCAAAAAGACCAATCCCTGCAAAAGATAGCGAAATTAAGAAAATTATTCACCGTTCACAGACTCAAACACAAAAAATTCAGCTTGACGTTAAAGCTGGCGATAAGGTTAGAATTATATCCGGACCGTTCGCTGACTTTGTTGGAGATATAACTGAGGTTTATCCTGATAAGTCTAAGTTGAGAGCTAATGTTTCAATCTTTGGACGTGAAACTCCGGTTGAGTTAGAGTATAAACAAATTCAAAAACTATAATTATCTGTTGATTATTAGATAAATCGAAATTTTATCTAAAATCAACCGTTAAACCAAAATGGGAGCTAGAAAAGCGTTAGTACCAAGAAAGGAAATAAAAATGGCACCAAAGAAAAAAGTAGTAGGAAAAATTAAGCTTCAAATCGAAGCGGGTAAGGCTAATCCTTCACCACCGGTTGGTCCTGCGTTAGGTCAACACGGCGTTAATATTATGGATTTTTGCAAACAGTTCAATGCAAAAACTGAAGCTCAAGCAGGTTATATTATCCCTGTTGTAATCGACGTATATGAAGACAGAAGTTTTTCATTCGTTACAAAATCACCACCGGCTGCGGTTTTGATTAAGAAAGCTCTTAACCTTCCAAAAGGTTCAGCTGTTCCTAACAAAGATAAAGTTGGTCAAATTACACAAGCGCAAATGGAAGAAATTGCAAAAACAAAAATGGAAGATTTAAACGCAACTTCTCTTGAAAGCGCAGTAAAAATGATTAAAGGTTCAGCACGTGCAATGGGCGTTACTGTTGCTGAGTAGTTAGAAGGTAGGTTGAGTTTGATAAGATAATTTTCATCTTTTATCAAATCAACAAATAAGAACTTTGGGAGTTCTGATTGTTAGTCAGGACGTTACCACCAAGAAAGGAATAAAAAATGGCAAAATTAACTAAGAAAAAACAAAAACTTCAAGAGCTTTTAGCTGGTTTTGATCAACCAACTTCAGCTGCTGAAGCGGTTAAAAAATTACAAGAAATATCAAAAGAAACTTCAAAATTCAATGAAACTGTTGAATGTCACTTCCGTTTAGGAATTGATGTAAAACATGCTGATCAACAAATCAGATCTACAACAGTTCTTCCTGCAGGTTTAGGAAAAACAGTTAGAGTTTGTGTTGTTGCAAAAGGACCAAAAGCTACTGAAGCTAAAGAAGCTGGCGCTGATGAGGCTGGTGCTGAAGAAATCATTGAAAAAATCGAAAAAGGCTGGTTCGAATTTGATACATTGATTGCAACTCCAGATTGCATGGGCATGCTTGGTAAGTTGGGTCGTGTATTGGGACCAAAAGGCTTGATGCCAAACCCAAAAACAGGAACAGTTACAATGGATGTTGCTGCTGCTGTTAAGGATGCAAAAGCTGGTAAAGTTGAATTCCGTGCTGATAAGCAAGGTATGATTCACTGCCCAATCGGTAAAGTTCAATTCTCAACAGAAGATTTGCTTAAAAACTATGCAACTCTTGCAGATGCAATTTTAAGATCAAAACCATCTTCTGCTAAAGGAACTTTTGTTAAGTCAGCTTACTTGGCGACTACAATGGGACCAGGAATTAAATTGGATACAAAAGCTTTGGCTGCTGAAGTTAAAGAACTTGTGTAATAAATTTAAAAAAAGCGGCGCAGGAAATTATATCCTGCGCCGCTTTTTTGATATAATAAATTCAGAACAGAATATTTTGAGGAAAAGATGCAAAAAGGATTATTTATAACATTTGAAGGTGCAGACGGTTGCGGAAAAACTACGCAATTGAATTTGCTTGCGGAATCTTTGCAAGCAAAGGGGTGTGATGTATTAATTACAAGAGAACCTGGTGGAAAAGGTCTTGGTGAAAAAATAAGAGAGATTTTACTTAATTATGACGGTGAAGTTTCTGACAATTGCGAAGCTTTTTTGTTTTTGGCAGATAGAGCGCAGCATATTGACATTATTGTTAAGCCGGCAGTAGAAGCAGGTAAGATTGTGCTTTGTGATAGGCACACCGATTCGACCCTTGCATATCAAGGTTACGGCAGAGGGGTTGATTTAGAGCGTTTAAAAATGCTTAATAATATTGCAACCAGTGGTTTTGTCCCTGATTTAACTTTTGTTTTTGATGTTGATGTTGAAACTTCAATGAGCAGAGTCGGAAATGAAAAAGATAGAATGGAATCAGCTGGAATAGAATTTTTTGAGCGAGTAAAAAACGGTTATCTGGAAATTGCAAAAAAAGAGCCGGATAGAGTTAAGGTGATTAACTCAAACGACAGTATCGAAAATATTTTTGAACAAGTTAAATCTTATGCAGATTTAATGCTTGATAAATAAGTAGTTTTTCTTTTTTATTTGCTAAAATTAAGTTGTTTTGTATTATTTTTTTTTCTTTAGGGTTGAAAAATCCTAAAAAATCGTCATAATAGAATTATGAATCAATTTAATCTTGGAAGTTTTTTAAATAAGTTTGCAAAAGATTTTTTCCCGCCTCCACAGGGCAAACCTATGGCAGGGCGCGCCTTCGGCGCGCCACAAACACCATCAGCTCCACAGCAAGCAATGGCAAATTCTTTTATTCAAAAAAGTTTGCATAATCCGCAATTGATGAATAATTTTTCTCAGATATATTCTCAGTCATTGAGGATGAATGAGCTTGTAAGTTCACAAAAAAGCTTGTATTTACGGGATTTAATGAATTTGCCTAAAGAGATGCAAGAGATTTTAATGTTTTTGCAGAAGGATGTTGCGATGTCAAAACAGGCATCGACTCTTTTGATGCAAAATATCAGCATTTCAGACTTGGCAGCCCTTTTGCAGGCTAATGCAAAGGATGCTATGAATAAACTTGTTTTTGTAATGGCTGAGGCATCTAAACAAGGCTTGAGTGATGTTTCTCAACTAAAAGAGGCTATTAAGCTCATAAATGCAAGTGTTTCTGTCGCAGGGCAGGAAAATTCTTCGCAGGTTTTGAAAAATTTTATGCTTTTATATCTTCCGTGGTTGCCTTTAAAAGAGGGTGTTGATTTTGAGCTTGAGGTTGAAACTTCAGAGAGTCAAGGCGGCGAGAGTGAAGATTCAATAACTATTTTGATTACGACAATAAATTTTGGTAATATCAAAGCTGTTTTGATTTTGAATAAATCTAAATCAATTGATATTGTCGTTTCTTGCAGTGAAAATTTCCCTAAAGAAGAGCTTTTAGAGAGAATATCAGGCGATGGTAAAAAACATTCGGTGCAAACGGGTGTTGTATTTGATGAAAAATCGGCAAACGCTTCGGGGCAAAACACTCATCAGGCAAAGGTCTGTATGTCAAATTTATCTGAGGTCAATCCATTTTTGCTTTTGATGGCAAATGCTGTTATAAGGCACACAATTGAAATAGATAATGAGTTTAGCGCTATCTGATTTTTAATTATTTTGCAATATAAGGGTGTACAAACTCGAACGGTTCAGTAATAAATTCAATAAAAACAGGGCCATTGTATTCGATTGCATCTTGCATTGCTTTTGTTATATCTTCTTCTTTTTCGACTCTTATGCCTTTTGCGCCGTAGGCTTCCGCAACTTTAACGAAATCAGGACTTGTTATTTCAGTTCCGCAGTAGTGTTTGTCAAAAAGTTTTTCTTGCCATTGTCGAACCATTCCTAAATATCCGTTATTTAGGATGATTACTTTTACTGGCAGGTTGTATTCAACACAGGTTGCGAGTTCTTGGATGTTCATTTGTATTGAACCATCGCCAGCGATATTTAAAACGAGAGAATTTTTGTCTGCTAGGCAGGCGCCCATTGCGGCAGGAAAACCAAACCCCATGGTGCCAAGTCCTCCTGAGGTTAAAAATTTTCTAGGTTGGTTGAATTCAAACATTTGTATTGCCCAGAGTTGGTGTTGTCCGACTTCTGTTGCTACAATTGGGTTGTAGTCTTTTGTACATTCGTAAATTTTTTCAAGAACTTTGTGAGAATAAAGTTTTTCGGAAGGAACAAGAGGAATTGTCTTTTTAGATTTCCAGCTTGATATTTTTTCAATCCAATCTGTTTTTAAGTCAAAATTTATATTTTCAATTTCTAAAAGAATATTTTGTAAAAAAACTTTTGCGTCTTCTATTATGCAGTGAGCCTGTGGAAAAAGTTTCAAAAATGGTGATGGCTCAATGTCAATGTAAATAATGGTAGCCCCGTTTTTTGCACAATTTTTTATGGGATTATTAATTCTATCTGTAATCCTTGTTCCGATTGCAAGAAGTACATCACATTCGCTGATAGCTTGATTTGTCCAGTAGTTTCCAAGAACTCCCGGCATACCGAGATTTGTTTCGTCGGTTAATTCATAGGCTCCTGCCGCCATCATTGTCAAAGCAACAGGGGAATTAATTTTTTTTGCCAACGAAGTCAATTCATTGCTGGAATTTGAGGTCAAGACCCCTCCTCCTGCAAGTATAACAGGTTTTTTAGCAGATTTTAATATTTCTGCAATTTTTTTATAATCATTGTTTGGAGTTTTAGTTTGATTTGAATTTTTTTTAGTCTGATTTTTTTTATTAAATATTTCCGTAAATTCGATTTTATTTTCTAAAACATCTTTCGGTAAATCAATAACAACAGGGCCTTGTCTTCCTGTCGTTGCTATATTAAATGCCTTTTCAAGAACCTCGTCAAGCTCATCTGTAGTTTTGACTTGATATCCCCATTTTGAGCAAGTTTTTGTCATTTCAACAATGTTTACTTCCTGAAAAGCATCGTTTCCGATGAGTCCGGATGGAACCTGCCCGCAAAGAACTACAAGCGGATAGCCGTCAAGAAAAGCATTTGCAATTCCTGTGATTGTATTAGTGGCTCCTGGACCTGATGTGACAAGAACCACGCCGCATTTGCCGCTTACTCTTGCATAGCCTTCTGCTGCATGAACAGCGGCTTGCTCGTGTCTTACGAGGTAGTGCTTTATATCGTTGCAGTTATAAAATTCCTCGTAAATGCTTAAAATTATAGCGCCCGGATATCCAAAAACAGAATCAACATTATGGCGGCGCAAGGAATTCATTAAAATCTGCGCACCATTCAACTGTTTTGTCATTAAAGCATCTGCCATTTTATACTCCGAATAAGTAGTTCCTTACACTATTTTAGCATAAAAATTACGTATTCGGTTCAAGGTGAATTGTTATGTCTGTGTTGTGAAGTTTAGCTTCAATTTTTGCTTCTATTTCATCACACATTTCGTGAGAAGTGCTAATGTGCATTGTTTTGTCAACAACCAAAACCATTTCTATAATTTTCTTTACTCCTGATTTTCTTGTGCGTAAGTTTTTAAGAGAAATTACACCATTTTGGAGGTAGTTATTGATTATAGATTTGATTTTAAAAACTTCTTTTTCACTTAAAGAGGTGTCTAAAAGACTATTTTTTGCAGTTACGCATATTTTCAAACCTGCGTCAAAAATTATTATCGCTACAATTATTGCTACGATAGGGTCATAAATTGGATTTCCTGTGACTTTTACAAGGATAAGTCCTACAAAAACGGCCAAAGACGAATAGATGTCAGTTCTTAGGTGTTCTCCATCTGCGTAAAGTGCGGTTGAACCTGTTTTATGAGCAATTTTAAATAAAAATGAGCTGACAAAAAAGTTTGCAACGACTGCAATTGCCATTACCCAAAGCCCGATTGATGCGTTTATTTCTATACTGTGGGCTAATACAATTTTTTTAACAGATTCATAGATTATGTAAAAGGCTGCAAGAATGATTAAAAGCCCTTCCACAAAACTTGCCAAATCTTCAAATTTTCCGTGACCAAATTGGTGGTCGTTGTCTGCAGGCTTTGATGATTCGCTGACCGAAAATAACGTTATGATTGAGGCTAAAAGGTCAGAGGTTGAGTGAACAGCTTCTGAAATTATACCGATACTTCCAGAGATAATTCCTGCTATTACTTTAATTGTAATCAAAACCGAATTCGAAATTATTGATAAAATTGCCGCTGTTTTTTTTTGTCTTACAAGATTGATGTCCACTTTTTTCCTTATTCTGAGAAATCTACCAGTTTGCCTTGTCCTTTTTGAGATTGGTATCCGTATGCAAAATTGATTTTTAATTTGCTTTTTGCCAGTTTAAGCTCTTCTTTTACATCACCAAATCTTTTTTCAAGAATTTCAAGGTTATGTCTGTCTTTTTCTCTAAGTTCTTTTTCATAAATTTTTAATTCTTTTGCTTCTTCTTTTGAAACATCAGCTGTTTTATGAGCATTTATAAGCCTTTTTGTCAGTTTTTCCTTGTGGTCAAGCAAAGAAATAATATCAGAAAAGCTTTCAGTTTTAATAAAATCTGAAATTTGAGATTCAAGTGTTAAAAATTGTTCGTATATTAGTTTTAATTCTGCACAGCTTGTCACTTATACTTCTCTTCCTTCTTGATCTTCGAACTCATCGTCATCAAGTATAGCTTTTTTCTGAGAATTTGCTATGTTTATAGCCTTTTGCCAAGTTTCTCTAAGGTTTCTTAAATGTCTTTGAACTTCGTCGATTTTTGCAATATCCTTTTTAATATTAGCTTTTACCAAAGTTCTATAAAAATATTCATACAAGCTTTTTAGATTTTGAGCAAAAGAGCCCCCGTTTTCCATATCTAAAGTGTCAATGAATTCATTGATAATATTTTCGCAAGCTATAATATTTTTGTTCACCATTTCGTTGTCATTTTGTTCAATGCCAATTTTAGCTTTGCTTAAAAATTGAATAGCTCCGTCATATAGGAGAATTAAAACTTCTTCTTGAGTAGCTGTTTCAACTTGATTTTTTTTATATTGTTTCAAGTATGGATTCATAGTTTGCATTTTCACCTTCTTTATATTTTTCTATTAACGAGGATTCCCGATGCGCTATTCAGGTGGGAAACCAACCCCATAAGGTCTTTGGGACTTATTGTTTCTAAGACTTTGTTGTCTTTTTTGCTTACCAGTTCAAAGTGTCCTGTTATCGGATTTATTCTTACAGAAAATTCTTTCGGATTTTTTTCTAAAAAAGTTTCTTCATCTATAAATCCTAATGTGTCAGCATGTCCATAAGTCGAATCTTCGGATTCATCCTGAAATTCTGAGTCTTGGTTTTGTTCTTGTTCTTGTTTGTCAGAGTGTTTAAAACTTTTGGGAGTATCGTTTTCTTCTTTTCTCTTAACACCTTTGTCTTCAGAAAGAGTTGTTACGTCTTTTATCTTAAACTCGGTTTCTTTTTTTGCCAAATGCTCTGCCTGATTAGCCATTTGGGCAGAGGTCAGCTCCGCATTTAATCCTAAATTACCCATTGAAAACCCGTCTAAGCCCATCTTGCTCCATCTTAAAATTTGTTTATAAATTGACTCTGCTAATATTATAATATATAATTAAAAAAAAAGGAAGATAGAGGAGCAATTTTGAAAAAAAATATTCTGGAAATTTTCATTGATAAATTATTGGATTTTCCACTATGGGTAAAACAAGTGTTATACTTGAGGTTGTATGAAAACCTCTCTTCTTATTTGAGTGAAGATTTTATAAGAACAAAGGAAGAAGATGTTTTTCATCTTTATGTTCCCGTGCTTTCTTATGCCGGCAGAACTGAACTTGCGGAAAGAAAATCAGGATTGGATGGCAATATTTATAATTTTCTTACAAATGTTGCCGAAGGGCTTAATATGCTAGAAATTTCAATGAATAATTTTTGGACTACAGAAGAAGTTGCCAAATATTATATATTTTGTCTAGAGCAAGATTATGTAAAAGCTCCAAATTCTGTTCATGTACTTGCAATGGCAGGATTTATGTCTGGTAAATTCAGAACAGGCGAATATTTTAAAAGAGTTGGAAAAATAAACGTAGATCAACTGGAGCACACTATCTTGAAGCAAAAGCAGCTTGTGGAAAAAGGGACCCCGATGAAAATGGCAGAGATTATGATTTCTTTGAATTATATAACAGAAAAAGATACATCATCTCTTTTAATAATGAAAGAAGAAGCAAAAAAACGTTTTATACTTGATTCTTCAATAGTACCAAAGCCGGCTGAATCATCTCCGGAGTCTGCTAAACAATATTTGGAAGAAATTACCAAATTGAAAGAGCAAAATAATTTATTAAAAGACAGATTAAGTAAAATTCTAGCTTTTGTGAAGAAACAAGGATGACATATAAACCCCCAAAATTGATAGAATTTGTAAGAGACGGGCTTGTTGAGCAAGAACATTACGGTTTTTTGCTAAAGATTTCAGAAGATAAAAATATTTTGAGAATCGGAGATGATGATAATTATCCGTATTACTTGCGCTCTTGTGCAAAGCCCTTGCAAGCTTCTCTGATTGTTGATTTAAATCTGGATGAATATTTTAATATGACAGAAAACGAGGTGGCAATTTGTTGTGCGTCTCATGCCGGTGAAGAAATTCATACAAAAACCGTTAAGGATTTTTTGAATCGAATGGGGTTGAATGAAAGTTTTTTAAAATGCGGTCTTCAAGTTCCATTGAGCAAAGTAGAGCAAAAACGTTTAACCTTGAATGGGGAAGAAGCTTCCGCTTTGCATAACAATTGTTCGGGAAAACACTCAATGATGCTTGCTGCATGTGTTAAAGAAGGGTTTTCAACAGATGATTATTTCAAGATAAATCATCCGCTTCAATTTTTAATAAAAAAGAAAATTTATGAGTTGTGCGAAATTAAAGGCGAATATCCTTCTACAAAAGACGGCTGCGGCGTGCCTATTTATTCTATGCCTTTAGAAAATATGCTCAGGGGGTATTTGAACCTGTTTTTAAATTCTAAATACAAAAAAATTAAAGACGCATTTTTAAATAATCCGTATCTTATTGGTGGCGAAAACAGGCTTGATACGGCAATAATGACAGCGAGTGACAATTTGATTGCTAAAGTTGGTGCAGGCGGTCTTTGTATTGTGGTTAATTTACAAAAAAAAGAAGCGCTATTGGTTAAAATAATGGATTGTGATATGAAAGCGCGAGCTCTTGTCTTGATTGAGGCATTACGCCAGCTTTGCTGGCTTGATGAAAATTCATTTAAAAATGAGCTTTTACAAGCTCAGAATCAAATCGATATTTTAACAAAGCATGGCGAAAAAATAGGACAAGCGGAATTTAGATTTCAAATGCCAGCTTAATTGCTTCTGTCATGCTGTCTTCTTCAGCTAAGCCTTTTCCTGCGATGTCAAAAGCTGTTCCATGACTTGGGGATGTTCTTATTACATCCAGCCCGATTGTCGTGTTTACGGTCTTGTCAAACGCCACTGCTTTAATCGGAATTAATCCTTGATCGTGGTAGCAGGCAATATAGCAATCATAACTCATCTGTGATTTTACTATGTTCCCTCGACCCTCGTTGGAGAGGGTTGTATTTGCTGTTAAATATTCTTTTGCCGCTTTTGCAAAAAGTGTATCAGCAGGCTTTGGATCGGTTATATTGACCCCTTTTTTCCTTAAAATATCTACTGCAGGATTTAATATTTCAATTTCTTCGCTTCCTAATATTCCGTCCTCGCCAGCGTGTGGATTTAATCCACATAAGGCAAATTTTGGAGCAGAGATTTTAAATTGGGTTTTAAAGATATCATTTAAATCCCAAATTTTTTCGACGATTTCGTCTTGATTCAGGTGGATGTCTTTTAGTGCAAGGTGGCGCGTTAGAAGCAATACCTTAAAGTCTTTTGCCACAAAAAGCATTTCTGCATGTTGTCCGTCGTGCGCAAGAAAATGTTGCAGAACTTCAGTTTGTCCGCTAAATTTATGTCCAGCTAAATGCAAAGCTTCTTTTGACACAGGAGCTGTTACGATTGCAGAAATTTCTTTGTTTTTTGCCATTTCGCAGGTTTTTTCAAGCGATAGGAAAGAAAATTCGCCGCTTTCTTTTGTCAAAGTGCCTGGTGATATTTCGCCAGAAAAAGGAATTTCAATAATTTTATATGGCAAAGTCTTTAGATTTAACTTTTGTTGATAGTAATCAATGATTTTAGAGTTGGAGATTAAAATTATATCATTTGTTGGCAAATTAAGTTTCGATAGGGCTTTCAGTGTAACTTCCGTCCCTATGCCGTTAATGTCTCCGGTTGTAATAGCGATTTTTTTCATATCGAAATTATACATCAAAATATTTATTAAATCGTGGCTTATTCGTGTTTTTCAAAATACTTCAGAATGTCTACAAGTGTGTTTGTATTGCCCAAATTGCCTGATTTTGCCACAATCCATTGAGCTTTATGGTCCATGCTTAAAGCTATTGCAGGTGCAACTTCGTCTATAAGCTGCAATTGCATTGAATCAATCGCCGAGCAGCATTTGTAAGAGGTTTCTCCCCCAAGCGTAATCAATATAACATCTCGTCTACTGACGACATTTTTGGTAAGTTGCGCGAGAAAATCGGTAATCATTGAAGCAAGCTTAGCTTTTGTCAACCCTGCATTTAGACATTCGTCAGAAAAACCGTCAAAGTCTTTTATGAGATATGAGGTGTTTACTACAACAATGTTATTTTGACCAAGATTGTTTACTACTCTTGAAACAAGATCTTCTTTGACCCCTTCAAGAATTGTGTTAAGGTCAAGGTCAATAAAATAGGTATTTTCAAAATCATCGCTGTCTGATAATTTTTTGATTTGACTTTGCGTAATCAAAGTTGCACTGCCCGAGACAATTAGTTTTGGCAGTTCGGGAATCGTTTTAGAAACAAGCTGATTTTTCATTTCAGGAAGCCAAATGTTTCCTAAAACCTGTGCGAATGCGGCTGAGCCTGCTGGCAGAATATTGTGTTCTGATTTGTTTGTCGCAAGTACAATTTGTTCCAAATCGGTTATCGAAACAGCATCTGCAACGATTAGTTTTTTGCCTTGAGAAATTAATTCATTGATTTTTAAAAGTATAGGGCCGGCGCCTTTCATTATTGTTGAAAGTTCTATCAATCCGACAAGTTCTTTTTCTTCGGCGCTTAGTTGACTTTTCAAAAGAGTCGGGATATGAGATTCAAAAATCGGAGAATGAACATCTCTTGCGAGTTCTGTTCTTTCTATCGGAACCCCTTTTAAAAGATGATACCCTCCAACTGTAATTCTGCCTTCTGAAGGGAAAGCAGGTGCTATAATTGCTGCATCCCAACCTAAAACCTTAAGCATAGCAAGTGTTTCTACTGCGATGTTTCCTCTTAGGGTGGAATCAATTTTTTTGTAAAAATATTCCAAATTTAATTTTTCAATTAAAGTTTTTGTAGCTTCTGTAACTTTAGATTCAGCAATTTGTGGCTCGCAATTTCTTGTTTCTGTCGAAATAGCCCAAGTCTGAGCTGTTTTAACATTTTGTAAGTAAGTTTCGTAGTCAAGCAAAATTTGCGTGTTAGAGCCTCTCAAATGAAACTGCAAAGCTGTATCATTTGCACCTGTTAAGTCATCAGCGACAATTCCGATTAAATTTGAAATAATCATATTTAAGCTTCATCCCTTTTTGAGCCTAATAATCTTACGTTGTTTGCAATAATGTTAAATCTTTCTCTTTCGCTTCCGCTTGCATCTGTCCATTTGTTAACGGCAATTCTACCGTCTACTGCAACAAGGCGACCTTTTTTAATGTATTCACCTGCAAATTCAGCTTGCTTATCCCAGACGTCAACGCTAAACCAGTCTGCAACTTCTGATTTTGTTTTCGCATCCCAACGGTTTACCGCTAGTGAAAAACTTGTTTTTACTTTACCTGATTCAAAATATTTAATTTCAGGATCTTGTCCTGCTCTACCGACTATAACAGCTGTGTTCATATATCCCCTTTTTCTTTTTTAATGGTACAAACAAAGTTTACAATAAATAATCTTGATTTTCCAGTACAAAAAGTTTTTTTTGTGTATTATTGTAAAGAGTCTGAAAAAAATAGCAAAAAAAAATATTGACGCTTTTTTCAATTTGTACACATTGGCTGGAGGGTTAAATGAAAAAAAACTTTTTAAATAATTTTTTCATAAAAAAGGACGAAAGACTCCTTAATAGTGCCAATTTAAAAAAATATCTTCCTGAGCTTGCAAATGCAATAGATAGTTTTCAAATGACATCTGCTGAAAAAGAAGCTTTTAAAAGAGGTGCATTTTCTGAAGATGCAAAATCAATAATTGAGCAAGGTCATGCCGATAAAGTCAATCCTGTTTCCAGCTGGAAAAAACTAATATTCAACTTTTTTGGGATGAACGACAATTGGCCGCTTGCAAGAAATTTGCTGGGCGGCTTTATGGTTCATTGTCCTGAATATCCGACTTATTTTATTCCTGCGTTTATGCAGGCAAAGGCAACGGGAGAGGCAAAAGAACTCAAAAAAGGTGAAGGCCCGAGAGGTTTAATAACCGGTGGACTTGAAGGTATTGCTGTTGGGGCATTAGTTTCAGGTGAAAAATTAAAACTTAAAGAAATGGGACCTTATATTTTATTGGGTGCCGCTTTGCAGCTTTTTTCCAGCAAAGTTTTTCCTTGGCTTGGAGAAAAATTAGGTCAAAGACTTTATCAGAAAAATAAGATTAACACTATGATTAACGCGGCAATAGATACTATTGCACAACCTTTTACTGATGATTCAGAAATAACCCCTGAAATTCATTTTAACAGTAGGTTAAGAAACAGTGAACTTTATAGAAATCAAGCATACAAAAGCGGCGGGATGAAGATTTAAACTGAAGGCTGTTTTTCGGCTTCTTTTTTATCGGTCGTTTCTTTTGCTTCTGCAGCATCTTCTATCTCTTTTTGTCTTTGAATTTCTTCTCTGCTCATGCAGTTTTCAAATCCTGTGTATTCACAAATTTGTTCAGCCCATTGAGCAATTATTTCTTCGCAGCTCAATTCGTGTGAAATCGGTTTGCCGATTTTAACTACGACATTTTGAGAAAAAGGTTGTCTTGTATATCCTTCAAATCCTGAAATAGCAACAGGAATAATGTCTGCTTTTGCATTTTTTGCAATTACGGCAAAACCTTTGTGTATGTTTTCAATTTTTTTGTTTTCTTTAATTCCGCCTTGAGGGAAAATCCCCATAGACCAAGTTGTTTTAAAAACTTCTTTAACTGTTTTGAATGTTGCGATCTCGGGTTTTTTTCTGTCAACAGAGAAAGCTCCAAGTCTTTTTATCCACCAAGAAAGGTTGCAGTCGTCGTCAAAAAGTTCTTTTTTTGCCATGTAAACGGTTGGTTTTGCTGTTGCATAAGAAACAAATAGCGGGTCAAACATTGATATGTGGTTTCCTGCAAAAATCACTTTGCTGGATTTTGGAATGTTTTCTCTGCCTTCAACTTTAAGCTGGTAGACAATTTTGAAAAAAGGTCCGCTCATGATGTATACTGCAAAGCCTTGGAATAGCGCTCTCAATAGGTGATATTCGTGAGCGTATCTTCTTGCGTAATTTTTTTTATCTTTTCCAAAAAACATTATAACCTCTTTATTTTTCAGTGTTGTCAACTTGTTCTTCGTCCGGCGAGTAGGTAAAGCCGGTCAGCTCTTGAATTGCTTGTATCCATTCGTCAAACATTTTATCAGTATCTTCAGAATATTTGATTACAGGGCCGATTTTCACAATTATTTTTCCTGTAAAAGGTATTTTTTTAGGTTTATCGGTCCCCATAATTCCGATTGGTAAAATGTCTGCTTTTGTGGCTTTTGCAAGTCCAACAAATCCTTTTGTTACTTTATGAATTTCTGTGCCTGTTTCTCTTGTGCCTTGAGGGAAAAGCCCCAATACCCAATTTTTGGTGTTTTTAATTGATTTTGCGGTTTTGATTGTTGAAACACCAACTTTTTCTCTATCCACAGCGAACGCTCCAAGCCAGTCAAGCATGACTTTTATAAACGGATGGTAATAGAGTTCTTTTTTTGCCATATATGCAACAGGGTGTCTCAATACGTGGCAAACCAGAATAGGATCAAGAGTTGACATGTGGTTTGCAACTGCTAAATAGTTATTTTCTTTTGGAATGTTGTTTTTTCCGTACACTTTTAGTCTGTATATAAGGTAGAACGGGAATCCATACCAAAATTTTGTAACCAAAAATTGCCACAAAGTCCTAAACCAATTGTAATCTTCAGCTGTTCTGGTCATATATTTTTTTATTTTTTCTGTTTTTTCTTTTTCTGTTAATTCAATTTTTTTTGTCATTTTTTCCATCTTTCTTATACAAAATTCTACACTAAAAACAAATTTTATGCTATTATAAGTTTGGTATTTAGGAAAAGAAGGGGCAACTATGGTTAAAAATCTAGAAATGAAAGCATCTTGCGAACTTGAAAAAACTTTATTTGACAGTGTTATTGAAAAGACTCCGGATTATGTAAAAGCTTTGAATTTAATTGATTTAGACAATAAAAATGCCTTTAGCTTTATTTTAAAAAGAGAATATTTGTATAAGTATGACAAAGATAAAAATCCAAACGGTTTAGGGCTTTTGGATTGGTTTAAAAATTATGAAAAAGAAGCAAAGGTTTCAACAGCAGGAATTAGAGGTCCTCAAAATATTATATATCCGCTAGATACCAGATTTCCGATAAATTTAATCGGAATTACATTAGCAACAGTTGCAAAGGCTCTTGTTGCAAAAGAAAAAGGATATGAAAACCCTACAAAGCTTGTTGGTAGAGAAGTCAGATACAATTCTTCTTTGTATCAAGATGCTATTGCAAGAATTCAGGCTGCTTATGGAATAAAAACGCTTGTTCCTACAGGCAAAAAAACAATCCCAATTTGGCTTGCTTCGTTTTTAGTTTTTAAATTAGGTTTAATTGGCGGAGAATACATTACTTCAAGCCACGGAATCTCTGTTAAAAATGCGACAAAAGATTTGAACTCCCAAGGCGGACAATATTTGCCTGAGGAGTCTATGGAATTTGTAGATAAAATTCGTGAAATTTTTGAAGAAACTGAAAAAAAAGGCTCTTTTGAGATTAAATTTGCAGCTGATGACGATTCTTTAATTGATGAAAAAACTATGCAAGAACTCAACGACGGTGTTGATTTATATGTAGACTATTTAAAAACAGGAGTAGGAAGACACTATAATACCGATTTTATAAAAGATTTGCACAATAAAATTGTAATTGAAAATGTTGGCGGAAGTGCGTATAGAACGCTTAGCAGAGTTTTGAAAAAAATGGAAATTTCTGACAAATTTGACTGGTTGAATATAGAAGAAGATCCGTTTTTCCATTCAATAGGCAAGTATAGCAGAGATCCAAAAGGCAAATGTTGTTTCTATGATTATTCAGTTGATGCAACGGTTTTGAGCACAAATGAAAAAGGCGAAAAATATTTTCCGGTTATAGATTCAATGAATTACGGAGAAAAACTCGAAAAATATCCTTTAAATACAACGGTTTTAATAACTGATCCTGATCATGACAGATTGACAGTAGCTCAAAT
>JAEWYI010000088.1 GCA_023395735.1 Cyanobacteria bacterium OH_SFB_17
GAGGATAAATACTCTGCATAAGGTTCTGTCGGTAAAAACATTTTTTTGTTTTCATCATAGTCTGAATATAATACCCTATCAGCATTATAGTACTTTCCGATACTTTTTACAAAAAGAGATTTTATTAATGTTTTGTCAAACGTGCTTCTTAAAATTTCAACTATTTTTCTATTAAATTTTTCTCTTTCTGCCAATTTTTTTGTTTCTTCAAAAAGTTTTGCTTGATGAAGTGCAACAGCAATTTGTCCACCGACAAGATTTACTATATCTATTTCATTTTTCGTAAGCTCATAGTTTTGATTTACATAATGAATGACCAAACTACCTAGATATTCATTTAAATATGTAATTGGATAAATAAAAGCAGAAGTTATATTATAATTTTTAGTCGCTTCGTTTTCTTTTGCGAATTTTTCATGGTTCATATCGACTAATTCTGAATCAACTTTAATGGTGCCTTCGTTGAAAACAAGTGTTTTACCCAGTTTGAATTCCTCAATCATTGTTGGAATTTCTTCTTTTAAATCTATGCCATCATAACTTTTAATTTTATCGGATGACCTATATTCTCCATGCACTGGGGAAAATGTATCGTTATCTTTATCATATTCTATTAAAAAGCATCTGTCTGCGTTCAGCGTTTTTCCAAGGATATTTACAATTTCTCTTTTGGTTTCATCAACGTTGAGCGTTAATCTAATTTTTTCTGTAATATCTCTGTAAAGTTGGTCTCTTGCATTTATTCTTTTTAGCATATAGTTTTTATGAGCAATTTCTGATAAAACATTCCCGGCAATAAATAAAAACTGAGCAAATGATTCCACGCTTTCTATAGGAATTATATTCAATTTTTTAACAGCTTCAATATACTCATCTTCTGGGATTCCAAGTTCTCTTGCAACTTTTCTGAAATGCTCTTCGTCTGGTGGATCTGAGAGAATTTGTCCTCCAAGGATTGAGGCGATGTGCCTTCCGTTTACTATAATCGGAACTGCAAAATCAGTTAGGCCAGTGTGGCAGGTATAAATTACAGGCTCTTTTTTTTCTGCCGCAGCTTTACCCATCTCAATGTCGCACATGTTGCATCGTTCATAGCCGAGTTTTGAATTTCTAGTATATTTATAGCAAAAATCTGTAAAATTGCTGGGTTCTGTAATCGGTCCATCATCATCGACGATTATGCTTGCAATATTTATTGCTTTTGCATATCGGTCTTGAAAATTTTGTAAAAATTCTACATCAATCATGTCTGTTAATTTTAGTGTAGAATTTTGATGAAACATTATCTCTCCAATTTATAATACGGCAACCTATCCATTTGAATTTTAAATTCAAACATAAATAAATATAACCCCCAAGTTGGGAATTGGAAAATTTATAAACCAAGAATTGATTCAGCAGAAATTAAGTATTCAAATTCGTCTTCTGAGAGCAAATTGTTGCTTAGAATATAATCTTTTGCTGTAATGTTTTCTTCTGAAATTTTTTCTGCAAATTCACAAAGTTTTTCGTAATCAAATTTAGGAAGAAGTGCAGTCAAAATAGCTGTACTAGAGCTAAGCTTTTCTTTTAACTTAGTTGTGTTGGCTTTAATTTCTAAGATACATTTTTCTGCGAAAATTGTATTTGCGTTAATAAGCAAATCAAGACTTTCTAATAAAGAAAAAGCAATAAGCGGCATATTGTGATTCAATTCCAATTGCCCAAGTGCTGTTGCTTGACTTATTATAGTATCATTTCCAAGAATTTTTAATCCGATTTGAGCTACCATTTCACATATTACGGGGTTTACTTTTCCAGGCATAATTGAAGAACCTGCCTGCACCGGTTTTAGGTGAATTTCTTCAAGCAAAGACATTAGCCTTAAATCGTTGCCGATTTTAATTAAATTTGTTGCATGAGCTTTTAAAATGCCTGATACTTCGCTAAAAACATCTGTATTTTGTGTATTTTCAACAAGGTTTTCTGCTCTTGCAAGACCAATTCCGGTTAAATCTCTGAGGTTTTCTATAACTTGAAAAATATATTTTTTGGGCGCACCTAAGCCCGTCCCGATAGCGGTTCCGCCTATATTTACAACCCTAAGTCGTTCTTCGCATTTATAAATTCTCCATCTATCTCTGCCGATGGCCTCAGCGTACGAAGAAAATTCTTTTCCTAGAGTTGTTAAAACAGCCTCAGTAAGCTCAGTTCTTCCAATTTTTACGATAGCCGAAAATTCTTGCTCTTTTTTTTCAAAAGCTTCTTGTAGTTTAATTACTGACTTTTCAAGTGTTCTAAATTTATTAATAGCCGCAATTTTGACAGCGGTCGGAAACGTATCATTTGTCGATTGAAATTTGTTAACATCATTGAGAGGGGAAATCTTTTTGTAATCCCCTTTTTCTTCTCCCATAATTTCAAGCGCTCTGTTTGCAATTACTTCATTTACATTCATATTCAAAGAGGTCCCTGCACCACCTTGAAGCGCATCCACCTTTATAAATTCTGAAAGAATCCCTAAAGAAAGCTCTTTTGCAGCAGCTTGAATGGCCGCCCATTTTTCGTTTTCGCTTTTTTCTATTGCTGAAATAGTTTTGGCACAAGCCAATTTTACTTGTCCGTAGGCTTTTATTAGGTCTTTATTGACTTTGTATCCTGAAACGGCAAAATTTTCCATTGCTCTTTGAGTATGAATTCCATAATAAGAATCCTTAGAAATATCTATTTCACCTAACAAATCGTGTTCTTTTCTCATATTTGGCCTTTATTTATTAAATGCTTCATCGTAAATAAGTT
Source organism: Cyanobacteria bacterium OH_SFB_17 (assembly GCA_023395735.1). Lineage (GTDB taxonomy): Bacteria > Cyanobacteriota > Vampirovibrionia > Gastranaerophilales > Gastranaerophilaceae > JAEWYI01. The sequence continues at coordinate 2,779 of JAEWYI010000088.1, forward strand.
TTGCGCCTTCAAAAGGTTCAAGCGCTCTTTCAAATATGCCTAAAGAATAGGCAATTGTCAATCCGTAATTTGTCATAGGAACGTTGGCATTGTTTGCTTTAAGTATTCTTGAAAGAATTTCTTTTCTGTTTGTCATACAAGCGCCACAGTGGATTATAAGCGCATAATCTTTTAAATTTTCAGGAAAATCATGGCCTGCAAAATGAACAAATTCAAGCTTTTTACCTGTATATTGTGTAAGCCATCTAGGAATTTTTACTCTGCCTATGTCATCGCCTATAGCGTGATGTGTACAAGATTCGCATATTAAAACTTTATCACCTGATTTTAATTTTTCAATTGCGAGCGTTCCTTTAACAAATTCATTCAACTCACCCTTTAATCTTGCAAACAAAATGGAAAATGATGTAAGTTTAATGTTTTTCGGCACATCAGCAGAAACCTTCAAAAAAGCCTGAGAGTCTGTAATTACAATTTTAGGAGGCGTTTTTAGCCTGTCTAGTGCTTCTTTTAGCTCTCTTTCTTTAACAATCATAACCATAGAATCATTATCAAGCAAATCTCTTATTGTTTGGACTTGAGGCAAAATCAATCTGCCTTTTGGTGCCTCCAAATCAATAGGAACAACAAGTATTGCAAGCTCTCCTGCAGGTAGCAAGTCCGCAGCAATTGTTGTGTCTGAAAAGAATTCATCGGGCACATTTTTAATTATAGCTTGTTTTAACTCATCAATCCCAATATTTTTGAGCGCTGATACAGAAATAATATTTTGCATCTCATCTCTTTGATTTTTTAGAAATTCCGTCAATAATGGCGATAAATCTGATTTATTTTTAACTACAATAAAAGGTGTTTTTCTTAAATCAAATTCTTGGACTAGTTTTTCTTCAAAATTATCAAACCCGCGCTCATCTATTACAATTATTGCTAAATCAATTCTATCTATCACTTTTTTTGTTTTTTCAACACGCATTTCGCCAAGCGCACCAATATCATCAATCCCTGCAGTATCAACAAAAACAACAGGCCCCAATGGCAATAGTTCCATAGATTTTTCAACAGGATCAGTCGTTGTGCCTGCCGTATTAGAGACAATTGAAACATCTTGATTTACAAGTGCATTTAAAATGCTCGATTTTCCGACGTTTCTTTTGCCAAAAATTCCGATGTGAACTTTCATTCCTTTAGGTGTATTTTGCATTTTAGCCCCTTTTATAATATTCCTTTTGTAGAAGGAATTGAGTCGCTGTTTTTAGAATCTATTGAGCAAGCAGATTTTAAAGCCCTTGCAAACGATTTAAAGACCGCTTCAATAATATGATGTGTATCTGAACCGTCAAGCATTTTTATGTGAATAGTCGACAAGCTGGCTTGCGCAAAACTGGAAAAGAAATGAGGAAGTATGACGGTTTCAAAATCAGCTGTTTTTTCGTCAGGCACAACAACATCAGTTTTTGAAAAAATTCTTCCGCTTAAATCTATTACAGACATAACGACAGCTTCATCCATAGGTAAAATAAAGCTTCCGTATCTTGTGATGCCTTTTTTATCACCCAAAGCTTCTTTAAAAGCCTCACCCAATGTGATTGCCACGTCTTCAACTACGTGGTGATTGTCTTTATCAATAGAGTTTACATCAATTTTTAAATCAAAATTTCCGTGTGCCGCAAATTGTTCTAACATGTGGGTGAAAAATTTTATAGGTGTTTTAATTTCTCTTTTTCCTGTTCCATTAATATTCAATTCAACGAAAATTTCTGTTTCATTGGTTTTTCTTGTCTTTGTACTTTTCATCTTTTACCTCGTTTATGTTAATAATATTTTATTTGTTTAGGCATACTTGATTATCTTTGCAAATTTGGTTTTTCTCTAAAAAAGAAGGCAAGTCCATTGCTTTTTCCAACACGGTTATTGCATCTTTTGATTTTAAAACTTCGTTTAGCTCATTTGATTTGTCTTGCGGCGGTAAAATCCCAACGCCGATGACTTTTGCATTTTTTGCGCAAATCATATCGTCCACTGTGTCGCCAAGATAAATAATTTCTTTTGAAATTATTTTTTCTTTTAATATTTCAATACCTCGAATATCAGGTTTTTGATGGTCAAGCCCAACGTCTTTCATTGTGATTATTGGATAAAAGTAGTCTTTTATCTCGTATTTATTTAGAGTAAATTCGGCTTCCTCCGGAAGCCTTCCTGTAAAAATTGCCAAATTATAATTTTTACAAAGATTATCAAGAAAATCTTTTGTTATTAAAATTTCTTCAACATCTGCAAGTTTTGAGTAGTGGGTTTGAAAATTTTCAACTATTTTGTCATATTCAATTTCAAAGCCGTATTTTTTAAGCAGATAATTGGTTAAATCCCAATCATTGTTGAGTCCGCCTATTTTTTTTGCATCACAAATTTCATCTGGTGATATTTCTTTTCCGCTAAAATGATTGAAAGTTTTTTGTACAGCTACTCTGTAGGATTTTGAGGCATCAACTATAACGCCATCCATGTCAAATACAATTGTGGGTTTTACGTCAAGCGCGTTCATAATTTTTTCAACATTTTCGCTTTTAGGGATTGTTATTCTAAAGCAATTTTTTAGACCTTCATCTGAAAATCTTCTTACTTTAATTTTGTTATCCAACAATTTTTTGTATACAAAATCAGCCTTTTGTTTGAAATCTACAAACAAAAAGTTTGTTTGTGAATCATAAACGTCTGCGCCAAGCTTTGAAAATAAATCAGCTAATTTGTTTTTAGAAATTTCTATTTCATTTTTAACATTTTTAAAATAATCAAAATCTGACAAAGCCGCAACACCTGCTTTTACAGTTATTGAAGAAACATTATAAGGGCTCAAATATTTTCTGAGCTGCAATATGTTTTCGCTATCAGAGATAATATATCCGAGCCTCAATCCTGCAAGTGCAAAGTCTTTAGAAAATGAACGAACAATGAAAATATTCTGGTGAGATTTAATATAGTCAACGTTTGTTATTCCTGAGTAATTTCCGTATGTTTCGTCTATCAAAATAGGTTTGTTTTCTGCTTTTTGAACGATTTTATCTATAACATTTTTTTCTATGATTTCACCGGTAGGCGAATTTGGCGTAGTAAGATGAATAAAATCCGCTTTGTCGATTTCATTAATAAATTCCTCTATAGGAAAAACCCACTTATCCTTGTATGAGATTTCTGTATAATTTAGGCCGTTAATTTTTGAGTAAATTTTTGGCATAACAAATGAAGGCGTTACAGTTAAAACTGTTTCATTAATTTCAATAAACGTACTTAAGATTGCACTAATCGCTTCATCTGCACCTGCTGTTAGAATTATATTATCAATCGAAACGTTATGAATTTCTGATAATTTTTCTAATAATTCACCATAAAACGGGTAAAACTTTATATCTTCTGCCGAAATCTGTTTTATAGCATCCAAAACTTTTGTAGACGGTCCAAAATCACTTTCATTACTGTCCAGTTTAAGGAAACCTTCTTCGTCAAAAAGTGGCGTTTGGTATGCTGTAATATTTTTTATCGTGTTTTTTACTTTCATACCTAAATTATACTATAAAAAAGGATATATCAGCAAAAGCCTTTACTTTTTGGATTTTTCTTTTCTTAATGCAGGTGAACGCGCAATTTCGTCCCATTTGTTATTTACAGTATCAGCAAAATATCTTTCGACTTTGCCCTTTTCTCTGTTGTAATTTGCATCAATATTAAGTTCTTTTTGTGTGTATTTTTCCAACTGACTTTTGCAGTTGTTTTTTCCTTGAACACTTACGTTGTTGTGAGCTCTTGTTAAATCTTTTATTGTTATTTTTATTCTGCGCTCAATTTTTGAGATGTTTTTGCTTCTTTCTTTTGCAACTGGATGTGTCGCAGCTTGCTTGATAGAATCTTTATATGCGTTAATCATATCGAAAGCTTTTTTTATATATGTTGCAAATCGCATTGGAGAATCTTTTGTTATTAATTCAGGATCGGCAGTAGTTAGAGCCTTTGCGTTAATTTGATTGTGCATTGGCGCTGACAAAACGATGCCTGCTGTCTCATTCAATTTTGCACTAGGAAAATATTCAGATAGAAGCTTAATCTTAATAGAGCTTGCATCAAGTTGCTTGATTTCTCTTTTCTTGATTCCGTAAGATTTATTTAAAATCGTTCTTACATCCCCTCGGTTTAAGACTTCTTTTGCTTGTCTTGAAAATCCTTTAAAAGTTGTACTACTATTTTTACTTGAATCTATTTTTGCAATTTGCATACCCTACTCCAACAATCTATCAACTTTGTTACCATGGTAGCAGAAAAATTTTCCGGCTTGTGTAAAACCTTTGTAATCTTTACACTTTGTAACTTTGATTTAGTTTTTGGTTTGTGCTAGCATGAGATAATGTAAAGCTGACTTATAGTATAAATCAGCAAAAAATATTTGGAGAAGAGGAATAATAATGGATTTTATTACATTAACAATTGATATATTAAAGCAGTTATCAAGTTTTGCAGGATATGGAGTTGGAATAATTTTATTGACTGTCGCAGTAAGGCTTGTTATGTGGCCTTTGGGTGTTTCCCAACAGCGTTCAATGAAGACTATGCAAACTCTTCAGCCAAAATTAAAAGCTATTCAAGACCGATATAAAAATGACCCGCAAACCATGCAAAGAAAAATGATGGAATTTTATAAAGAGCACAAATTTAATCCTATGTCAGGATGCTTTCCATTATTAATTCAAATGCCTATTTTTATTCTTTTGTATTCAGCTTTAATGAGCCCACAATTTATTCAAGTTGCAGGTGATACTCAATTTTTATTCGTGAAAAGACTTGATGCAACTCTAAAAACAACTGCAGGCATTTCTTATGACGGAACAATGGGCGTTTCTAAGTATGATACATTTACTTTGGGCAAAACCGCTACAGTGTTCTTACCTAAAGAAACTTTGAAAGATATAAAAGTAGACAAACCAAATAAGGCGTTAGAAGTTCAAGGAAATGTAATTCCAGGTGAGCCGATTGATTTTAAAGTAAGCCTTGATAGTTTGGATTTGAAATTTAGCCAATTAGATTTGATTCAAAAAGCAGAAATGACCGTTGCTAATAATCAAAACAGAGAAAGTGAAAAAATTGAATTTGTTAGAAAAGGCGGAATTTTAGCGGCGTCAATGCCAACAAAAGCTGTACAAAATTCATTCCACTTTGATGTGTTAATTTTGATTGTAATCTTCGGTTTAACAATGGTTGCTACACAAAAAATTATGATGGCATCTAATAAAGGAGAGATGGATCCGACTCAACAAGCCGTACAAAAATCTATGGGTATGTTCATGCCAATTATGATTACGGCAACGTTCGTGTTTATCCCTATTCCTGCCGGCGTTTTGCTTTATTTAATATCAAGTAATGTTATTCAGGTTGCTCAGACTGTTATTATAAATAAACAATTGGAACTTGAAGACGAAAAAAAGAAACAAAAAATCGATAATGATGCTGTTTTGAGCGCAAAAAAAGTTGAACCAAAAGAGGTAAAATAATTTTGTTAGTTTCAGAGTTTGATTACAATTTACCTGAAGAGCTAATAGCCCAAACTCCAGTCTCTCAAAGAACACATTCAAGAATGATGGTTTTAAATAAAGAGAACAAATCAATAGAACATAAACATTTTTATGATATTGTTGATTATTTGGGTGAGAATGATGTTTTAGTTTTGAACAATACTAAGGTTATTCCTGCTCGCTTGTTGGGCGAAAAGTTGACTGGGGCTCATATGGAAGTTTTTCTGCTTAAAGATAAAGGGGAAAAACTTTGGGAGGCTTTGGTTAAACCATCAAAGCGTGTAAACCCTGGGAATATTATAAAAATATCTGATGAACTTTCGATTAAAACTGTTCAAAGGCTTGAGGCTGGAAAATGGATTGTTGAGTTGATTTATGATGGTGAAATTTATGAAATTTTGGACAGAACTGGCAAAATCCCTTTGCCACCATATATTGAAAGAAAAATGGCTTCTGATGAGATTGAAAAATTAGATCTTAAGCGTTATCAGACAGTTTTTGCAAAGACGGCTGGCTCTGTTGCAGCTCCAACTGCAGGGCTACACTTTTCAAAAGATATTTTAAAAAAATTAAAAGACAAGGGTGTCCAGATTTTGTATGTAACATTGAATGTCGGTTTGGGCACGTTTAGACCTGTTAAAAGCGAAACAATTGACGAGCACAAAATGGATTCAGAGAGTTTTGAGATTTCAAAAGCTACAGCAGATGCAATTAATTTGGCAAAAAAGAACGGCAAAAAAATTGTTGCAGTAGGGACAACAAGCGTAAGAACATTAGAAACTTGTTACGCAAAATTTGGGGATATCAGAGAATGCAAGAGCAGCTCTGAGTTGTTTATTTATCCTCCTTATGAGTTCAAGGTTGTTGATAAGTTGATAACAAATTTTCATTTGCCAAAATCTACTTTGATAATGTTGGTCAGTGCCTTTGTTGACGGGAAAAACGACACAAAGATGAATGGAAGAGATTTTGTATTATCCGCTTATAGAGAGGCTATTGCAGAAAAATACAGATTTTACAGCTACGGCGATTGCATGTTTGTAAGTTGAAAAAACATGGTCAAAGGCTCTTGATTTTAATCTTTTTTGATGGTAAATTAGATTTATGGTTAGAGTTTGAGTCTGACTAGCTTGGAAAGCTTTTTATAAATAGAGTTTTCAGAGATTGAAAGAATTAAAATCAAACCAGAGATGAACATTTAATATTTTAGACTTGCGACACGTGAGTGTACAAAATGATTGGGTGTCATTTT
>JAEWYI010000076.1 GCA_023395735.1 Cyanobacteria bacterium OH_SFB_17
TCATTAACCTAATAAATAAGGATTTAATAAGGGGCATTATAGATAGTTTATATAAAGAAAAGTTAATTATAGACGGAGATTAAATTAAAATCAACTGTAATAAGCAGGGTGCGGATTTAACCGCACCGATCTAATGAATTTAAAAAAGAAGACTCAAACGTAAGAAAAATTGTGCACAAAAAAGACCCTATCAAGGGTCTTTTTTTTAAAGTGGTGCCGCAACTCGGAATTGAACCAAGGACACAGGGATTTTCAGTCCCTTGCTCTACCAACTGAGCTATTGCGGCGTATTTATTATTTAGTTATCAATCTGTCGTCTAGCTCAGTTGGTTCAATTTAACTGGTTCAGTCAACTTCACCTTGGAGCTATTGCGGCGTATTTATTATTTAGTTATCAATCCGTCATCAAACTCGACCGAAACAAGCCCCTTCTTCAAGCACTCACGTCAAATCATCGTTTTTTGAGAATAGGTTACCGAATAAAATAAACAATCTGTTTTATCTTTTCGGCATACTCCCATTCTAGCAAAAAAATGTTTTCAGTCAAGCATTCTTTTAATTACTGCTCGGTGGCGCAATGAACAAAGTTACATTTCTGCCTTCCAATGAAGGTTTCTTTTCAATAACGACAGAATCTTCCGCCAAATCAGCCAAAAATCTGTTTGCCAAGTCAAATGCCAAGTTTGCATGCTGCATCTCTCTTCCACGCAACATTACAACTATTTTTACTTTATTTCCCTGTGCTATAAATTTTTTGATATTTTTTATTCTAACCTGATAATCATGAGTATCAATCTTATATCTGATTTTTATCTCTTTAATTTCTACTACATGCTGTTTTTTCTTTGCTTCTTTTGCTTTCTTTTCCAAATCATATTTATATTTGCCATAATTCAAAATCTTTGCAACAGGAGGCTCCTGATTAGGACTGATTATCACCAAATCCAATTCAACATCCTTTGCCATCTTCAACGCCTGCAATGTCGGAACAACACCTCTGTTTTCCCCTTGATCGTCAATTAATCTAACTTCCCTTGAGCGAATTCTCTCATTTATTATCGCTTTGTTTTTGTCCTCGTTTGCTATTGTTTTTCTCCTGTTTTATCTATTACCATTATTCTAAATGATACCACACTTAAGCTTTTTTTGGAGTTTTATTTTTTTTATTTTCTTTACATAAGTTAAAATTTTATCTTTGATTGTCAATTCTACAATTCTAATTTCCTTTATATAAACATAAAGCTCTCTCTTCTTATTTAAACGGACAGGTCTTGTATTAGTACAGGGCCTTTTTTTTGGGCCTTTTTAAAACAGTTAAAAACTTGACTAAAACAAGGTCAAAATCCAAAACCATTAATATGTTTTTCAATAAAAATAAAAAAATTAAGCGCCGAGCTTCGCTCGGCGCCACTCAATCGTGCTTATTTATCTTTCGACTATCCTGAACCTGCAACAAAATAAGTTTTGCATTTATTATCCTTTCAGTCTTCAAGAATAAATTCTTTGAAATGCTTAATCTTGTCTTGTTCTCTCAGTTTTCTAATTGCACCGTCTTCAAGCTGTCTGATTCTTTCTTTTGAAAACCCCATAAGCTTGCCCAACTGCTCCAACGTCTTAGTTTGCTCACCGTTTATCCCGAACCTGTACGTGATAATTTTCTTTTCTCTCTCGTCAAGATTATTTAGTAAATCTTCCATACCATTGAGCAAAGCACTTTTTTGAGTTTGCTCCTCAGGCGAGTTGTAACTTTCATCCTGAATATAATCTTCAACGTTCAAATCATCTGTTACTGGTGTATCAAGGCTAATAGGCTCTTTTATAATCGCCCGTTTTATCCCTTGAATTTTTTTTACACTAATCCCCATTTTCATAGCAATTTCTTTTTCTGTTGCTTCTCTATTCAAGCATTTGTTGAGTTCGCAAACAGTTTTTTTATATTTTCTTATTTTATCAGCCATGTGCACAGGGATTCTTATTGCCCTTGAACTGTTAGAAATAGCCCTGATTATAGTTTGCTTAATCCACCATGTAGCATAAGTTGAAAACTTAAACTCTTTAGTGTAATCATATTTTTCAGCCGCCCTAATAAGCCCCAGAGATCCTTCTTGAACCAAATCCATAAACAAAACGCCTTGACCGATGTATTTTTTAGCTATACTCACCACAAGCCGCAAGTTTGCCTGTATGAGTTTCCTCTTCGCCATCTGAACGTCTTGTCCGCGACCTTCTTGGATAATTTTCCCCAACCTTTTTTCTTCTTGAAACGAAATCATTTTAACTTTTCCGACATCTTTAAGATACATTTGCAAAATATCATCTTCATTCGAAATTGAATTAAACGTTTTTGCTTCTTTCTCAACCACTTGTTCTTCTTCACAAAAAATATCTTCGTCATTGTCTTCGTGCAAATTCACATATTTTTTTTGCAAATTTATGAACAAATCATCCGATTTGTGTTGTCTGGACACAGATACTCTCCCCATTAAACCTCCTCTTCTGCTGTTTAAAATAGTTTTAAATCTAAAATTCCAACAATTTTATTCCATGCCAAAATAGACGTTTAAAAAATTTTTTTGTTTCAAAACAATAGGGGCCAAAGTTGAAAACTTTGGCCCCTATTGAAAATAATTCTAATTTTTACTGTCCCGAAACAATTACAACGAAATCGCTTTTGGAGCAATAATTTTTATTTGCGTCATATACAAATTGGCTTTGTTTTATTGCAGGAACTTTCTTTTTCAAATCATTAAAAAAGTCGCTTGAAACAAAGCTTGAATTAGCTATGAATTGTGAATGCGGAAGTTTTCCTCTACCGAAGCAAGAAACTTCATATCCCAAAGCTTCAAACTCTTCTTTAAGCTCCATAGCCTGACGTTCTTTTTCTGGTGAATACATAATCCCTGCGACTATTTGAGAGTCTTTCATTTCTGCTCTGTCTCTGTAAATAAGTCTATCTACAACTTCTTGAGTTTTTTCAGGGTTAAGAATCCAATAACTTGTAGATCCTTTTTTGTTAGGCGCACCTGGTAGGGTTGCGACTTCAATTTTATTTATATCGAAACTCTTTGCTAGCGCTGCATACTGAGACATTTCGTACAAAGATAAATCTGTTTTTACATAAGTTGATGCGATATTAATCATTTCAGGAATTTTTGGAATTGCTTGCGGAGTTTGAATTTTCTCTAAAAGTCCTCTCAAAAACCATTGTTGTCTTTGGGTTCTGCCGATATCGCCAAGCGCATCATGCCTGAATCTCAAATAAGCAACTGCGTTTCTGCCATCCAACACGTGCAAACCCTTATTAAGGTGAACATGCAAACCGCCTGAAAAATCGTCATAATTCATTCTTTTTTCGACATAAATCGGAACACCATCAACAGCATCCACCAATTTTCTCACTGCAGCGTCACTTACTACTATATACTTGTCAACTCTTACACCAAGAGCTTCTTCTACAGTTCTTTTTGTCAACTCAACTCCGCCCAAGGCATGCGCTGCATTGATTTTTTGAACTCCATGCTCTCCTGACAAATAAACTTTGCTGTCTCTTGGGATAGAAATAGCGTTTACAGAGCGCGACTGAGGATCTATATTTAAAAGAACAATTGTGTCAGAGCGAGTTCCTGTCCAAGGATCTGTGTCTGATCCGTTTGAATCCACGCCTAAAAGCAAAACATTCTGCCTTCTTGGCATAAAAGGAAGCAAAAATTCCGGTTTTTGTCGATGTGCTTTACTTTCAACAAAACTTATCAACATATTTGAAATAGCATTATCTTTGCCAAAGAGTTTCACTATTGTAGCTTCGTCATTCAAGAAGAATAAAAAGCCCACAACTACAATAACAAGAGCTATTACAAGGGTAAACAATGTCTTTGCAAATTTTGAACTCTCTTCTTTTTCTTCTTCAATATGCTTTAAAAAAGCACTGTATTTTTGATTACTTCTTTTATTGTTCATATCAACCATAACTGTATTTTCTATCTCGCGCTACGTAAAATTATATTTTAATCAAAAAAATAAATCAACCCAACAAATTTGCGAACTATGAAAACCTTACTTTTCTAAAGAGTTTTAAGCACTCTCATGTGGTTTTTAATCTCGTCTTTTGCAGGACACTGTGGGAATTTTTTAACTAATTCTGAAAAAATCTTTACCGCCTTATCATATTGTCCGATTTTTTCATAAGCATAACCTAGGTTTGAATACACCTTGAAATCGCCTGTGGGTTTCAGTTTTAATGCGGTTTCATAATAAGTAATGGCTTTTTTTATGTCATCACAACAATAATAAACAAGCCCCATCTGATTGTTTGCCTCATAGGATTTTGGGTTTGTTTCCAATGCTTTTTTACAATACTCAACAGAATTTTCCCATTCGCCTTTTTTAGCGCAGCAAATCGAGATTGCAAGATAAGCGTTGAAATTATCAGGGTTTTTTTCTACAATTTTTTTATACATATCTATCGCTATATCTATAAACTTAAAATCCCGATTCAGCGAATTTTTATTTTCGAAAACATTTGCTGCAATATAATAAAGCTCTTCGCCTTTTTCTTGAGAAAAAAGATTATCTGAAAAATCTATCGCTTTTTGAACTTCATTATTATTTATATATGACAAAATCAAAGATTTAATATTATCTTCGTCTTTTTTCACCTCGACGCAGCGCTCAAAAAACTCTATAGCGCTATCGTAACTTTCTTTCACAAAATAAACCAAGCCTAAATTATAGAGCCCGTCATAATCTTGCGGCGCGAAATCGAGAAATTTTTTGTAATAAACAATAGCTTTGTCATAATCTTTCATACTCTGAAAAGACAACGCTAGATTATAATAGACTTGGGGTTTTATATCTTCCTGTTCACTTGCGGTTTTGAAGCTTTTTATCGCTTTTTCATAGTCTTGTTTCCCGAAAAAATCAACTCCTGAATTATAAAAATATTCAAAGGTTTTCTTTTCGGAAAATTTGTTATCTAAAAAAGTTTTAATTTTATTCAAGTCGACCATGATTTCATTGTAGTATAATTAGATAAAATATCAATGCTCATGTATACAAAAATTAAAACAAAGAGGTATTAAATGTTTGATTATATAAAAGGAACCTTGGCACACAAACAAAACGCCGGAACAACTTCATTGACAGTTGAAGCTAACGGAATTGGCTATTATCTTGGAATAACATCCAGAGACTATTCAACTCTTGAAACAATTGGTTGCGAGCTTAAGGTTTATACGGTCTTAATCCATAGAGAAGACAACATGACTCTTTGTGGATTTTTGCAAAGAGAAGACAGGGATATTTTTAGAATTTTGACATCTGTATCAGGCGTGGGGCCGAAAATGGCGCTAATGCTCTTAGATGAATTTAGCTCTTGCGAGTTGATTTCTATCGTTATAAAAGGTGATTTCAAAGAGCTTACCAGAGCAAAAGGGGTTGGTCCAAAGCTGGCGCAAAAAATAATTCTTGAGCTGAAAGATAAATTAATAAATATGCAAAAAGATATTCCTATAAGTGTTGCAGAAGGAATTGAGATTAAAGATGAACAGGCAGTTGCTGATGCTCAAACTGTCTTGATTTCGCTTGGCTATGAGCGTGAGGAAATTAAATCCGCGATATCAAAGGCGATAAAATTTGTCAAAAACCCTGAAAATGCAGAAGAAATATTGAAAGAAGCACTCAGATTGCTGAGCAACTAACCCGCCGAGGGTGGAAGTTTAGAAGTTTAGAGGCTTGGAGGCTTTGAATCTCGGGCAGGGTGCGGATTTAACCGCACCAAGAAGTAAGGTGGGCTTCAGCCCACCAGAACAAACAGCATAGAGGCTACTCCACTAAGCCTCCGTCCTTCAATCTCCCAAAACTCAAACTTACAACCTCATAACCTCCCAAGCTGCAAAGTTTCTATGCTTCCGAGCTTCCAAACCTCCGCCCACCTACTGATACTTTTTAAGAATTGTAAAGTTTCTTTGCGCTTGCTAACAAAAAAAGCTTGCGTGTTTTTTTATAGTAACTGTATAATTAGAAGAAGGTTATGACTATGAAGAAAACGGAGAAATTTTTGTTATTGGATAAATCGAAATTAAAAGTGCTCAAAGTTAAGGATATATCTATTCCAAACCCTGTCTTGAAAAATATATATGAATCAAAAGCCATCGTAATTTCAAATTGGCTTGCAGAATGGATTGAGACTGATTATAAAATCGGGAAAATTCAAGAAACAAACCTGCTTCCCAAAAAAGCTGAGCTTGCATACCATCTCGGAGTAAGCATAGGAACAATGCAAAATGCGCTTAGATATCTTGAAGACAAAGGATATGTAGAATCAAAACAATGCATCGGGACCATGGTTAGAAACTGGAAAAATCCTGTGTCTAACGTAAGAAAACTTACATCAAAAAGAGATATTTGTATTGATTTGATAAAAAGATACATAGTAGAAAAAAGGATTAGAATCGGCCAAAGAGTCCCTTCTTCAAGAGTTTTGGCGAATTTAATCGGTTCAAGCGCAAACACAACAAGACTCGCCCTTGAAAATCTTTGCCAACAAGGAATTCTTGAACACCAATACCAATCTACCAACGAAGTTTGTTGGACGCTAAAATCCAACAATTTTCAAGCCCCTAAACTAAATATAGACGTTTTAGACAATGTAACCTTAGTAGAAAAAGTTCAAAAAGACCTAGAAAAATACATAAGCAAAAAATTTAAAGTCGGTGATAGAATGCCCGCCCACGAAGAGCTTTCAAAAGAAATGAAAGTAAGCATAAAAACTATTCACGATGCTCTAAAAGTCTTGATAAAAAAAGGAATACTATTAGCGCGCAGAGGGAGATACGGCACTACAGTAATCAGAATCCCTGACGATAATAATTCAACAACTATCAAAAAAGAATCTTCAATCTTTGCCTCTGCACAAGAAACCGCCTTCTATAATTATGAAAAAACCGAAAATCATATAAAATCAATGATTGCTGAAAATTACCAAGTAGGAGCAAAATTGCCATCCATTCTTCAATTGTCTAAAGAATTGGATCTAAGCCCCAATACCGTAAGAAAAGCTCTTAACAACCTTGCAGAAGACGGCTACTTGAGATTTGCAAGAGGTCGCTATGGCGGAACCTTCGTCATCGACATCCCTGAAACCTCGGCTCAATCATTTAAATGGCTTGCCGTTAATCCAAAATACGTTGAAGTCTACAAATAAATCTTTTATTAAAAAACAACAAAGAGGGCGCCTGCATCGCAGGCGCCCTCTTTGCATCAGCGAAACTACCCACCCCATCAAAATCCAATCTTAATAATTTAAACCTGTACCGCAAAGCTAATTTGTAGTAAAATAATCAGGACAACACAAATATTAGCACGAGGTTCGAATCAATGAAAAAGGTTTTATTAATATACCCTCCTTCTCCTATAATGAACAGAGAAGACAGATGCCAACAGCCTGTAAAAGAGCTGTTAGTAATTCCTCCGCTTCCTCCTGTTGATTTAATGTATATGGCTGCAGTTGCAGAAAAAGTCAATGAACCTGACAACTATGAAGTAAAAATCGTTGACTATAGCCTAATAGAACACGCTCGAGAAAAATTTATAGAAGATTTTAAAGCATTTAAACCTGATTATCTTGTGCTAAACGTAGCAACAACTACTCTTGAAAGTGATTTGTCAGTTTTGCCTATAGCCAAAGAAATTGCACCAGAAGTCATAACAATCGCAAAAGGAGCCCATTTTTTAACCTCCAACACAGATGAATTATACAAACATAAATCACTCGATTTGGTCATAGTTGGCGAAGCCGAAGAAACTTTAAAAGAAATACTGGAGCAAAAACCTTTCAATGAAATAAAAGGACTTTGCTATCGTGACGGATTTGTTGCAAAATATACAGGCAAAAGACCATTTATAGAAAACCTCGACGAACTGCCTTTTCCTGCTCGTCATTTGGTCAACAATAATTTATTCAAAAGACCCGACAACAATAAAGTTCAAGCCATCATAAAAGTTTCTAGAGGTTGTCCTCACCACTGTTTCTTCTGCCTTGCAACTCCAGTCTCCGGCTCAAAAGTCAGAGTCAGAAGCGCTGAAAATATTATCGAAGAAATGAAAGAATGCGTAGAAAAATACAAAATTAAAAACTTCCTCTTTTGGTCAGATATTTTTAACTTCGACAGAGAATGGACAATCGATTTATGCAAAAAAATTATTGAAAGCGGACTTAAAATAACTTGGTCATCCAACACAAGAGCCGATACCGCAGACGAAGAAATGGCAGACTTGATGTACAAATCAGGCTGCAGACTAGTTAGCATCGGAGTAGAGAGCGGCTCCCAATTTGTTCTTGACAAAATCGGTAAAAAAATCACCATCGATCAGGTCAGAGACACAGTCAAAATATTTAAAAAAGCGAAAATCAAAATCTATAACTACTTTGTTATCGGTCTGCCTTGGGATGACGAAGATACAATCGAAGAAACCATCCGATTTGCGATAGAACTAGACAGTGACTTCATTAGCTTCTACACCGCAACCCCGCTGTTGGGAACACGTTTTTGCAAATATGCCAAAGAGCACGGGCTCCTTAACGACGGATGCTCTTATCAAGATGCCTATTTTTATCCCGTAGTCAAAACCCATTTTTTATCCAAAGAAAGAGTATTTGAACTCCACAAAGAAGCAATCAGAAGATTTTACCTTCGACCTTGGTTTATATTCCGCTCACTGCTTAATATCCGCTCATTTGCTGAAATAAAAAATTACTTCATTGCGGGAATTGGAATTTTACTACGCAAATAGCTTTTCACAAATTAGCCTGTCGCTGAAGCAAAACAGATTCATGTGTAAAAGGTTTCGGAAGAAAAAGTAAGTTTGAAGTTTAGAGTTTTAGAAGCTTGGAAGTTTTGAATTATAAATTTTTAAACCTTTTTATAAATTGCCTGTAGCGCAGAATAAAATAGAAAAAAGTAACACCTTAAAACAACCTATCATCTTACTATTTAAAAACTGTTTTATTTAAAAATAACAATGCTATTGTTTCAAAAAAGTTATTGTTTTGTTAGAATAGCTCTTTTGTTTCAAGACAGAAAAACCTTGAAAATCAACATCTACAACATGCTCTAAAATAATTATTCCATCTTTTGCCAATAAATTTTCGTTTTGAATTTTTTCTAAAACTTGTTCATAAATTCCGCTAAAATAAGGAGGATCAATATAAATTACGTCAAACTGTTCAGAAATTTTTTTCTTTAAACAGTCCCCGACTATCAGGTTTTCCTTCAACCCAATCTTATTATAATTTTCTTTTAAAATTTTTACAACTTTTATATTTTTTTCCACCGCAACAACTTTTTCAAACCCTCTCGATAAGGCCTCTAGTCCCATTATTCCAGAGCCTGCGAACATATCTAAAAAAGTCTTGTTCTCAAAATCTATTATGGAAAAAAGTACGTTAAAAATCCCTTCCCTTGCTTTTGAAAGCGTCGGGCGAACAATTTTTTCATCAGGCACAATAACTTTTCTTCCTTTAAATTTTCCCGCTGTTATATTCATAATGAAAATTATAGCAAAAAAACAACAGAAATGCGGCTCGAAACGAAGTTTTGAGCCGCATCCTTTATGTGCAGAGACCAACCTTTAGTCGTTATAAAGCGGTGCTAATTTTGCTTCTTGTTGAGGAATCTTTCCTTCTTCAATCGGCAGATACACCCTGTAGTCAATAGTTGAGAAACAATTGTCTATAGATTCTACATCTTTCAAATAAGCGTCATCAATTGAATTTGCATCAATCATATCAGCCAATTTTTCGAATCTTTCGACGTGTTCTCTGAATCTATCTGTTGCGTAATCTTTTGCCTGCCAAGTCGTAATCAAGAAAGGCCAGTCAGAAGATTGCAACAAGAGATTTTCTCTCGCAAGTTGATTAAGTGCTCTGTGGAGAAGTTTATCAGAAGGGATTTGCTCATATTTTGAAGCAATTTCTGTAATTCTTTTCTCACAAGAATGAATAATCGGCCACATCCACTCTGTCAAATGGTTTTGCCATACCCAGAAGTGTCCGCCTTGTCCCCAAGAGCTTTCAGGAATTTGAATAGCTTCTGTTGGAGGGTGAGCGTGCAAGTATTCACAAGCCGTCATTCTTTCAACATCAGGGATATAATTATTAAGCTTTCTAATAACTTGTTTGATGAATTCGACACCTTCAAACCACCAGTGCCCGAACAATTCAGTATCGAATGACACCATTACAAGACCTTCTTTGTTGGTTGCCAATTTGTGGTCATTCAACAAATGATAAATCAATGTAGTGTAGTGATCAGAATTTTCGTTGATTTTATTAAGTGCCAAAACAGGATCATAAAGCATTTTATCACCTAAATCTGCTGTAGGTGAAGTTACTCTCCAGTAATGACCGCCTGATTTGTCGTCTTTTTTGTGGAACTCTCTGAATACGCCGTCGCCCGGATATCCATCGGCTGCTGACCAAACTTGATAGCCTGCTCTTTCGTTTCTTCCCATTACCGCAACTTGTGCGTCCGGAAGCCAATAAGCCGAATATGTGTCATAACCTGTAGCTTCACGCTCTGGAAGCGGAATATATTCAATATTTCCGTAAACTCCAACTACACGGCGATTTCCGATAGAATTTCCGCCCTCGATAACGTGGGATTCTGTGAAGAAATATTCAATATCGTTATTTTGAAGCGTAACTTCAATTGCAGGGCGCCATTTTTTATTTCCGTCTTTTCCTGTATACTCATAACCTTGTCTGTATGCACATTCAGGAAGCCAAGCACCGCAAGCTTTTTGCCCAAAAAGTCTTTTTGTTGTGTCTTGTCCAACTTTGAACTGCGCATTAAGGTTGTTATCAGTTGCCAAAAGCGGTGAAAATCCGTGAGTTGCACCTGAGGTAGTTATTTCTATGCAACCTAGCTCTTGATATTTTTTGAACGCGCCTATTACATCACGTCCGTATTTGTTAACATAAGTATCTTTGATATGGTTAAACCAGTCAAAGTAATATTTTGCCAAGTATTTTAAATGTTGTGAGTGTGCAACCGCAGGATCAGGATATCTTTCCAAATCTTCTCCGATTGCCTCGATTCTATCATCTAAGAATTTGCAAAAACCATCTTTTAGGTGTTCGTCGTTCAATTGTTCTGCCAAAACCGGTGTAATTCCAACCGTCAATTTAGCTTTTATTCCTTCTTCCCAAAGTTCTGCAATCGCATTCAACAATGGAATGTAAGTTTCTGCCATACATTCGTAAAGGTTTTCTTCCCCGAAAGGCCACATGCCGGCTTTTCTATAGAAAGGAAGGTGGCTGTGTAACATAAATACAAATTGTCCTACTGACATTTTTGCCTCCATTCTTATTTGGTGAGTTGTAAGGGTGAGGGTGAATAGAGATATATAGTTTTGTTCAAGCTTTGTAAATTACTATTTACTTCTCACTTCTCACTTCTCTCTTGTTTATTATCTTACAATCCTATATATAATTTATATAGCACAGTTGGCTAAAAAATATAATCCTTTAGGATTAATTCTTCAGAATAATGTTACAAATGTTAAAAAAAGTAAAAAAGTTGACCGATTGCTATTTTGCAATTTCAAGAGAATCTAAATTTATTTTTTTATTTGCAATAATATTTTTAAAATCGTCGAACTTGAAGAATTTTGCACCTTTTTCTTTTGCTTCGTTATTTAAAAACTTAATGTATTTTCTAAACCCGTCTTTGGTGAGAGGGAATCTATAACTGTCACAATGAGCCTTCCACCAGTCTTTTCCTGTCAAAAGTAGAAGCTTGTCTTCACCTTTTTTTGTTTTTCCTAAGTGGATAGCGTCGAACATATCCGCATCGCAAACACGTTCAAAAAATTCTCTGACCTTTTTTCCTTCGCCTGTTACGACCATTCGGCCTTGAAAAGATACATTTTTTACTTCACTTACAGCCATTTCAACACTCCTTTTTATAAACACGAATCACAAATCAACATTGTTATAAAACCTATAAAAATAATTATTGCTAAATATTAAGACTTTTTTAAGTATTTGTTACAAAAACTTAACTATTTTTCGTTTCTTCCCATGTTTACTTTTATTTTTATTTGTTATATCATCTTAATACTCTCAAATCTTATGTAAAGGGGAAGTCATTAGCCCCGTAAGCAAAAGAAGGATAAAAAACAATGGCAAATATTAAATCATCAAAGAAAAGAATTTTGGTCGCTGAAAGAAATGCAGCAAAAAACGTTGCATTCAAATCATCAATCAAAACAGCTATTAAAAAAGCTCTTGAACTAGGCGCAGGAGAAGACAAAGACGCATTGAACAGCGCAGTTTCTAAAGTTTATCAACTTTGTGACAAAGCAGTTTCTAAAGGCATCTTGCACAAAAACACTGCATCTAGAAAAAAATCAAGACTTTCTATTGCCTTGAATAAACTTGCTGAAAAAGCATAATTATTCGAAAAATTAATTAAAACAGACGCGAAAACTTCGTTTTCGCGTCTGTTTTATTATTCTACACAAGGGGATTGAAAAAAATTTTTTTATTGGTTAAAATGCAATTCGTTATCAGCATTAAAAAGGGGGCTCAATTATGCATGTTTTAGAAGGTTTTACACTTAAAGGTATTGATTCTGAAGGGGTTGAGAAGAATTTTAATCTTGCTGATTTTTTAGGAACGGTCGTTTTATATTTTTATCCGAAAGATAACACGCCCGGATGCACGCAGGAAGCCTGTGACTTTAGAGACAATATGAACAGACTCACCTCCAAAGCGACTGTGATTGGGGTTAGCCCTGATAATGTCGAAAGTCATAAAAAATTTCAACAAAAACACGGACTGAATTTTATTTTAATCTCCGATGACGAACATAAATTAGCTGAAAAGCTCGGAGTTTGGAAAGAAAAATCAATGTACGGTAAAAGCTACATGGGGATTGAAAGAACCACTTTTATTATAAAAGACGGGCTTATTACAAAGGCATGGCCAAAGGTTAAAGTAAAAGGGCATGTTGATGAAATAATCGAAAATTTGTAGATTTTCTTTATTTAAAACAGTTCAGAAAGGTTATTGCTTCTGTTCAACATTTTTTCATCATGGTAAAATATTGGTATGAAAAAAGAAACAGACTTAAATGTTATAATGGCACAGCTGAATCCCCAGCCGGGTTCTGTCGAGCAAAATGCCCTCAAGATAATGAAAACCATTAAAGAAGCTGAAAAAGAATGTGCCGATTTGGTTATATTTTCGGAGCTTACTCTTATGGGATACCCGATTATGGACACAATCGACAGGCATCCTGTAATAGTTGAAGAAAATGTTAAATGGTTGAAAGAAATTGCAAAACTTACCACAAAAACCCATGCGATTATCGGATTCGTGGAGCCTAGAAACGGGCAAATAACAGGTAAAAGATACTTCAATTCGGCAGCAATTGTCGGAGAAGGAAAAATCAAAGGGATTGTAAGAAAATGTCTGCTTCCTACTTATTCAGAATTTAATGATTACAGATATTTTGAGCCGTCTCCTGTTGCAGGAGTGCAGAGCGCGGATGATTTAGGAAATTTTGGCGATGACAAAATAATCAAAAACGACGGATTAATTGAAATAAACAAAGCAAAATGTGCTGTTGTAATCTGCGAGGACGGTTGGAACGACAAAGACTTTTTCCAAAATCCTATGTATAAAAACGACCCTGTAGATATTCTTGTAAAATCAAAACCCGACTTGATTATCAACTGCTCGGCTTCACCTACAAGAAGCAAAAAAGAACAATTAAAGCACAACATGCTTTCTTTTGTTTCAAAAAAATATAAAACTCCTGTTGTCTATGTAAATCAAGTTGGCGCAATTGACGATATTTCTTTTGACGGCTCGAGCCGATTTTACAATTCAGAAGGAAAATTGGCAGCCCGCGCAAAATCTTTTGAAGAAGATTTTCTCAAGTTTAACTTATCAAACGGTGGAAGAATTGAACCTCTGGTCGGCGGATTGGAAAAAACTTTAACCGAGCAAAAAGTATTCTCGCTTGATTACGAACCTGATTTGGAAAGGACTTACAAAACAATAATCCAAGGAATAAGCGATTATTTTAGAAAAAACGGACTGAAAAGAGCTGTTTTAGGTCTTTCTGGCGGGCTAGATTCTTCGGTTTCGGCAGTTTTATTGGCAGATGCACTCGGAGCAGAAAACGTCTTTGGTGTAAGCATGCCTTCAAAAATTACAAGCCAAGAAAGCAAAGATGATGCCAAAAAATTAGCACAAAATCTTGGAATAAATTTTGCGGTGGCGCCTATAAAAGAAATGGTCACGACTATAAACGATCAATTGAACCCGCTTTTCAACGTAGTTGAAAAAGATTGGAACGGAAACAGGTTTGAAAAATCTTTTGTGCAAGACAACGTTCAAGCACGCTCAAGAGCCACACTTCTTTGGGGAATTGCAAACGAATTTTCCTCCACAATTCCTATTGCAACTTCTGACAAATCCGAGCTTTATATGGGTTATGCAACAATCAACGGCGATATGTCGGGAGGTTTTGCGCCTATTGCAGATGTCCCGAAAACAAAACTTTTTGCACTCGCAAGATGGTTAAACAAAAACAGAGAAAGTAAAAATGCAATTCCTGATGCAGTCATCTTAAAACCTCCGGGAGCTGAACTTGCGATAAATCCAAAAACAGGAAAACCGCTTAAAGCAGAAGAAGCACTTATGCCTTACGAATTTATGGACGAAGTTATTTGGAGAATAGAAAACAAACACGAAAGTTATTTGGATATGCTAAACAGCACTTTTTTGTTCGAAACAAAAGAAAAAGTTTCAAAAGAACAAAAAATAGCCTGGTTGGATAAATTCTACAAAAGAATGTCAACAGCTTTGTACAAATGGTCTATTTTGCCGCCTTCTGTAATTGTTGAAGGGCGCTCAATCAACAAAAATGACTACAAACAGCCAATAACTTCCTCAAAGATAGACTATAAAGGAAAAACTGAATTAGAAATCCTCAATACACTCAAATCCGTGTAAATTTTTATTAAAATAAATTTTTTTACTACTAGCAAAAAAATTTATTTTGGTGTTTTCTATATAAAAAGCAAAATTAACAACACTTGGTTTTGTGACGGGGCAATTAATAACGAGAGGTGAGGTTATGAGAATTCCTGCAATAACTCCTGAAAAAAAATCTGGGAAAATGGCCTATAAGGATAATTTTTCCAAGCCCGAGGTTTCTTTTAAAAGTAGAGAGATTTTTGACATAGGAGCAAGCAACAAAGGCGGATCTTTAAAAATTCTTGTCCAAGACAACAATGGAAAAGACTTATTTGAATACACCGGAGTGCTAAACCCTGATACACAAGGATTTGTGGACAACAAAGATTTTATAAAAAGAGTCGCGACGGCAGTTGATGTTGGCAGCTTGATGGAAAGAGATATTGAAAAAATTTCAAAACAACTTGAACAAAATCATCTGCTTGATGCTGAGCGAAACAAAATGATTAAAGATTTGACTAAACTCAAACAAAATTCAGCTATATGGAATGTGCTCTCCCCTGAAGAAAAAGCCTTAAAAGGTTTGGTAGTAATGCTTCCAGGAACAGTCCAAGGTAAAAAAGCCTTATTTATGGCAAACTTAAAAACTCTTGACGGAAAATCATTAACAGATGTTTCTCTTGACGAAATAATTCCTGAAATAAAAGCAATGGGCAAAATAGAACTTGCAAGTTCATTCAATGCCGCAACAGATTTTGTTCCTTGCAAGGATTTGGCAGGAACAGGGATAGGAATTGCGCAAAAAATCTTCCAACATCCTGAATATTCACAAAGAGCTTCAAAAGGATTCCACGCGGTTGCGGTTCAAACAGGTGGCGGATTTGGGGCTGTAGATATAAAAATGAAAGAAGATGCGATCGTCGATATAGAAACTAACGAAAGCAGTCACGATCTTTATTTTGACCCAAAATCAGGAAAAGAAAAACGATTGGGTAAATTGGGTGCATCAACAGGTTCCGTAATCGAAAACTACGCAAAAGGGCTTGGGCTTCAGGATGCTGAATTGATTAAAACCCTTACAGACACAGGTGTTGCTCAAATGGCGACCCAAGAACAAGTGAAATTGGACAACGTAAAACACTCAAAAGCAATCGACACTTTATTGAAAACAAACTTATATGAAGTCGTAAACAAAAACTCAGAAAACACTATTTTAAAAATCAAAAAAGAATCAATCCCGCAATTTAACAAAGCTTCAAAAGAAGCAGTCGAAGCCTATGCAGACACATTGGCACTGCATGCAATCACAAGAATCAACAAAGGCGCAAACCTATACGTAGTTTCAGGCCCGCTTGCAATGGGGCTTGACGAAAGAGTCAAACAGTCTAAAGATTTGTTTGAAGCTAACGGAATGAAAGATTTGATTCTGAAATTCATAGACAAACGCGTTGGTACAGACGACACCTGCAACAGGCTTAGAAAAGCAAATAATTTTGACGTTGTGTGTGACAAAGCTGTGAGCTTGAGCAATAACACAACAGGCGGCTCCGCTCTTCTTTCTGATGGCACAATTACTCTTGCAAGAAGAGGTGAATGGATTAGGTTGCCAATAGATGCGTTGAAAAACGGATTTGCAGGGGCAAAAAAGAAGAAAAGAAATGCTATCCAAAGGTTGTACGATAAAATCGAAAAAGTTAAACTTCCTAACACAGCAAAAATTCTGATAGCAGCATCTGCTTTTGGACTCGCTGCATACGCTTTGCTTTCAAAAGGAAACAATAAACCAAAATTTATAAATAAACAAAAATAGATTAAGCAGGGTTTTTCAAAGGAACAAATTTAGCCTCCTCCGAAAAAGCCTGCTATTTCTATGCTATCGCCATTTTTAAGAAATTCTTTGTCATAATCTTGTTTTTGAATAATTTTTTTATTTTTTTCAACAACAAACATTTTTCCCGTGACATTTCTTTCAATTAAAAGTTGTTCAATTGTTGAATTTTGCTCTATTTGAATATTTTTTCCATTTACAATTATTTCTATTTTAGACATTTTCAACCTCTTCATTACCCCCACAGCACATACAATGAGGAGGACAATCCTTTATAAACAACATAGGGAAAACAATATCGCTCACACAACAAGGGACCCAAACCGCTATAAATAAAAGCGAAAGAATCGCCAAATAAGTTAAAATCCCAACCTGTCCGCCTATTGACATCATGACGTGAAATAAAGAAGCCCAAGTGCTTACAAAAACATGGCCCATATGCGGGACTTTTGTTTTCGGAATAAACATTGCAAGCAAAATTCCTAAAATAGCAATAGGATTGACAATATACCATTCCTCAATAAACCCTAAATGCATCTCTCTGTTTGGCAGATGCAAAATGGTTTCACCGATATATGGAATAATAGAATCACTTACCGTTGCGATTCCGACAGAGCCTACAAACCCGATTATGAGAATTTTTATCCAATTAGCCTTTTTGTCGTGAATTTTAAACATAGCAGCCGTCACAAACGCACTCAAAAACACATGCAACGGATGAAACGTATAAAACAATTTGTATGAAATTGAATTTGGAATGTTTTTTAAAAGAAAAAATATTATTATCCCCGAAAATGCTCCCAGAAAAGTAAATGGTGCGTGCTCTTTCAGTTCTTTTAATATATTTTTTATCATTTTTTTCTCCAAAATTTAAGCTAAACGGATATCGCTATTGTTCAAAAAATCCTGATAAGCTATTTTAACCCCTTCTTCTATCGAAACTTTTGCGCTCCAGCCCAAAGATTTAATCCTAGAAACATCCATTGTCTTTCTCATAGTGCCATCAGGTTTTGTTTTGTCCAAAACAAGCTCGCCTTCGTATCCGACAACTTTTTTTACCAAATTCGCAAGCTCCCAGATAGTAATCTCATCGCCTGTTCCAATATTAACAAATTCCCCGATTTCTTTTGCTGATTTGTTTTCCATCAAATAAACAACGGCACTTGCCAAGTCGCCCGCATACATAAACTCACGTTTCGGAGTGCCGGTTCCCCAAACCACAACTTCTTTTAAGCCTTCTTCTTTTGCCTCATGGAAGCGTCTTATTAACATCGGCAAAACATGCGCATTTTTAGGGTGGTAATTATCATTAAGCCCATACAAATTGCAAGGCATCACCGAAATATAATCTGTTCCGTATTGTCTGTTATAAGCATCGCAAAGCTTTATTCCACAAATTTTTGCAAGCGCATAAGGTTCATTCGTTTTTTCAAGAGGAGAAGTCAAAAGATACTCTTCTTTCATCGGCTGAGGGGTTTCTCTTGGATAAATACAGCTAGAACCAAGAAACAAAAGCTTTTTTACCCCTGTTTTGTATGCGTTTTCAATTATATTATTCTGAATTTTTAAATTTTCCAACATAAAATCTACAGGATAAGTGCTGTTTCCATAAATTCCACCGACTTTTGCAGCCGCCAAAACAACCCATTGCGGTTTTTCTTTTGCAAAAAATTCTTCGACAGCACAAGCATCTGTCAAATCAAGTTCGCTGTGGGTTCTTCCGATAATATTTGTATAACCCTTTTGTTCAAATTCTTTTGTTATAGCACTCCCGACAAGCCCTCTGTGACCTGCGATATAAATTTTGATATCTTTTTCCATCTCTTTCTCCCAAAAATTAACCAAAATTATTATCCCACAAAAAAGAAAAATGGTTAAATTCTATTCTTTTAAATAGTTATGAAAGAAGAGTTTTATCGAGAAGATTTTTGAAAAAATCCGTGTTTATATTGAGTTTTTTGCCTATCTCCAAAATTACCATAACAAAATTTCTATCATTAGACTTGGTTGTCTTATCCATATTTTTTATTATATCGCCAAGCTCAGAGAAAATTTTTGCAAAATAAATATTTTGCGCCTCTGCAATATCGACGTTAAGCTCCAACTTCTCTACGTTTTCAAATAATTCTAAAACAGCTTCAGCTTGCTGTGCTTCCATATTTTGCGCAAGTCTTGAAATATTTTGGGTTATTTTTTGGCTGAAAATTTTGTTTGTTTGAGCCTTGTCAATTTCTATCCCGATTTTTTTGACTTCAAAATTAATATCCATAGCTTGTTGAATCACGTCATGATCAATAAAACCATTTGAATTTGCAATCAAATCGTTGAATTGTTTGCTGAGGGAATATCCAGCGGATATTTTAAATTCATCAGGAATTTTAAGCCCGAGATTTTGCATTTGATAAATTGAACTTTTACCTTCAGAATACATTTCCTGATACATTTGAGCAAATTTTGACATTTTTCCTTTAAGCATAGTTTCAAGAATTTTTCTTCTTTCTTCGATAAAAATATCTTTCAAAGTGAAATATTCTTTTCCAAAATACTCATCTAATGCCCTTATTATTTCTGTAAGCGGATTTAGCATAAATATTCTGAACAATTCTTTTTGAATATTTGTATATTCCAAATCATCGCTGAATTCTTTAATCGTACAGTGGAAATCACCACCTGAATACTGAACAAGAGCAAACATTACGTTCGATTTTTGAAGCGTGATTTTTGACTGAATTTCGATGTGGCCAATGATTAATTTTGCTGTTCCTTTTTGAACTTTTTTATAAGATTCTTTTCTTATTTTATAGCAGTAAAGATCTTCTTCGTCTTCAAAATCTCTATATAAAGAAGACACGGCCCATAAACTTGCAATTTGTTTGGTCGTAACAATTGCAGGTTTAACAAATTTTTCGTAAATATCCTTACCTGTTCCAAATTCAGGGAAATTACTTTTGGCTTCTTGCAGCAGCTCCAAAAATTTCTTTTCCAAATCTTTTTTGCAAAAAACTTGTGCCAATTGAATCGCTCTTGCCGCGTATTTCATAATTTGTGTTGTTTCAATCCCTGAAATTTCAGAGAAAAACCAGCCGCAACTTGTGTACATAAGCATTGCCTGACGTTGGATTTCGAGAAGTTCCATAGCGCGAACTTTTTTCTCTTCTGCCAAATCCGAAAGAAAATTTTCTTTTTGAAACTTTTTAATGACTCTTTCGTTTCTGTCTAAAATAACGTCTATGTAAGAGTTTCTCACATCCCAGCAATTTTTAGAAAAATATTTTTTACTTTCTTTTTCAAAAATTACGACAAGCTCATCGCGCAAATAATCAAGAGCATCTCTTAGAGGCTTTCTCCATTTTTGGTTCCAGCCTGGGTGTCCGCCGGTTGAACATCCGCAGTCTTCTTTCCATCTGCCTACGCCGTGAAAACAGCTCCAAGAAGATGACTGCTTTATCTCAACTTCCATTTGAGCTGGCGCTTTTTCTAAATATTCTGCGTAATTTGTTATAACAAAGCCTTCTTCTTTTGCTCTGACTCTCAAAACATAAGATAAAGCCATATCGCCGAATTTTGTGTGGTGACCGTAGCTTTCGCCATCAGTTGCTATATTTATCAGCTGAGAGTAGTTTCTTGTAGTCGAAACTCCCTCTTTTAGTCTTCTTATAAATTTGTTTCCGTCTTTTAAAATTTCATCAAAAGCGACTGATTTTGAAATCGCGCCGTCATAGAAGAAAAGGTCTATAAATTTTCCGGGTGCTGATTTTATAAAATATCTGTATACTCTTGCGGGGTCAATGTTTCCCCAACTTACGTCCGACCAGCTCTCTTCGCCTATTGTTCTGATTTTTTGGGCTTGATACGGAGATAAAATTGTAAATTTGATGCCGTTTTCTTCTAAAATTCTTAAAGAATCATCATCCACAGCTGTTTCAGCAAGCCACATCCCTTCGGGTTTTCTCCCGAAACGGGTCTCAAAATCTTTGATTCCCCAAGCAACTTGTGTCAGCTTGTCTTTTTCGTTTGCAAGCGGCATTATCATGTGGTTATATACTTGTGCAATAGCGTTTCCATGCCCGTTGTGTTCCTGAACGCTTTCGATATCTGCTTTTATGACTCTTTCATAGGCCAAGGGAGCATATTCTTCCATCCAAGAAAGCAAAGTCGGACCGAAGTTGAAACTCATAAGTTCGTAGTTGTTTACCACATCAAGAATTTTGTTTCTGTTATCGACGATTTTTGAGACTGAATTGGGATTATAACATTCGCTGTTAATTCTTGCGTTCCAGTCGTGAAAAGGCGATGCACTGTCTTGGAGTTCTACAAATTCCAGCCAAGGATTTTCCCTGGGCGGCTGATAAAAATGCCCGTGTATAGTTAAAAAAACATCTTTTTGGTCCATTTCCAACTCCAAAACATTAGTGTCCAATATAATTTTACACTAATATTAATTTTTTTTCATCTATTTTTTAGGGGAAGTTTCTCCCTTAGTTTTTTGGCTAAGTACATTAAAATAATCTACATTCACCCAAACATCGCCGAGTGCTGTAGAAAAAACGGTTCCGCTATATTCAATCAAATCACCTGATTTTAAATCTATATGTTTTTCAGCTTCTTCTTTTATAAGAAAATTTTTCATCTCTGAAAGAGGCACTGTATGGTTTATAACATCATCTCTTTTAATCAAAAAAGTTATATATTTTTCAGAGCTTTTGAAAGCCGGCTTGTAGTCAAGTCCAAGAGTTGAAAATTTATCGAATTTTGCTCTGATTGTAATTTTTTTATTTAAATATTTTGCAGGATGCGCAACCACATCCAAAGAATTTACTACCTGATAAGCTGAATTGGACGCTTTCATCTGTGATTCAATTTTACTGCTCATTGTTACAGGAGTTTGAGTTTTAGCATTTTTTACCGCTGCGCTTGTACCCAATCCAAGTCCTACTGAAATTATCGCGGTCAAAATTATTGTTTTAATTCTATTGTTCATAAACTTTCTCCTATAAAAAAGTGTAAACCGATATACGTTTTCAACCATTGTAACACAAGAAAAACAAAAAGTTATTGTCGCATTATCTAGTTTATTTAATGAAAAAAAATCATCCCAAAATTCAGCCTTAACCCTTTAATTATAATATTTTTATGGTATATTAGAATTGAATATAACTTGAGGAGAAAGCCGATGCCCCATATTGATTTTAGAGGTAATATCAACTTTAACTTCGCAAAATTCATTGTGAATTTCAAAAAAGACTTTTTCGCATCATTAGTAGTGTTTTTAGTCGCCTTACCTCTGTGTGTAGGGATTTCAGTTGCATCAGGTTTACCGCCTGAAGCCGGAATTTTATCAGGGATTATCGGCGGGATAATCGTAGGCTCGTTTTCGGGTTCGCCACTTCAAGTTAGCGGCCCTGCTGCCGGTCTTATTATAATTGTTCATGAAATAATCCAAATGCAAGGAATACAAGCACTTGGAATAATAGTTCTTCTTGCGGGATTAATGCAAATTGCATTTGGTTTGTTCAAACTAGGTCATTGGTTTAGAGCAATTTCTCCTGCGATAATTCAGGGTATGCTTTCTGGAATAGGAGTTTC
This sequence comes from Cyanobacteria bacterium OH_SFB_17, assembly GCA_023395735.1. GTDB lineage: Bacteria > Cyanobacteriota > Vampirovibrionia > Gastranaerophilales > Gastranaerophilaceae > JAEWYI01. The sequence continues at coordinate 22,404 of JAEWYI010000076.1, forward strand.
AATTCTTTTCAGTCAGCTTTATATTATGCTTGATGCGACACCGAAAAAAACTTTTTTTGAAAACTTGAAACATTTACCGTCTCTTTTTTCAAACGGAATTTTCAACATAGACGGAACAACTCACCATATTGCAGCTCTGATAGGTCTTATAACAATTGCGATTATTCTTTTGTGGGAATATTTGCCTAAAAAATACAAACTTATTCCTGCGACTCTTGTTGCTGTTGTTTTGGTAGGAATTGTTTCTTTTATATTTCATCTTCCGATAAAATATATTTCAATTTCAGGCAACATCTTTCAAAGTATGAATTTTTTACCTATTACAGAATTGCACAATCTTTTTAACAAAGACTTTTTTCTGGATGCATTAAGTATAGCTTTTATTGCAAGCGCAGAAACTCTTTTAACGTCAACCGCGCTTGATAAAATGACAACTTTATACAAAACTGACTACAGCAAAGAAATATTAGCCCAAGGAATCGGTAATTCTATAGCTGGAATCATCGGTGCAATTCCTATCACGGGAGTTATCGTAAGAAGCGCTGCAAACATTCAAACAGGTGCAAGAACCAGAATGTCAACAATTATGCACGGAATCTGGATTCTGATTTTTGTAACAGCAATTCCTTTTATTTTTAAATTTATTCCTGCGGCAAGTCTTGCTGCCATACTGGTTTATACTGGTTACAAATTGATTAATTTTGAAGCAGTGAAAAACATATACAGAATAAGCAAGGGCGAGTTTGTAATCTTTATGGTTACGATAGTTGCAATTCTCTCTACAAACCTTCTTGAAGGAATTTTAATCGGGCTTTTCGCAGGAGTTGTAAAAAGTTTATACAAACTAACAGAATTTGACATAAAAGTTTGCAGAAATATTGACGAAAACGAAATTGACATACAAATTACAGGAAATCTGACTTTTTTAAGACTTCCTCAAATCGCTGAAATCATCGAAAATATTGAACCTTCAAAAAAAGTTGCAATAACTTTCAAGAACACAAACACAGCCGATCACTCAATTATCGACCTGCTTGTCGGATGGGCGGAGCGCTACTCAAAAGGCAAAGGCCAAGTCATAATTGATTGGGAAAGATTGAAAAAAATCTATCCTAATTTTGGCTGGGAACACTATGATATCAAGAATTCCAGCGATAAATAAAAATTTATTTTAAAGGATTTATCACAAGCCCTGAAAGCAATTTAGGATAAAAATAAGTCGATTTTTGCGGCATCCTGAAACCTGCTTGTGAAATCTCTTTTATGTCATTTATTTTTGGATAAGCCATTATAAAAGAAGCCTCTGCCTGACCTGAATCTATTAAATCAAAAGCTTCCGCTTCTTGTTTAATATATTTTATGCCATCTTGGGCCATTTGCTCTTCTTCTGTATATCCAAACTCTTTTGTAACCAAAACCTTGTGCAAAATTGTTAAATCAAGAGTTTTCAAAACATCTGGAACACTGTATTCATCCAAAATAGAATCAACGTTTTCTCTTAAAGAAAGGACATAAAACTTGTTTACATTTTTCATATAAAGCCCCATCGACACTTGTTTTTGACTCTCATCTTCAATCTTTTGCAAAAATTCTTTTTTAGCGTTTGCTTTGGTTTTGCCGTTGAATTGAATCTCTTGAACATCAAAGTATTTTTTAACTTTTTCAAGCAGAACATAAGGCTCAATCCATTTTGTGATAATTCTGTGTGTCGGAAAAACGATTAGATTATCATCATCTAAATTTGTGAAGTAGCTCATAACATAATCTACAGGATTTATTCCGTCAGAGTTTTCAGAAGAATTTTTTGAGCAGAAATTTTTGTAATTAAGCGCTGTTTCATAACGATGGTGCCCGTCTGCGATTAAAAGGGTTTTATCTTTCATCACTTCTTCTATTAGATTTAAAGTTTTTTCATCTTCAATTTTATAGACAATATTTTCTACCCCGTTGTCATCAAAAACATCTATAAACGGAGTGGACAAATCCACCGCAGAGTCAATTAATTTTTGCGGATCGGAATAAACCATAAAAATCTGAGAAAAATTAGCTTCACAAGCTTTTGTAAGGTTTAGCCTGTCTTCTTTTGGCCCGCCCATAGTAAATTCGTGCGGAAGAATTTTTTTTGTTGAAAAATCTTCGATTTTATTTCTTGCGATAAACCCTTTTCTCTCTATTTTTTTTCCGTTTTCGGTTGTGTATCTTTGCACAAGATATAAAATACATGGTTTATCCAATTTTATTAACACTTTTTCATCAAGCCACTTGTTAAAATTACGCGCAGCCTCATTATAACGGTTATTTTCATCGGCTAAATCCTTTGAACCTTTTGCAAGAATTAATTTTACAATATTATAATCGCTTCTGTTATACAATTCTTCTCTGTAATCGTCCAATATAACATCGTAAGGCGGGGCTATAACTTTGTTTATATCCACTTTTTCCTGATTATAAACAATTGCATTCAAAGGCTTTACTTCAACCATTTTATCTCTCCTTAATCTCTATTCTTGGGCTTATCATAACATGAAAATAAATTATACTTGTCGAATCAATCTAAATTTAACTATTTAACTTATTTGTTTAAATTTCCCACCATCTTGACGCTTTTTCATCTAAAACTTTTGTCATAAGTTGAGTATGTCTTGGAATATCATCCCTATCTTCCCTTACAATATCCCAAATTTTCTTAACATCTTTATTTTGGAATCCGATTTCTTGCAGATTTTTAAACCCGAGTTTTTTATAAAGCGGTACAGCCTTGTTATATCCGGTTAAAACCGCATCAGTATACCCTTTTGATGTTGTTAAAGTTTTTTCGAGTAGAGTTTTTCCTACCCCGTTGTTGCGATATTTTTTGTCTACTGCCAAAGAATCAAGATAAAAAATATTTGAATTATTGACAAAAGGCGGTAATTCATCACAAGTACAAGAAATTGCCCCCGCTTTTATTTTATTTTGCTTGTCTTTTGCGACGAGAAAAGTTGTATTTCCGTCGTCATTTTTAAATAATTCCTTACAAAAAATTGAAAATCGTTTGATTCGATTCTTGTACCCGCTTTCATGTTTAGGATTTAAATACCACTTCCAACCGGGATCGGTGGAGCCGTCAATGAAATTGTCAATAAAAAATTTTGATAATTCCTGAAAATCACCATTATTTTTGAAATCCCCAAGGCTCATTTCCTGCACAAACAGTTTCCCTTTTGGGGTTTTAATTTCAAAAGGCATTATCGGAATATTTCTTGAACCGAAAGAATTATTAAACTTTTGAGAGGTTGATACTATCATTATTTGTATAAAACCCCTGAAAATAAAATTTGCTAATTAACAAATTTTATTCTACAGCAGCAATTTCGTTTTTTGAAAATTGCATTTCATAAAGATGTTTATATTTTCCTTCTTCAATCTGCATCAGCTCGTCGTGCGAACCAAGTTCGGCAAGCTCCCCTTCGTTTATGACCGCTATTCTATCAGCATTTTTAATCGTCGAAAGTCGGTGAGCTATTACAAAAACTGTTTTATTCTGCATCAAGTTATCAAGCGCTTTTTGAACAACAGCCTCAGATTGGTTGTCAAGAGCTGATGTTGCCTCATCTAGAATTACAATTGGAGCATTTTTAATCATTGCCCTTGCGATTGCAACACGTTGTCTTTGCCCGCCAGAAAGAGTAGTTCCACGCTCACCAAGCTCAGTGTCCAAACCTTTTTCAAGAGTCATTATAAAATCCTCCAAGTGAGCCATTTTTACAACTCTTGCAAGCTCTTCTTCTGTCGCCTGTTTATTTCCCATCAAAATATTTTCTTTTATTGTTCCCGAGAAAAGGAAATTGTCCTGAAAGACAAAAGAAACATTTTCTCTTAAAGATGCCAAATCAAATCTTCTTAAATCCACTCCGTCAATTTCAACAGAACCCGATTTTACATCGTAAAATCTAGGAATCAAATTGACCACAGTGCTCTTACCACCGCCTGAATTTCCAACAAGCGCAATTGTTTCGTTTTTATTCACAGATAAATTCAAATTTTTCAAAACAGGAATATTTTTTTCATATTCAAAAGAAACATTTTTAAATTCGATTTTATTTCTAAATTCAGTTAGTTTAATAGAATCAGGCTCTGATTTGATTTCGGGAATTAAATCAAATAACTCAAAAGATCTGCCCATAGCAACAAAAGTTCCCTGCAAGTTCGTCAAAGTCTGTCCAAGTCCTTTTACAGGTTTGTAAAGAAGCAACAAAGAAGTTACAAAAGCCGCAAAACTTCCGCTTGTCAACTCTCCTGACATAATCAAATGGTTTCCGTAAGCCATTACAATTGCGATTCCGCATGCAGAAATAAAATACATAATCGGAGAAAGCCAGCCTGCTCTTTTTGTCAAAGACATCGCAAGCCCAAACTGTTGCGACAACTGCAGTTCAAACAAATCATTTCTGTCTTTTTGCAAATTGTACGCTGACATTATTTTATTTCCTGAAAAAGTTTCGTTGAAATTTGTATTCATTCCGCCACCGACAACCATTGTGTCATTAGAAACGGATTTAATTTTTTTTCTTATTAATGCAATCGGCAACATCGCAATTCCAAGAACAGTTACCCCAATTATTGCAAGCTTCCAAGCCGTGTACAAAAGAACAGTAACCAAACCAAGAATTCCAAATATTGCAGTCATAAAAGTTTTAACATTATCTATAATATTTCTTGATGCAGCATCAGGATCACTCAAAAATCTGGCAATAACAAGCCCTGATGAATTTATATCGTAAAATTTTGAATCCAAAGAAGTGAGTTTTTTAAACAAATCAGCTTTCAAATTGTTTGAAACCTTCCAGCCTGTCCAATCTGTCAAGTAATTGTTTGCATATTTTAAACCGCCTTGTATAACGGCAAACGCAACTATACCGGGAGGAATAATTGTTGCCCAGAAATGCTGAGTGTGGAAAACCATATTAGGAAAACCTATAACATGTCCCCACAAATTATAATTTAAAACAAGCGTGAAAGTAGCTTCAGGATCACCGTTTATAACGTAATCGAGATAAGGTTTCAAGGCAATCGCCGTAACCCCGTCTAAAAGTCCCAAAGGAATTGCAATCAAAATTCCCAAAACTGCTCTAAACATTACAGTTTTTAAATATGGAAAAATTCTTTTTAACAAATAACCATATTTAAATGCATCTTTCGATACGGTATCTTTTAATTTCATAGATTCTTCGGCGCTCATAATCCCTCAATCACATTTTATCTTACAAGTAATATCTTTACATAAAAACGGGTAAAATTCTATATTTTTACATGTTTATTATATAATTATCATATAAAAGTGAAATGTATAACAAAAGGGCGCGCAGCGCGCGCATCTACCCGGAAGACAGAAAAACAGGCTATCTCGGGTAAGAAAGGAAAAAAATGGTAGACGTAAAAAAAACACAATTCGAAATCGGCGGCAAAACCGTTGAAGTCGAAACAGGAAAGTATGCAAATTCTGCAAACGGCTCCGTAACAATACGTTGTGGCGACACAATGCTTTTTGTTCACGCAACTGTTTCAAAAGAACCAAGAGTAGGAATAGACTTTTTCCCTCTTTTAATTGATTATGAAGAAAGAATGTCTGCAATTGGAAGAATCCCTGGGGGCTTCAACCGTTCAGAAGGAAGATCAAGCGATAAAGCTATTCTTGTTTCAAGACTTATTGACAGACCAATCAGACCTTTATTCCCTAAAGGTTATAGAAATGATATCCAAATCGTAGCTCAATTATTCAGCTATGATCAAGAAAATCAACCTGATACACTTGCAATGTTGGGAGCATCTTTTGCTCTTATGCTTTCAGGCGCTCCTTTTGAAGGGCCTATCGGTGCGGTAAGAGTATCTCGTCTTGACGGACAATTGATTGCTAACCCAACTCACCATCAAGCTGACAAATCAGACTTGGACATCGTTGTTTCAGGTACTGCAGATTCAGTTATAATGGTTGAAGCAGGATGCAAATTCGTAACAGAAGACGATATTATGGCAGCTGTTGAATTTGCACAAGTTGAAATCAAAAAACAATGCGAAGCTCAATTAGCATTTGCAAAAGAATGTGGCGTTGAAAGACAAGAATTCACAAACCCTTATGACACATCAGAACTTGCAGCTATGATTAAAGAAGTTGCTTATGATGCTGTATATGATGCTTACCACAACTTTGACAGAGCTTACAGACAAGAAAAACTTGATGCAGCGAAAAAAGCTGTTAAAGCAAAAATAGAAGAACTTCCTGAAGATCACAAAATTCACCAAATGATGGATGAAACAGGAATCGACTTTGTTTCTGAAGAATTTAAAACTTTAGAGAAAAAAGTTATGAGAGCAATGATTACTGATGAAGGCGTTAGAGCTGACGGAAGAAAACCTGAAGAAGTTCGTCCTATCTGGTGCGAAGTTGGAGTTATTCCAAGAGCTCACGGTTCAGCGGTATTTACAAGAGGGCAAACTCAAGCACTTTCTGTAGCTACTCTTGCAGGTCCAGGAATGAAACAAGAACTTGACGGAGTTGATCCTCAAACTGAAAGAAGATATATGCATAAATACATCTTCCCAGGATTTTCTGTAGGTGAAGTTAAGCCTATGAGAGGCCCAGGAAGACGTGAAGTTGGTCACGGAGCGTTGGCAGAACGTGCGAACATTCCTGCTCTTCCAACAGCAGAAGAATTCGGTTATGTAATCAGAGTAACTTCTGATATCCTTGAATCAAACGGTTCTACATCAATGGCATCAACTTGCGGAAGCTCAATGGCTTTGATGAACGCAGGTGTTCCTGTTAAATGTATGATCGGTGGGGTTGCAATGGGTATGATTGCTGAAGCTGGCAAAGACCCTGTTGTATTGACAGACATTCAAGGAATCGAAGACTTCCTTGGCGATATGGACTTTAAAGTTACCGGTAACGATGAAGCTATTACAGCTCTTCAAATGGATATGAAAGCTAAAGGTATTTCAAACGATACTTTAAGAAAAGCTCTTGCACAAGCGAAAGAAGGAAGACTTCATATTCTTGCTGAAATGAGAAAAGCAATTTCTGAACCAAGCAAACAAATGTCTCCACACGCACCAAGAATATTCACAATGCAAATTGCAAATGAAGATATCGGTTCAGTTATCGGACCTGGCGGAAAACAAATCAGAGCGATTGTTGACGCTTCAGGTGCTGAAATCGACATTCAAGATTCTGGTATCGTTACGATTACATCTAACGACCAAGAAGGCGCAGATATAGCAATCAAAATGATTAAAGATATCACTTTCAAACCGGAAGCGGGAATGATTCTTAAAGGTAAAGTTGTGAGAATTATCCCAATCGGCGCGTTTGTTGAACTTGGCGGCGGAAAAGACGGTATGGTTCACATATCTCAAATCTGCAACGAAAGAATAGACACAATCGAACCACATTTGAACGTAGGCGACGAAGTTGTTGTTAAGGTTGTAAAAATCGACGACAAAGGCAGAGTCAACCTTACAATCAAAGGTGTAACAGAAGAAGAAAAAGCTAAATTTTAGTTTTTTGAATAATAAAAAGGCGGGCAAATTCAAAACGAATTTGCCCGCCTTTTTAAATTTCATGGCAACTTTTTTATGCAAAATGTTTTTATATATAAGGTTAGTTATATGTTGGTATTTTAATGTCTATTTTAAATTTAACAAGAAAAATTATTCCCAAGCTCTCGGCTATAAAGGCGGAGAATATTCGAGCAATAAATGGAATACCAGAAAACATTTTAACAAAAATGGTTCAAAACGGCGATAAAACGATTCAAAAAATCGGGATGAACGAATCTAAAGGGGTAAGGATTTTAGAAAATGGAACAAATACTGTGTTTACCGATGGACTCAACGGATGTAACGGAGTCCAGTGCATTGCAAAAGGACTAGACGGAAATCCCATTATAGTCGCATCCCACTATACTCCGCTTGAAGCCTCGCGAGCTTTAAATAAAAAAGCTATCGAAGAACAACTGCAAACCTACGATTATTATTTAGATAAAACAACTAAACCTAAAATATTTTATAATATTACAGGAAAAGAAACTAACGGACAACTTGTCGCGAATGAAAATCCTTTAATTTCCCAACTGAAATCTGTTTTTGATAAATTTTTCAAACAGGGCTATGAAGAAAAAGTTATTCCTTATCAGTCAACAAGTAAAACTCCGTTTGACTCAAATGCAATGATTTCTCAGTTTGAGAAAAGTTCAAAAGGTTGGGATGTGAAATTGACTACTGTAGGTGAAAAAGAACATAATATTCACCTTTGGGGATGAATTTGACTCATTTGTTTTTTGACTTTTTTTACTGAAACTCTATTTCGTGCAAAAAGCTTCATAGCGATTAAAAATAATAACAGAAATATTTTTTGTATATAACAAAAAGGCGCGAAGCTAAGCTTCGCGCCTTTTTGTTATTAAGTTTAAGATTACTTGCAAGATTCTGCAATAATCGCCATTTCTTCGCCTGATGCGTAAACCGAATGGCATCCGCAGTCAACATAAAGAATTTGACCTGTTGTACCTGAAGATAAATCAGATGCTAAATAAACACCTGCTCTACCAACATCTTGAAGGGATACGTTTCTCTTAAGAGGAGCTTTAACAACCGCTGCTTTAAGCATTTTATCAAATCCTGAAATACCTTTTGCAGCAAGAGTTTTAACCGCACCTGCAGAGATAGCGTTAACTCTGATTCCATATTGTCCCATATCTGTTGCAAGATATCTTACGCTTGATTCAAGTGCAGCTTTTGCAACACCCATTACATTGTAGTTTGCAACAACATAATCAGAACCAAGATAAGTAAGCGCGAATATTGAACCGCCTTCGTTCATAACAGGTTGAGCATTTCTTGCAATTGAAACAAGTGAATAAGCACTAACTCCAAGAGCCAAATCCCATCCTGCTTTTGTCGTGTCGATAAATTTACCTTCTAAATCTTCTTTGTTTGCGAACGCAACAGCATGAACAACAAAGTCGATTTTGCCGTAAACTTTTTCACATTCTGCAAAAACTTTTTTAATATCATCTTCTTTTGTAACATCGCATTCCATAATGATTTTAGCGTTCATTTCTTCAGCGATAGGTTTTACTCTTTTTTCCATAGCTTCATTTGCGTAAGTGAAAGCAATTTCTGCTCCTGCATTAAACAATTCGCTAGCTATACCGTATGCGATACCATGCTTGTTGGAAACGCCAAATATAACCCCTTTTTTACCCGTCATTACATTCATAAAAATATCCTCATATTAAATTCTCATAGTCATTTTAGCAAAAAAAAACATTTTAGTCAAAAGTTTACACTTTTGGAAGGTTCGAGGAGAGGGGAGAGGGAAGTTCAGAGGCTTGGAAGCTTTCAAGCGACAAAACTTCAAAATTCCCAATTCCACCCTCTCCCGAATTTCTAACGCTCATACTTCGCGCTGAAATTCTTCCCTCGCCCATCAAGGGTGAGGGACAATACAATTTATAGCAAAAACGAAATCTTATAATTATGTATAATATTATCTTCTAATTATCTCATAAACTTCCAAGCTTCCTAGCTTCCAAGCCTCTGAACTTCCTAGTCTCTATGCTTCCAATTACGTGATATAATACTTGATATGAAAAATAACAATTATTTTTTACAAAATTTAGCTCAAAATTCAATTTCCAAGACTGTTTCCGACAAAATGCAGGATGCTATGAACATAGGAATAGCGGAAGGTTTTTGCAGAAATGGAGACATCGAAGATGGATTAAAGCTTTATGAAATAATTCAAGAAAAAAATAAAACATTATCAAACAAAAATGTTATAAACGACATAAGAAATTTGGCATCTGTACTTTTTAAAGAAAAAAAATACACAAACGCCTTAATCCAATACAAAAGACTTTTGAATTTTACTGAGCTTTTGCCACAAGAATATTTTTATATCGCATTTTGCTTAGCAGAACTCGGTCAAAATGAGTTTGTGCTGGATTTTTTAAAAAAATACGAGGAGCTTTCTTCAGACAAATTGAAGGCGCTCGGCGATATTTCGGAACTTTTGGGTTTAAAGCTTAAAATGTATGATGAAGCAATACTTTATCTTGAAAAATATATTTCTATTTGCACTGAAAACGCTCTTGCTTTCAACACTTTAGGTCATTTTTATTCCAGATTAGGTGAAGACAGTTTTTTAGAAAAGCAACTGAAACTTTTTTCAAAAGCGCACGAGCTAAATCCAAACAATCCTATTTACATAAGAAATATCATAATGGTTTGCGAAAAATTGGATAAGTTGGATTGCGCAGAAACGTATTATAAAAAATTGATGAAATTGAACCCTAAACACAGTGACAAATATGATTATGGGTGTTTGCTTTTGAGAAAAGGAGAGTTAAGCAAAGGTTATGAACTTATGCAAAACAGATTTTTTGCGCCTGAAATCATTGTCAAATATCCGAGCTGGCTTGATAAAGAAAAAAGATTAAAATCACTAAACGGGCTTAGCGACAAAACCGTTTTGCTCTTTCACGAAGCAGGTTACGGCGATTCTTTTATGTATGTCCGATTTGTAGAAGAGTTTAAAAAATATGTAAAAAAAGTTATTTTGTTTGTGCCTCAGAGGATGATATCGCTTTTCAAATCGTCTAATATTGCAGAAGAAATTTATCCGATGACTGAAGATTTAAGCTCTTTTGATTATGATTTTAACGCTTCATTTGTCGATTTACCATTTTTGCTTTCGATTGAAAAAGATTCGATAATAAAAACTGACGGATATTTAAAAGTTTCTGAAAAAAAGGTGCAGGAATTTAAAAATAAATATTTAAAAAATTCAAAAAACTTCAAAATAGGGATATCATATTGCATGAATCCAAAGTACAACAACCTTACAGGACGAGATATTCCGCTTGAATGTTTTTATCCTTTAACAAAAATTTTAGGAGTTGAAATCTTTTCGCTCCAAGTAAAAGATCCTAAAAACCAGATTAATAACTTGCCACAAAATATAAAGATTGTTGACTTGGCAAAACACTTTAAAGATTTTGAAGATACTGCCGCTGCAATTAAAAACATGGATTTGATAATAACAACTGACAACGTTATTTTGAATCTGGCGGGCGCTCTTAATGTCAAAACTTTTGCGCTGTTCAACCGTTTTTATGACCCGAGATGGTTTAATCTTCAAGGCGAAAACGTAATCTGGTACGATAGCGTAAAACCTTACAGAGCATCCTCTTTCAACGGTTGGGACGATTTGATTAAAAACGTTATCAAAGATTTGCAACCTCTTGTTGATTAAAAATTTTGATTTTTCATTCTCCCCACTTGAATAATCACATGAGTAATGTATTTTGCTCTTATTAATTTTAAATATAAAAATAAGAAAACCTTTGTTCGTCGGTTTTGCAAGAGAGGGGATTAAAAATGTTGCAGAACATAAAAAGTTTATTATTTTGTGTATTTATTTTTTTAATTTTAAATATAAAACCATGCTTTGCACTGGAAGCTAATGTTGTTGAAAACATTTATCCTGACTACGCTTGTGAGTTTTGCGGAAAAGATAAATTTGAAGGGTTTAACAGAAAACTTTTTGTTTTCAATCTTAAAATGAATAAATGCATAGTAAAACCGATAAACATCATTTGGGCTTCTGTTATGCCAAAATATGGAATGGACAGACTCCAAAGCGTCTACAACAATGCAAATTATCCTCTGAGAGTCGCAAGCTGCCTTTTGCAAAAAGATTTTAGAGCTTCAAGACAAGAAACAGCGAGATTTTTCATAAATACTACAGTTGGATTTGCGGGCATGTATGACCCTGCATCTACAAAATTTAAAATTGAAGCGCGTCAAGAAGATATGTCGCAGGTACTTGCACACTATAACATAAAACAAGGCCCGTATCTGGTTTTGCCGGTGGTCAGAGGAAACATAAGAGATTTGGCAGGAAAACTTTTGAATTGTCCTTTTCGTCCTACAGCTTATATAGGCGCCTTCGGCGCCGCGATTAACGTAGTGTTCTCAATCAACAACATAACCTATTCTCAGCCCATGATAAAAAAAGTAGACGATTCTTTTGCAGACCCTTATGAACTCGTGAAACAGGTTGATGGGATAAGTAGTTTTATAAAAAACAATAATCTCGACAGAAGCGAAGTTTTTTTAGAAAAAATAGCCTCGCAAAATTTTGTACCTGCGGGCGTTGTGCAACAAACCCCACAGCTTCAAACTGATATTGAGCTAAAAGATTTCCACCCGCAGGGTTCTCTTACAGATTCTATGAGAACAACCTATTTTGATAACCAAAAAACGTACTCCTCTGCTTGGTCTGAGCTTTCGGTTTGGAACAAATGTTTCAACAAACAAATCAAAAACTCTGAAATCGTCTTATATCCTGATAAACCAAAGTATAGATTTAAGTACATTCTTCAAAAAAGCAAATCATCGCCTTTAGCTGTAATTTATCCATCTATCGGAGACGGAATTGCCTCTGATAAATCCGCGATGCTTGCAAAAATTCTTTTTGAACAAGGATATTCTGTTATTATTCAAGGAAGTTCCTTTAACTGGGAATTTATAAAAAGTATGCCCGACGGTTATCACCCAGGAATACCGAGTGAAGACGCCAAATTGTTAAAAATGACGACGTCTAAAATAATCGAAACCGTAGAAAAAAATCACGATTATAAATTTCAGGAAAAACTTTTGGTTGGCTGCTCTTTTGGAGCTCTGACAGGTCTTTTTACCCTTGAACAAGATGAAAAAGACAACCAGATAGGTTTTTCCAAACTAATTGCCATAAGCCCACCGATTGAAATATTTTATGCTCTCAAATGCCTTGATAAATACACCCAAGACTGGAAAAAAGACGACTCTGACATAAAGATGAGAACTGCCTTGGCAGGACAAAAAGTCGTAAGATTATCTCAACAAGTTTTTGACAAGAAAGTAGAAGAGATGCCCGAGAGTCTTCCTTTTACGGAAGAAGAGTCAAAACTTGTGATTGGTTTTTTGATGAAGCAAAAATTATCAGATACCTTATTTGCAATAGAACACTGCTCGAGATGCAAAAAAAGCGATTTATATAAAAAAATTAACAGCATGAGCTATTACGATTATGCAAAAAAATATGTTTTTACAAATAACCAATCCGATGAAAAAATTGATTACGAAACCAGTTTGTACACAATTTCCGATTTTTTGAAAAACAGCAGAAAATATAAAATCTATCATGCAATCGATGATTATTTTACAAATAAAGAACAGATTGCATGGCTCAAAAAGACCTCAGGCAACAAAACTATACTATTCAGTAACGGTTCTCATTTAGGCTTTTTATACAGAAAAGAATTTATGGAAAATTTCCTCGATGACATCAAAATAACAAAATCCGAAATAAACAGCGGAGTGTAATTTTTTTTAAATTATACTTAATTTCCTCTTTTATAAAGGCATCTTGGTGTATTTGCTTATGCAATCTTTCATTTTTTCCAAACCATTTCTTATTGATTCAAATTCTTCGTCAGAAATTTCTTTAAACAGATCAAGAAACGCTTTTTTTAATTTTTCATGAGTTTTTTCAAGAATTTGCTCACCTTTTTTTGTTAAATATAAATTTTTGACTAATCGTTTACCTTTTTCTTCGATTTTTCTTAAAACCAAATCCCGACTTTCCAAACCATTCAAAACACGACTTGTATAGGATCTGTCTTTTAGTATCATTTTTGACAAATCTCTTTGACAAATTCCGATGTTAAAAGAAATTGTATCAATAATGATGTATTCGTCATAAGAAACGCCCAAGTTTGCCTCATCAAAAAACTGCGACCCCTTTGAGCTACAATAAGCTGCCGTTTGTTCCATTAGGTATACAATACTGTCTGTAAAATGCTTACATTCCTGTTCTTTCATAAATCTCCTTTTTGTGTCAAACCAAACTTGTTGGAATTGTATAACGTTTTTAAAATAACCTGTTGCAATTACAACATTAATATGTTATCATATGAATATGTCATTTGCAATAACTTCTTTTTATCAAAAAAGAACTGTTAAAACAAGCAACTGACCATGCTATCGGAGGAGAAATGCAGACAAAATCCAAAACATCTAAAATAAAAAGATTTTTGCTTAAAGCATTTTATTGTCCGCAGAAAATATTTTTTGCAGGTGGAGAGCTGTTTTTCCATGGAAAACCAACATGTACAAAAAACAACATGGTTGCAGAAAATAAAAAACATTTTTTGAAAGTTGAACTTTTTAAACACAGCAAAAAAACAAACGATCTAAAAGCTGAAGCAAATTTTTTAAAATTTTTAACTCATTCAGGTTGTATTTGCCATCCAAATTTTATAAAAGAAGGGGTTTTAGTCAGCAATCGACCTTATTTTATCACCGAAAAAATAAACAAAAAGGGTGAAGCAAGCCTTCCTGACATTTTGTTGTCGGTTTTAGAACAACAAAAAGCAGGAATCTTCCACCATGATATAAAGATGGACAATATAATTTTCGACGGCACGTTGGCAAAATTAATCGATTATGATCAGGCTGATTTTAGAAATGAAATGAAATCCCTTTTTACAAAAGAGAGTGTTGAATATTTTATAAAAAATCAAACTCCAAACTGGATAGAAGATTGTAAAATCCAAGGTTTAGAGGGTGATTTTGACAAAGCATTAAAAAATTGTATGGATTTGTTTGTTGACAACTCATTTAATTTTGAAAAAACGACTCTTTATAAAAAAATGATGCTGAAAAACGGGAAAGAACTACCTTATTACAGAGTAAATGGGGATGGAATTTTTTCTGAAGGCAGATTTAATTTGGAAAAAATTTATCCTATTCTAAACAAAATTGTTTTTGAAAAAGATGAAGATGTCCTTGATTTGGGTTGTAATACTGGGAGCCTAAGTTTTTATCTTAAAAAAAGAGGTTGTTTTGTACATTCGGTTGACGTTGATTCGGATGCTTTAATATGCACAAAAATTCTTTCTAATCTTCAGGGTCTAAAAATCAGAGTTTCTATGATAGATTTGGAAAAAGAGAAGTTTCCAAAAAAATATAATACTATATTTTTGCTTAATGATGATTTTTTAAAAACAGTTTTCTTGGAAGATTTAGATTCTATCTTAAATCAGGCAGAAAGGCTCGTCGTAAAAATTAAAAACGAAGAAGAGCTTAAAAAGTTTGAACTCTTCCAAGTCAAAGAAATTTTTGAGGTAAAAAATGAAAAATACAAAATCGCAATTTTAGAATAAATAACACCAAATACATTCAATCCACTAACTCCACATACATTTATCCATCACTATGAATATAGTCATAATCTTATTTTCAAATCGCCGCAATTGCGGCTTTTTTTTGCTTATATCGCTATAACTTCGACGTTGTTAAGATTGACATTTTGTTGAGCGTTCCAAAGCTCGAAAGACTGTTGCAGATTCATCCAATATTCTGCTGTTGTTTTAAATGCTTTTGCTAATTTTATTGCCATTGAGGCTGAAATACCATTTTTGCCGTTTATAAGTTCTGAAGCACTTGTTCTTGATATTCCAAGTTTTAGAGCAAAAGCCGTAACAGATAATTTATAATCTGCTAAATAAATCTCTTTTAAAATTTTACCCGGATGAGGAGGATTATACATTACCATAATATTTCCTTTCTAGTGATAATCTAAATAATCTACAACATAAACATTACCACTTTCAAATTCAAAAACGATTGGCCAGTTTGCTTGTACGGTTATAGACCACAAGTCTTTTTTGTCATCATTTAGCTTGTGTAATCTAAATGATGGTGATTTTAAATCATCCACTTGAGAAATAGCATCTAATGAAGCTAACAATAAACTTAATCTATTGGCGTGTATTGGTTGTATACCTCTAATTGAGCCACTTTCATAAAATTTTTTAAGCCCTTTGTGTTTAAATGATTTAATCATATTATTATTGTAAACCATAAACTGATGGTTGTCAATATTAAAACTTCAAGATTTAGAACTATTTTGTTTGTTTGTTTAATATTATTTACTTCGAATGAGTCTGTTTGCAAGTGTTTCGACAACTCTACCGTTGAGGGTTTTGTTGATTTTTTTGAGTTTCTGCGCGATAAGCTCCATTCCGCTTGTCCAGACAAAGTTTTCTTTCACATATTTTTCGCCTTTGGAAAAATCGCCTGACATTTGTATTAGTATAATTTCTTCAAGCATTTTCTTTGCTGTCGGAACAACTTTATCGATATTTATGTGCAAAACACCTTTTTTATCAATCTCTACAGCATTGTTTTTTATAAGATAATTCATTTGCATAACAGTACGGACTCTGTGAGCTTGGCTCATTGGAGGCTTTGCTTTTAATACATTATCTGCGACAAAGGTTGTTATTATTTGCTTTTTCTGGTGATTTGTATACATTCCAAGCTCTTCAAGCTTATCTAACATAGCTAAAGATGCCATATCAGCTTTGTTTTCTTCAATTATACTTTTATATTTGCCAAGTCCGTCTGTCCCTGATTTTGGCCCAAGCGAGTGAGCATTTTCATGCCCGATTGTAAACCAGTGATCGGCTTCATTTTCATAATATTTATGCAGATTTTTATCCAAAATAGCATCCAAACGTTTTTGCAATTTTTTAAAATCTGAAATAGCCCTGATTTGTCTATGATAAACATTTCTGCGCCCGCCACCGATTGTCAAAGACAATTTGTCATCGTTAGGAAGATTTTCCGCGAGAGTAATTCCGCCTCGCCATCCGCCGACATCTCCCTTTACTGCGACCAAATCAACATCAACCATTGTTTGTTTAACATCTGTAGAATCTGCAGAAATATTTTGCTCATACTTATCTGAAAAAGGCATTTCTTTTGCAAGGGCCGGTAAATATTTTTTTATTTCAAGAAGCTTTTCTGTTCCTTCTTTGTTAACAATTCCAACTCTAAAACCAAGAGAATCTTTGGAAATTGGATTTATGTTTCTTTCTTTCAAAAGGTTTGCCAACTTTTCATTTTCAAAAACAGTTTCAGTCATTTCATCTTCGTAATTTTCTCTTGTGATCGTAAACTCAAGCGGTGTATCTTGAAGCGTAGCCCATTTTTTGTCTGCATGCGCATCTGCCATTGGATTATTTTCTCTCAAAGCTTTTGCCTGAAGATACAAATATTCGCTGAAATCTTTGTTTGTTGATTTTTCTGCTGCAAGTTCAAGTTCTACAGCAGCTTTTTTAAACTCTTTTTTAAATTCTTCAGTAAAATCAACGGCTTTAAGATATTTTCCGTCACGTTTTACTACTGAACGTTGGTTTAAAATCTTTTTGACTTCCTCATCTTTGCCTTCTTCTAGCATTTTTTCAATAATTTTATGAAATTCTTTTTTTGTCAAATCCTCAGGATAAAAAGCCTTTCCCGGAAGTTCTTTTTCCCCTTTGGCAAGAGAAAACTTGTTTGCCTCTGCATCAACTGCGGCAAGCCCTTTTTGAGCGTTAAAAAGTTTCAACGCCATTTTTGCATCGTTATTTCCTTTTTTAACTTCAGTTTTTAAAAACTTTCTAAATTCAATATTTTTTGGATGATCTTGCTTTGGATACACATCATCTAGTATAAACGCTGCTTTTACCAAGTGTTTTAGGGCTTCTTTATCTGCTTGAGCAAGCATTTCATATTCTGCAGCGTTTGGCTGAAGCATTTTTTTAGAAGTCAGATAATCTTTGTGAGTGCGCTTTTTCAACTCTTCTGTTGATAAACCGATTTCAAAATTGTTCTGACTGCCTTTAAAGCTAACCTTATTAATGTTTGCCGACGAGTTTAAATATTGCATAATTAAATCTTTCTGTTTTACTTGGGTGTCTTGCGTTTTTTCAACCTTCGGCGACATAGCATAATTTATGCCATATTGCCTGTCAATTCCAATATTGTAAACTCTTAACAACTCTGATGCCTCCTACGTTTTTATGATGTTTGATGGTTTTTTATTTTATTTTTTTAACGCTTTTGCCGCCTTTAGTAACATTTGAGCTAAATCTGCGTTAATTGTTCCATTCAAGGTTTTATTAACTTTTCTGGCTGTTCTTGCAAGCATTTTTGCATTTCTGTTCCAAACAAAATGTTCTTTTATTAACATATCCGCATCTTCTTTTGAATTTTTCAGTTGAACATCCACGACTCTTTTAGAAAGGGATTCTGCTGCATCTATAAATTTTTCATAATTTATATCGATAATTCCTTCCGGCTTCAACAAACCCATAAGTCCTTTGCGTTTGTTTTTGACTATTATGACACCTTTTTCAATAAAATTATGAATTTGCATTACCGAGCGGATTCTATGTGCATGAATAGTTGGTTTTTGCTTTATTGTTTGTATTTCACTTAAAATATAAGACGTTATAATTTGCTTTTTCTCTTTATTGCTAAAAACACCATTTTCAACTATTTTGTCTAGTGCAGCCATACTTGACATATCTGCTTTGCATTCTTCAATTATATTGCCTGTCGCGCCAAGCAAACTGTTTTTAATTTGTGGTCCACAAGAATGTGCATCTTCATGCAGCACAGTAGCATGTAAAACAGAATCTTGAGAGTAAAAAGTCGCAAGTTCTTTATCTATCAATATTTGTTTTGCTTTTTCCAAATTTTTCGCCGGATTACCTTGTCTAACTTGCGCATGATAAACAATTCTTCTAGCATCAGGTCCTTTATCTGCATTTGGAAGGTTTTCCGCAATTGTAATCCCGCCTCGATATGCTCCGACATGCCCTGTCGAATGAACTAAATCTACATCCACCATTGTTTGAATAGAAGCTTTTTCTCCTGTTGTAATTTGTGTGTATTTATCTTTATATGGCATGTTTTCACTGATTATTGGAATTACTTTTTTTAAGTTTAATATTCTTTCCGTACCTTCTTTATTAACAATACCGACTCTTCCACCCAACTTGTCTTTTCTTAGAGGTGTAATATTTCTGTCTGCAAGCATTTTTGCAAGCTCTTTGTCTTCTAACACAGAATCCGTCATATTGTCGTTATAATTTTCCCTTGTTATTGTAAATTCAAGCGGAGTATCTTGAAGTCTTGCCCATTTTGAATTAGCGATTCTATCCAGCTCAAAATTATCTTCTCTTAACGCCTTTGCCTGAAGTTTTAAAAACTCGTTAAAATCCTCATTGGTAGAAACTTTTGCAGCTTCATCCAAAGCATCTGCAATCTGAGTAAATTCTTTTTTGTATTCTTCTGTAAAATCAATTGCTTTCAGTTTTTTTCCGTCTCTTTTTACAACAGAATGCTGGTTCAAAATCTTTTTCACTTCTTCATCTTGACCATCATTTAACATTCTTTTTAAAATTGAATGAAACTCCTCTTTTGTAATAGTCGGATCATACATCCCTCCTCCGGGATATATTTTTGCACCTTTTAGCAAAACAACGTTGTGGACATTTCTGTCATTTGCAATAATTCCCTGCTGTCCATTGTATAATTCCAATGCCATTTTTGCATCATTATCTCCTTTTGATGCTTTAATTTTTAAATTGTCCCTGAATTGAATATTCAGCGGATGATCTTGTTTTTGATAAACTTCTCCGATTAACTCAGCAGCTTCTGTCAAAAAGATAAGCGCTTTTTTATCTCCTTCTGCCAAATTCAAATATTTTGGAGAATCAGGTTTCAAAAACTCTATTACTTGAAAAAATTCAGGATTTGTCCTCATTTTTAGCTCTTTTGTCGAAAGCCCTATTTTAAAATTAGGTTTCTCTTCTTTTTTCCCTTTAAAAGTTATGCTGTCCGTCATATTTTGTCTTGAAATATTATGAATTTGATTGTTTTTTGCAACAACCACACCGCTTTTTAAATTTTTCCCAGTGACATTTTCTCTTACTGCGTTTACTCTCATTATTTAACCATCCTCATTTTCTGATTATTTTATTATAATAGCCATAAAGAAATTTTTTGCTACTTGCGTAATAATTATTTTACATTTCTTTATTTTTAACCCTGTTGGATAATGCAATAGATGTTTTTTTCGATATAATTACAAAAAATGGAGGTGACACATGCTTTTATTATACAAAATGGACGGATGTCCTTATTGCGAAAAGGTTTTGAATCATTTGAAGGAAAAGAGTCTTGAATTTAGAGCTCTAGACGTTTCTGATCCAGTCAATATGGACGAGCTGCTTCATCTTGGTGGAGAAGATCAGGTTCCTTTTTTGGTTGATACTGAAAGAAACGCAAAAATGTACGAGTCTGTAGATATTATTCAATATGTAGACACCTTATAAATTTAATTTTTGACTATAAGTTCATTTTTTTATGCTAAAATTTACTCAGAAGATTGGAGGATTCTTATGGGTTTAACTTTAGCTGAAAAAATTATTTCAAACCATGTTGAAAACGAATCAGGATTGGTAAATCAAAATCATAAAGCAGGTGAGCTTGTGATTGCGAATGTCGATGTCTGTGCTGTGCAAGATGGTACAGGGCCCTTGACGGTTCAGGAGTTTAAAAAAATCGGCAAAGACAAATTAAAAAATCCTTCAAGAACAATCCTATTTATTGATCATGCCGCACCGAGTCCGAGAAAAGAATTGTCAAACACACATATAGTTTTGA
Source organism: Cyanobacteria bacterium OH_SFB_17 (assembly GCA_023395735.1). GTDB lineage: Bacteria > Cyanobacteriota > Vampirovibrionia > Gastranaerophilales > Gastranaerophilaceae > JAEWYI01. The sequence continues at coordinate 42,993 of JAEWYI010000076.1, forward strand.
GAGAATTTGCCAAAGAATATGGTGCTATTCTTTCAGAAGTCGGCCAAGGGGTTTGTCATCAAAGATTGATAGAAGATTTTGTTAACCCAGGCGAAATTTTAATCGGCGCGGATTCTCACACTTGTACTTCTGGCGCTTTAGGAGCTTTTGCCACTGGAATGGGCTCAACCGACATCGCAGTTGCGATGGCACTTGGAAAAACTTGGCTAAAAATTCCTAATTCTTTTAAAATTGAAGTCAGCGGAGAATTTAGAGAAGGAGTTTGTTCAAAAGATTTGATGCTGCACTTAATTGGTCTTATCGGCGCAGATGGCGCCACTTATAAGGGGTTAGAATTTTGCGGAGAAACAATTAAAAATATGTCTATGTCAGAAAGATTTACTCTTGCCAATATGGCGGTCGAAGCCGGTGCCAAGGTGGGGCTTTTTGAAACGGATGAAAAAACAAAGGAATTTTTAAAACAACGTGGAAGAGAAGATAAATTTATTGAGCTTAAAATGGATGAAGACGCCGTTTATGAGCGCGTTATAAAAATTGATGCAAGTAAAATATCTCATACAGTTTCTTGTCCTCATACCGTTGATAATACAAAAACAGTCGAAGAGCTTCAAGGTGAAAACCAAGTCAAAATAAATCAGGTTTTTGTTGGAACCTGCACCAACGGAAGAATAGAAGACTTGAGAACTGTGGCAAAAATATTAAAAGGCAAAACCGTTCATCCTGACGTGAGAATGCTTATTGCACCTGCATCAAAAGATGTTTTTAAACAAGCTTTGCAAGAAGGTTTGATTGAAACTTTTGTTGATGCAAACGCTGCCATATTAACTTCAGGCTGCGGGCCTTGTGTTGGAGTTCATGCCGGAACTCTTGGTGATGGCGAAGTCTGTCTTGCAACCCAAAACAGAAACTTTAAAGGCCGAATGGGAAATACAGAAGGTTTTATCTATCTTTCATCTCCGTATGTAGCTGCATATTCAGCTTTAAGCGGATATATTTGCGCAAAGTAAACACTTAATCGAAACTTAATAAAGTTCCGAAAACTGTAAAAAATTGATTACTTCAAGTGATATTTCTTTTTTTATTTCTAAAGGGGCAGCTTCAAAATACTCAAAAGCCTCTGAAATTCTTTCGTCTTTGTCATACCACCTGCGCAAAATATAGTTAAAAGCATCGTTTAAAGAATTACTTTTAATTTTTACGCTTCTTTCGCTTGCGTAATTAATGATAAAATCCGCGCATTTAAGCTGTGTTGCTTCATTTGCGCTCCTCATTAAGCTTACGGACAAGCTAACTGTGGGATCTACGTCGTACCATCGTTTGTGCATGAATCGCCCTTCTTCTCTTTTAGAATAAATTATTTTTTGCAGATTGTCAACCTTTAAAAAATAATTTTTTGCAAAAATTATAAATATGAATTGCTAATTTTTCCAAACTTTGCAGACATATCATCCAAATGATGCAAAAGATAATCCATCGGCTCCAAATCTTTTTGGTTCAAATCAACAATAGCGCCCCATTCAGTTCTTGCATGGTGAGCTGCAATCATTTTTGCAACACGTTTGAAACCTTGCGTCATACAGATTGAAAAACCATACTGAGAATGCGTAATCCATTCTTTTCTGAAATTATCGTCATACTCTACAATTCCTGTTTCTTCATCAATCTTATATTCAAAAATCTTTCCGATATCATGCAAAATACAAGCTGCATAAACATCATCAGCATTAATCTTTGCGCAAAAAAGAGCCAAATTCGCATCTGCAAACTTCAAGCATTCAAGCGTATGAACCAAAAGACCGCCAAGGTAGTTGTGATGCATCATTTTTGCAGCAGGTGAAATTTTTATTTTTTCTTTATGCTCTTCAAAATAATCTAAAAGGAATTTTTTCAGTTTTTCATCACTTATTTTATTAATATATGCTATAATCTCTGAAAAAATTTTCTCTTGTTCCTCTTTATCTATCCCTATTTTTGCTTCTTTTATCAATTCAATTGCTGTAACCAAACAGTTATTAAATTTTTCATTAAAAGAACCGGCTACAATTCTAATAATATTCCCGCATCTGAAAATTTTTGGATCAAACCTGTTCAAAGCTTCTTCCCACATAATACAATTTAAAAGAGAATTGTCATTAGGGTCTTTTAGCTGTAATTTTCCCATTTTTGTTCCCGCTTTTGTATCCCCTACCGAGAAAACGACAACTTCATAATTTGTTTCTGTGCTGTACATATTTTATTCCTTATTTTTAATCAATTTTTTCTTCTAATTTCTAGTCTTATCAATAATTTTGCTCTTATTTATTGCAAAATTCTTTCTTATTTCTTCGCCGACAGTTTCAATCTGATGAGTTTCATGTGCTTTTCTCAACTGAGAGAAATTTTCAGCTCCTGATTGAAGCTCATTTAAAAACTCGTCCGCAAACTTTCCGCTTTGAATATCAGAAAGAATTTTTTTCATAGATTCTTTTACTTTTTCATCAACAACTTTCGGTCCTCTTGTGAGCGCCCCGTATTCAGCTGTATTAGAAATCGAATAAAACATATCTGAAATTCCACCTTGATAAATCAAATCTACGATTAATTTCATTTCATGCAAAACTTCAAAATACGCCATATATGGTGAATACCCGGCTTCCACTAGGGTTTCAAATCCTGATTTGATTAAGGATGCACAACCTCCGCAAAGAACCGCTTGTTCTCCGAATAAATCCGTTTCTGTTTCTTCCTTAAATGTTGTTTCAATAATTCCTGTTTTACCGGCTCCAATCGCTTTTGCATACGCAAGCGCAACCTGTTTTGAATCCTTAGAATAATCTTTTTCTATAGCAATCAACGAAGGAACGCCGCTTCCTTCAAGATATTGGCTTCTTACCGTATGCCCCGGCCCCTTTGGCGCAACCATTATTACATTAACATCACTAGGAGGCGTGATTTTTTTAAAATGGATATTAAAACCATGAGAAAACATCAAATACTGACCCTTTCTCAAATTCGGCTCAATTTGATTTTTATAAACTTCTGCCTGAATCTCGTCAGGAATAAGAATTTGTACGATATCAGCCCATTTTACAGCCTCTTGAACATCCATTATCTCAAATTTTTCCAACGAAGCTTTTTTGTAAGAATTTCCGCCTTCTCTTAAAGCAAGAACAACCTTGCACCCTGAATCTCTCAAGTTCATCGACTGCCCATAACCCTGAGAACCATAGCCGATTATCGCAATTTTTTTGTCTAAAATATATTTTTCATCAATATCAGCATCCCTATAAATTTTTAGATTTTGCATTTTTCCTTCTTTCTGATCTAGTACTCTAATTTTATCACAAATTTTTTTTCGAGTTTCAAACTATATTGTTTAATTGGCGCATATTCAAGCATATTGAAGTTAAGAAGATTAAAAGCACTAGGGTTTGGAAGGACATTTGATGATGTGTCTACAAGTTAAAGTTTAAAATATTTAGTGATTTCAATCTACAAAATTTCTAAACGTCCAAACCACCTTGTTGCGCAACTGCCGAACTTCTTACCAAGGATATTCTTTACTTATCTGCCAACCATCAAGCAAAATAACCTGTCCACAATATGCACCTTTAAAAGTTCCTGGGGTTTTATTGCAACAAGCATTATCGGTGCACGAAAGCAACTCATCGCGAGTAAATGTAGATGCGCCCATTCCGACCCTTTTTGTATGATTACTGTTTATTAAAAAATAAAAAATATCCTTACCCACAACATTTGGAGCACTCATTCCGTTTAAATCAACATAAATCTGCCCCCCGCTTTTTCCGACTGAGTTATACGCAATTGCTGTTCCATCAGCCAACACCTGATAAAATAATCCAGTACTCATTACTTTTCCGTCTAAAAACTTTGAATTTTCAGACCAACATTCCTTATACTTAGATGCAGAACAAGATTTTATAACAGAAAGTTTTGAATAAGGAATAAAATATGTATTCCACCAAGCAGTAGATTCAGTTACATCATAGTTAACTACAGGCGATTCCCAAGTAGTGATTTCTCCATTTTCGATTTCCGATCTTTTTACCGCTTCATCTAATATCGAGTAAACCTTTTTCAACTTTACAACCGTAGTTTGTTTTTGATAATTTGATATCAATGTCGGAATAGTAATTGCAGCAATCACCCCGATTATACTCAAAGTAATCAAAACCTCGGCAAGCGTAAAAGCTTTATGGTTTCTATGTTTTGTTTTGGAATTTAAAAGGATATCGCACATTTTTATTCCTTTAAGTTGCAATAAAATTTTATTCAAAAGTTTTTTTAAACGCCTCAAGTGCTTCATCAACTGCACTTAAGTTGTTCAATCCGCCTTGAGCAAATTGTGGTCTACCCCCACCTTTGCCGTCACATTTTTGAGCAATCTCAGAGACAATCTTTCCTGCCTGAATTCCCTTCTTAACAAATCCGTCAGAAACCTTCACGACAATCGTCGCCCCGCATCCGTCAAGCTTTGGAGAAATTGCCACAATCACACTTTCAGAAAGTTTTTGGCCTAAAAAGTCAACCCCTTCCTTAACTGAGTTTGCATCCATTGCATCGATCTTTTCCGCAAATAATTTTCCGCCCTCAACATCTCGAGCCTTTTCAATTAATGTAGCAAATTTCTGCTTCGCAATAACTGCCTGCAACCCGGAAAGCTCTTTTTGAAGGGCCTTATTCTCTTCCTGCAACTTTTCGACTCTTGAAAAAATCTCCTCAGGCTGCGCCTTGAAATGAGAAGACAATTTGTCTATCTCTTCTTCTTTTTTGTTTAAATATTCTAAGGCAGTCGTTCCGACAACGGCTTCAATTCTTCGAGTCCCCGCAGAGATTGCGCTCTCCGAAACTATTTTTATCAAACGCAAATCACCAATATTTCTTGCATGCGTTCCTGCGCAAAATTCTTTTGAAATTTCACCGACACTAACCACTCTTACTTCATCTTCATATTTTTCGCCGAAAAGAGCAGTCGCACCTGTTAGTTGAGCCTCTTCCAAAGACATTACTTTGGTTGAAACTTCAAGTTTTTCACCAATCCAGTCATTCATCAATTTTTCAACTTTTTTGATCTCTTCAATTTTCATAGCACGAGAGAAAGAAAAGTCAAAACGCGTTCTGTTTTCTTCCACTTGAGAGCCGGCCTGCTTAACTTCGTTTCCTAAAACGTTAACAAGTGCAGCTTGAAGCAAATGAGCTGCAGTGTGATGAACTCTTATTTCTTCACGTCTTTCAACGTCAATTTTTGCACTAACTTTGTCACCTACGCTTATTTGACCGTCAGGCAAAGAACATCTGTGGACAAAAAGACTGTTCACCTTAAAAGTTGTAAGAACTTCGACATCAAAAGTCAAACCATTTTCTTTTAAAACTTTCAAACATCCGCTGTCTCCGACTTGTCCGCCGCATTCAGCGTAAAAAGGCGTTTTATCCAATATTACATCCACAAAATTTTCGCCTTCGACAATCGCTGAGATTTTTGCATCAGATTCATTTTTTTCATATCCGACAAATTCTGTTGAGCCAAATTGTTTTTCTATATCAACATACACCAAATCATTTGTTATGTTGATTTTGTGGGCAGCAGCTTTTGCACGGGCTTTTTGCTCGGCCATTTCTGCTTTATATCCTTCTGTGTCAACTTCAACGCCTTGTTCTTGAGCGATTTCCACCGTTAATTCCAAAGGGAAGCCGAAAGTATCATACAATTTGAAAGCATCTTCGCCTGATATAATTTTTTTGTCAGCAAGCAATTCTTCCAAAAGCTTGTAGCCTCTGTCAAGAGTTTTGTTAAATCTTTCTTCTTCAGATTTAATAACATCTTTGATTTTATTTTTATTTTGGGATAATTCAGGGTAAGCGTGTGAATAATTTTCTACAACCACATCAACCAGATTGTATAAAAACGGAAGTTCCAGCCCAAGCATTTTTCCGTGTCTTAAAGCTCTTCTCATAATCATTCTAAGAACGTAGCTTCTTCCTTCATTTCCGGGAAATACGCCATCATTGATTAAAAAAGTTACACAACGTGCGTGGTCTGTTATTATGCGCAAAGACACATCTGTTTTTTCAGAATTTTTATATTGGATTCCAGACATTTTAGAAACTTGATCAAGAATCGGCTTGAGCAGATCTGTTTCAAATGTTGAGGTTTTTCCTTGAGCCACCATGGTAATTCTTTCAAGCCCCATGCCTGTATCTACGTTTTTCTTTTCTAGAGGGGATTGTTTGCCATCTTCATCTTGGAAAAGCTCTGTAAAAACGAGGTTCCAGATTTCTACCCATCTATCACATTCGCAGGTATCGATTCCGCAATCATCTGAACATTTAAATTCTTCACCCAAATCGTAATGGATTTCAGAACAAGGTCCGCAAGATCCTGCGGCGCCCGGAGGACCCCAGAAATTGTCTTTTTTACCTTTTCTCAAAACTCTTTCAGCCGGCACTCCGACATCTTTTGTCCAGATATCAAAAGCTTCGTCGTCTGTTTCAAAAATTGTTATCCATAGACGATTTTTGTCTAATTTAAGGATATTTGTTATAAAATCCCAAGCCCAAGGAATAATTTCTTTTTTGTAATAGTCGCCAAACGAGAAGTTTCCGAGCATTTCAAAGAAGGTGTGGTGGCGCGGAGTTCTTCCGACGTTTTCGATGTCTGAATCTTTTCCGCCTGCGCGAGCGCATTTTTGGCAAGAAGTTGCACGAGCAGGATTAAATTTAGGCTCTTCTAGCCCCAAAAAATAAGGCATAAATTGCAACATACCTGCAGTGGTTAGCAATACTGTCGGATTATCTGGCACAAGGCTTGAACTTTCGACAAGAGTATGGTTATGTTTTTCTTTAAAATAGTTTAAATATAAATCTCTAATTTGGTTACCTGTTAACATTATTCCTCACAAATTTATTCTTTTAAGCAATAAAATTATAGCTTAAACAAGGCTGAATTAAAAATTTAATTTTAATCCAGCCTTATTAACATTGAAAAAAGCGATTATAAAATTTGTAGCTTAAAAAAATGGAACAAATCTAATCTGAATAAGCTTGTTTTATTTTTCTCTGGAGCTTTTGGAGGCTGTTGGCCATCAAAAGTCGGAGGCATAGGGCAAGGTCCTTGGCATCTTTTGTCTGCGATAGGAACGATTTCTCCTTTTTTCGGCGGGAGTGGTTGGTTGTCTTGAATTTCTATTTGAGAATCTGTCATTGCTGCTCGAGGCGACATGAATGATAAATCTATGTTAATAAAAGAAAAAGTATTCTGACAAGCTTTTTGATGAACATTCTGGTTCGGCACTTGAGGTGCGCTTGCGCAGAAAGCACTATTTGAGAGGGTTAACAGCAATGCTGCAGTAAGTAAAAATTTCTTTTGCATGGTAATCTCCTGATAAAATAATTTGACTCAAAATCATTTTAACATACAAATTCAAATAAAAACTCTTGCCAGTAAAAATTTATATGATAGAATTAAAAGTGTCCACAAAGTGGCAAAGCAAGAAAAAACAAGCACTGGTTAGCTGGCCTGTTGAATCTTTTAGGAAGAATGAGTAAAAGTTCAACAAAGGTAAAATAGCTCTATCCAGCGGCATGACAACAGAATATAAAGATAAGCCCTGGTAGCTCAG
>JAEWYI010000092.1 GCA_023395735.1 Cyanobacteria bacterium OH_SFB_17
AAAACCGACTCTTTTAAATGAAATTTCAAAATCAGGTGGAAAAGTAATTGCGATAGGCAAGATTGAAGATATTTTTACAAAGTCAGGAGTTACTCACGCGATTCATACCGGCACAAATAAAGAAGGCTTGGAGTTAACACTTTCTGCTATAAAAGAAGAACTTAATCTTGAAGAAATTAAGTATCCTGACTACAAAGAAATACCGAATAAACCTTCGCTAATTTTCACAAACCTGGTTGACACAGATATGCTCTTCGGGCACAGAAACGATCCAATCGGTTATGGAAAAGCAATAGAAGAAATTGATTCATACTTAAGCAAAATTCTCAAAAATTTAAAAGATGAGGATTTGCTTATCGTGACAGCTGATCATGGTTGCGACCCTACTGTTGAAGGCACTGACCACACAAGAGAATATGTGCCTGTGATTTTTTATCACAAAAATATTATTCCTAAAGATTTAGAATTGTTGATTGGATTCGATAATATTGCAAAATATATAAGAGAGTGGTTTGCTCAGATTTAAAAGCCTAAATCATCTAATTAAACGATTACTAATTCAAAAAAAAGAATATACTTTAAACATAATTGGAATTAAGATATTAATAAAAAAAATTTATTTAAGGGGATGTTATGAGTTTAGCAAAAATTATTAACGTAGATGCTGAAAAGTGTCAAAATTGTCACGCCTGCATTACAGCTTGCCCATCAAAATTTTGTAACGATGGCAGTGGAGATCACATCAAAATTAATGATGATTTATGTATTGGATGCGGAGAATGTCTGAAAGCTTGTACCTGGGGCGCAAGAACGATTGTAGACGACACCGAGCAATTTATGGAGGACTTAAAACGAGGAGTCCCAATGGTTGCAATTATTGCACCTGCAGTTGCTGCTTCTTTCCCTACAACATACCTAAATTTGAACGGATGGCTAAAACAAAACGGAGTGAGCGCAAACTTTGACGTTAGTTTTGGAGCAGAATTGACAATTAAAAGCTATTTGGAGCATATTCAAAAAAACAGGCCCAAAGCTGTTATTGCTCAGCCTTGTCCTGCAATAGTCTCTTATATAGAACTATACAGACCAGAGCTGCTTGAATACTTGGCTCCTGCAGACAGTCCAATGCTTCATACGATAAAAATGATTAAAGAATTTTATCCTGAATACAAAAACCATAAAGTCGCTGTCATATCGCCTTGTATTGCAAAGAAAAGAGAATTTGAAGAAACAGGTTACGGTGATTATAACGTAACAATGACAAATTTAAAGGAATATTTAATAAATAATGGAATTGCACTTGAAAGATATGACAAAATTGACTACGATAATCCACCTGCTGAAAGAGCTGTTTTGTTCTCTACTCCAGGAGGGCTAATGGAAACCGCAGACAGATGGGCACACGGAATTCGCTCAAAAATTAAAAAAATTGAAGGCCCACATTCTATTTATGAATATCTTGAAACCTTGGACAGAGATATAGCAAGAGGACATGCCCCACTAATTATTGACTGCCTAAACTGCGAAAAAGGATGCAACGGTGGGACAGGAACCGATTGCACTGATTTATCAATGGGGCAGCTTGAAAGCTTAATTGAATCCAGAAAAGAACAAATGCAAAACTTATATCTCAATGGAGAAGGTTCATCTAACTTATCAGAAGTTGACAAAGATGAAATAATCCAAGACAGAATAAAAGACTACATTGATGAAAATTGGAAACCCGGACTTTACGACAGGACTTACGTAAACCGTTCTAAAAATAAACTCGTTACGAAGGTTCCAGAAAGGGCTTTAGAAGAAATTTATCATTCAATGCACAAATATTCGCCAGATGATCACAAAAATTGTTCAGCTTGCGGATACGGAAACTGCAAAGATATGGCAACGGCGATTTATAATGGACTAAATCAACCATACAACTGCCACTATTACCAACACAAGATGCTTGAGATAAATTCTGAAAAAAGAAAAGCTGCAATGACAGAGTTTCAAAATTTAATTCTCAACGAATTTAACGCCCAAAAATTACTTACAAAATTTAACCCAATAGTAAAAGCAATTGAAAATATTGCATTCCAGACTTCTATACTTTCAATAAACGCGTCAATAGAAGCAGCACACGCAGGAGACGTTGGCGCTGGATTTGACATTGTAGCAAAAGAAGTAAAATCTTTGGCTGAAAAATCGAAAGAAGAAGCAAATAAAATTTATTTATCTCTAGAAGATTTGCAAAAAGTTTTAGACAATGCGACATCGCAGTTTGAAACTCAACTTAAAACCTTTCTTTCCGAAGATAAATAAAAAAATATTAATATGATACATAAAATAACAAATTTATTTTTGTTTGGATATTATTATAAATATGAATATAACAAATATTAAAAATATTTCTTTCGGGAATTATATAAAAAGACAAGACAATACAAAGAAAAATCAATTATGACAAAGCTACGGGCAAAGTTTTGAAGGCAGAAAATTTTGATAAAGACGGCCTATGGCTTGACTCTCAAGAGTTTGAATATTTAGCCAATAAAGAAATTGAAAACTTTAATAGCAAAACTATGAAGTATAAAAGAACTATAACAAAAGAAATAATCGATTCAAATCTACACTATAAAGAGTTGTATGAATCTGTCACAAGCCCTTCAAATAATTATTTATACGAAATAATAAAAGATTTAAAAGGCAAGACTTTAAGCTTTATTTGTAATGGAAAAAAAATCCTATAATTATAAATTGAAAAACATACCCACCAAACAACTGGGCAAAATTTTTTGCACCTAATCAAGTGTGCTGCAGCACCCTCTCCCAAAAACCTCAAACTCTAATTGCGAAAAAGTGTAAGATGAAGGTTTTGAGCAATTTTTTGAATAAAAAATACTTTATATAAATAGGTTAGTTTAGATATTTTAGGTTTTTGTATGGGAATAAATATTAGTTCGATAGAAATTTTAGCTCAAAAAATAAATAAATGCGCAAAAGATTGTAATGTTAAAAGTATCTTCCAGCAAAAACCCGCCAATTTAGAAAGAGTTAATTTTTCTGAATTAAAACTTGCTCCTCCTCTAAAAAAAGACATCTTTGAAACTAAGGTTATCAATAAAAAAGCTCAAATTAGATTAAATGCTAATTCTACGGATTATACGGATTTTGAATCAAAAATGAATACAATAATAAATAATTTTTGCAAAGAATCTTTAAAAAATGAGAATAAGATTTCGGTCAGATTTGATAATATTAATGAATTTAAAGAAAAATTAAAACCGATACTTACCGAATCTGCTTTTAAACCTATTGAATCATTAAAAACATCAGAAGATATATTTGCTACCTTAAAAAATAACTTCACTTGGATGAATAAATTTGATTCAAAGGAAAGAAGCACTTTAATAAAACTAGCAAAAGAGAATGGAATAACACCTGAGATAGAAAAAGCTTATAATAAATATTTATGTGAAGAAGCAGAAAGTTACAAAAAAATTCTTAGGGTAATAAATCCTAAATCAAAAAATTCTGAAGTTCTAAAAATTGAAGAAGAACTAAATAATTTGGGAATAAAAGAAGTCAATTTTGCTGATGATATTGAACAAGCAAGGAACGTAAAAGAAGCAGTTAAAAATTTAATTAAAGCAAAAATTCCTTTACCTGATTCAATTACTGTATCACCTTTTTTACCACAAGGTTATGGAGGAATGGCGATTCCTGGCAATGGAAATAATTTTGTTATACTATCTAATTCAATAATCAACAACAATTCAAAAATGATAAATTATATAAAAACTATACCGGAGTTTAAAAATTCACCAATTGAATATCAAACTAAATATTTAAATTTAGCATTAAATCATCAGTCAACTCAAAATGTATCGCATAATTTTTATCATGAAATAGGGCATTTGTTTCAAAATTCAATCAAGAATGAAAATGTACAATTAAGCGCAGCTGAAAAGGAAATATCAAAAAGTATTTCTACTTATGGGTCTTCTGATATAAACGAATTTGTCCCTGAAGTCTTTGCTAAATTGATTTCTGGACAACAAATAAGCAAAGAACAAGCGGATTTATATTTAAAGCTAGATGGTCTTCTTCCAAAGTTTTAAATAATTTCTTCAAATTATTATTATACAAAGTGATTAAATTTAAAAAATTATTAAACAAAAAGAGAACCCTTTCGGATTCTCTTTTTGTTATGGTGGACTTAAGGGGACGGATATCGAACTCTTCGCCCGTCAAATCTTCGATGTAACACAAAATTTAGAAAATATTGTATTCTTTGAACAACTCAAAAATTATTCAAAATTACGAAGTGCATGATTTTGACTTTTGATTTTTTTTCATTAAGTCTATTTTATGACAAGAAAATACATACATAAAAAAAATCATATTGAAACCAAAGTTATATTTGTAGTTGATGAGAATGAATGTGACGAAACTTATGAAGAGCTTGTAGTTCAGTTTATAGCGTTATTGTATCGGTGGAATGAAAGACAGAATTTAGTTAAAATTGAAAAATAAAGCTATAATACCCAAATAAATATTTATGCTAATATGATAAAAACAAATTTATTTGGAGATTCTGAACATGAATGATTCTGATAATCAAAATATCCTAGAAATATTACAATATTTGAAAAATACTCAAATTTGCAAAAATTGTGCTGAAAATAATGATAAATTAGTCGAAAGAAACATTTTAATATATAAAAACACTCAAGAATCAAGTAGTGCTTACAATAACACCGTTATATCACTATGTTATGTATCAATGTTGGTTATCTTTTCTGCAATTTACAATCATTTGCCACAAAACATTATTAATGCCTTTGGTGAGAATTTATTAATATCAATTTTCTTTTATTTTATTAATGAAGTTCATAAAAATCATATAGACAAAGAAGTAAATAACAAGTTAAATAAAACAGTGAATCAAGACGAAACAAAATATTATGAAGCATTAAAAAATTGGTTTATTGATTTAAACAATGAGTACACTAAATTTAGAAAATTTTGGTTTATTTACTATATTACTAGTATAGTTACAGGTGTTACTGCTGCAATAATACTTTTCTATGCTTTATTTTTTGGTCGAATTTAAGTCTTTTTATAGTTAAAGTTCGAGAGTCTCCTAAGGTTTCCAAAATTCTCGAACTCTACAATATACTAAAAAAGACCGTTTTCACGGTCTTTTTATAGTGGTGGGCCCGGAGAGACTCGAACTCTCACACATTGCTGCGCTAGATCCTAAGTCTAGTGCGTCTACCAATTTCGCCACAGGCCCAATTAATAATATTTAATTTTCAGATTTTGGGTAGTGGCTAAATTGATAGACTTCCGTCTACCGCCCCTCTCAGAAAATGATACTTAATCATTTTCCTCGGCAGAGTGCCACAGGCCCAATTAATAATATTTAATTTTCAGATTTTGGGTAGTGGCTAAATTGATAGACTTCCGTCTACTGCCCCTCTCAAAAAATGATACTTAATCATTTTTCTCGGCAGAGTGCCACAGGCTCCGATGTGATTCGGCTTGTTGCTTTGTTATAAAGTGTCTATTATCACCCAAAACTGACAACATATTTATCATATTAAAAACCATCTAAAATGTCAACAACTTTTACTCACATAATTGCCTAAAGTATGTATATCTTTGTGTTTTGGATTATCTCCATTTTTTCACTAAAGCAACTTTGAACTATCCAAACACCCCCAAATACCCGAAAAATCTAAATCCCTTGTACTAATGCTTAACTTTTGATATAATATAAATATGTCCGATATATTTAATCAATTTAAAGATTTTAAATCGTTTGAAGTTGTCTTTTACAGTAAAGACAACAAGCTTCAAAAAATTTATTGTACAGTAAAAAGCATTGAAAATAACAGAATACTTCTAAAAGCTAATAATGAACAAAACAAAAACATCATAGCCTCTGTCGGAGACACTCTGAAGCTTTATATCTACACAGATGCAGGGATTTATTCCGCTGATTCAAAAGTTTTGCAGGTCTCAAAAAGCTTTTTCAACACCGATTATATAATTTCTTACCCTGCAAACAGCAAACACTCTCAAAGACGGGAATATTTTAGAGCAGACCTCCATCTGCCTTTTTCTATTGAAGCCTACAAGTTTGATAATCCTGAAAATATTATCAGCATAACTGGTGAAACTAGAAACATCTGCGGAAAAGGCATGAGTTATTTTTCTGCTGATTTGTTTCCTGATATAGATATTATAAATTTAAAATTACACATAGAATCAAAAATCATTGAAACAGAAGCCACTTTAGTTTATTCAAAACAAGTTATTTTTGAAGGGCGACCAAAATACATTCACGCCTTTTCTTTCTCTTCTATATCTCAAAAAAATATCGATTTTATTGTTAAAAAATGCTTCCTTCATCAGCTTGATTTAAGAAAGCATAAATAGTTAATTTTTTGTTAAAAATTTTTGACTTTTGCAAAATTTTCGCTATTATATATACAGAGAGGGATAGGATTTAGATGAGACTAATTCAAAAATTAAAGCAGTTTGAAAGACAATATTTGTTTCTAAGATGGGCTACTGCAGAAGAATACGGTAGACTCAAATATGTTGGTAGTGACTTCATCGAATTTGAAATCATTAACATCGAAACTATGGAATATGTTGAAACCGTTCTTATTAACAGCCAACTGGTTCTGGAAGTTATTATCGGCGGGCCGGATATTTCAAGAATAGTCGCCGAAGTTTCTTCAAGACTCCCGTCAGCAAGAAATGAATAAAGTTTTATGGTAAAAAAAATTTAATAAAATCAAAGGCGGATTTTTGCAAAGCAAAAATCCGCCTTTGATTTTATTAAAAAATTATATATTAAAACTTTTTCTTGAACCCATTTCGTGATAAATTCCACCGCCACAAATTGTTTCGACAACTTTGAGAACAAATTCTCTAGGTGCATCCATTTGATTAAGGAAAAATTCTTTGTTGGCCAAATGTCTTATTGTAATGATGCAGCTTTGTACTTTTTCTGGAGGGATAAAAATTGATGCAACTTCGTTGTCCAATAAAACTGACATTGGATCTTCGTGTTGTGTTTTCATCAAATCGTGATAATTTCCTCTAATCGCCATAATTCTGCAAGAAAAAAGCGGCGCGTCATTCTCCCTAAAGAGCGCTTGAGGTTTATAATTACAGTTTGTAGTAAAGCTGAATTTGTGCCAGAGAATGTTTACAACAGCGACAGATTTTTGAGAATCTACTTCTAGATAAATATTTTGAGTTGTTATTCCTCTTGAGGCAAATGATTGTTTGAGAGCTTCAACTACGGCTTGCAGGTCTTCAATCATTCTTAAAAACGCTTCATTAGTGTTCATGTTTGCGTGTTGATAATCCAAAAACTGCTTATACATATGCGTCGACACAAGATTAACCCGTTCTTGAATAACGGATGATTTGCGGAACGTGGTTTCCAGATTATTAAAATTTTCGTAGTTATCTGCCAATTTTTAGACTCACTATTATTTATAAATCAAGCAATACTATTTCATACGTGATTTTAAAAATAAATACCTGCTGATATATATTTTATGTACAAACATAACTATATGTAAACATTATACATTTTTTTTTTACAAAGTGGAAGGTTCTAAATAAAAAAGTAATAAAAATTTATTAATATTGGTTATTTAAAAGACATGTATAAGATGTGATTAAAAATAACATTTAATAATTTGTGTTAAAATGAGTTAAAAGTCATACGCAGTATGCTTTTATTTGCAGCAATTTGTGCCTGTAGCTCAGCTGGATAGAGCATTGGTCTCCGAAGCCAAAGGTCGTGCGTTCAAATCGCATCAGGCACAGATTATTTTTAAAAATGTTAAAATTATCTTAAAATTCTTGATACGTAGTAATTTGTATCTTTTTTGAGTTTAGTTTTTAGATAATCAAATTTTTCGTTAAAAATTTTCTTTAATATTTTTGCGGTTTTTTCTCGGATTGTATAATCATCAAAATCAGATGTTTTTGTTAATATGTCAAGAATCTCGTTTTCATCAATTTTTTCGACACAATAATAAAGTGCCTCCAACGACCAATATAGCTGGAAATTCCGTTTACTTATTACATATTTCTTTTCTTCGTCGGTGAGATTAGAGATTTTAACAAAAATTTCTGAGATTTTTTGCGGAAGTTTTTGCGCCAAATACGATGAAAAAATATCATCTAAAGTTAGCTCTACAATTAGTCTGCATACGTTTCCGTTGATATCCATTATTCCATCAAAAAGTGTTGAATAAATTATTTCATCATCAAAAAATGGTCTGAATTTTTTATCTAAAAATAATTCATTAATCTTAAACGCAACAGCTTCACGGATTTTGCCATCCTGTCCTGTGAGATTATTAACCAAAATTTTTGCATCTTTCGATGAATTAATTTCCTTCAACAACAATGCTGCAATCTGCTTTTCTGCAATATCACCGAATGAAAGCATATCAAGGAGTTCGCTATTGGTATAGTTTTTCGTGGATAAATTCAGCGCTTTATTAAAATTTTCTTCTAAACTCATATCAAAAGTAGTATTCAAATTTTCATCCTTATTGTCCCTGATATAAATATATCATAAATAGGGATGAATTTTTCTTCAAAAATAGGTTTAATGTATGATAATAACCTTGCAGTTTAGGTTATAATCAGGTAAAGGAGATATAGATGGATAAGTTTTTCGATTTTATACAAGATATATTTATGATGAAAAAAGATGACGGAATGAAAGTCGGCCTGTCTCAATTTAAACAGGAAGAATTACCTGCGCCAAGAGTAAAAGAAGTTTCTATCAGAAACAAAGATGTAAAATTGTCTGACTTGATGCGTCGCGCTAGCTAAGAGTAAATAATTGGATTAATACATTTTTACTAATTTTCTTACTGATTGAAGAACATTTTGTGCTTCTTTTCGTGCTTTAGCCGAGCCGTCTTCAATAATTTTTTCAACTTCTTCGATGTGAGATTCATAATATCTGCGTTTTTCGCGAATTGGCGCAAATTTTTCGTTTATAATTTTTGCCAGCTGTCTTTTGCAATCAGCGCAGCCTCTTGCACCTGTTTCACATTCACATTTTACTGTATTGATAATTTCTTCGTTTCCAAAAATTTGCCAATATTTAAATGCAACTTCGCATTTGTCAGTATGTCCCAAGTCGTCTCTGCGGATTCTTGAAGGATCTGTAATTGCTTTCATTACTTTTTTAGTTGTTGTTTCTTCGTCATCAGAGATTTTAATATCATTATTGAACGATTTGCCCATTTTATTCCCGTCCAATCCACATAAAAGAGGTACTTGGGTAAGTTTTGGAGCCGGTTCATTAAAGAAATCTGTTTTGTATATATTGTTGAATCTTCTTGCAATATCTCTTGTTATTTCAAGGTGGGCAAGCTGATCGTGCCCAACGGGCACGACAGAAGCGTTAAACGTCATAATATCAGCACTCATCAAAACAGGATAACCCATTAACCCATAGCTGATTTGTGAATTTGCGCCTTCTTTAGTTCTCAAAATTTTTGCCATATCCTTTAGAGTTGGATCACGTTCTACCCAATTTTGCGGAGTCACCATGCTTAGGTAAATATTGAGTTCTGCAATTTCAGGGATAAGTGATTGCACATAAATCGTAGATTTTTCAGGATCTATTCCACAAGAAAGCCAGTCAATTACAACGTCTATGACATCTTGTCTTAGGTTGTCCGTGTTATCATATTTTGTCGTAAGTGCGTGCCAATCAGCAACGAAGAAAAAACAATTGTATTCATCTTGAAGCTTGACCCAGTTTTGAATAACGCCAAGGTAGTGCCCAAAATGGAGCTTCCCTGTTGATCTCATACCTGATACAATTTTTTCTTTTGCTAAAATGTTATTACTCACGATTATCTCCTTACTCTCTATTTAATTTTAGCATAAATTTATTCAAGTTTATCAAAATATTTATAAATTTCAGCAGTGCGCTGCTCCGGTGTTTGAGATTTTGCCGCAATTTTTTCTATATCAGAGATAAAAGAGGAATATTTTTTATCAATATTGCAAAGATGCAAAGAGTAATTTGTTTCAAATGCTGATTGTACGTCTAATTTGAGATTTGAATTGAGAGCGGCAGCGATGGCTTTTTTCATAATTTCTTTTCTAGGTCTAGCTAGTTTTAAATCAAATTGGTACAAACTATGTGGATCTTCTCTTAGCAAAAGTGAACTAAGTAAAGAATTTATGTTGTTTGATACGTGTTCTTCGTTTATATTTATTTCATCAACAACTCTTATTTCTTTATCAGAAATAAGAAAATTGCTTGGGTTTCTGTAATCAAAGGTGAATTTTTCATTTGGTGTTTGCATTTTGTTTAGCTGATTCATCATTGTTGTTACATCATCAAATGCTTTTTGTGGAAGTTTGCTGCATAATTCAATAGCTGCACTCGTCTTTTTATCTTTAAAAATAGGGCTGGTGTTTTTTCCAAGAGGGAAAAATGTTCCGTCTGGATTTGCATTTTTTAAAATACTTGAATCATCATTCATAAAGATTGCTATTCTTTCTCCATACCAATTTTTCAGCTCAGAAAATTTGGTATCAGGGAGAGCAATTACGCCTGATTCTGTCGTTTTTGGTTCATATTTAAATTTGAGTGCAAATTTGTCATTGATTTCAAAAACACTTCCTCTGCAACCCGAGCCAAGATTTTTTGATATTGAATTTTTAATTTGTGCATATATTGGCGTTATGATGTTTTTATAGATTTCAGGCGAAATTTCTTTGTCAACAAGCTTCTGGGTTAGATTACTAAATCTTTCTATTGCTTCATTTTGAACACCACGAAATGATGGGTGAAAATATGCTGGCGAAAAGTTTTTGTAGCTTAATTTTTCTGCCTGATTTATTTCATTTTTTTGCAGTAGAGGTTTTTCTTGTTGAATTTTTGCACGAAATAAAACACTGTTGTTATTTAAGTTTGGAATTTGGGATATCTGCATAATTGATTAAAAAAGAAAAATATAATTTTTTGCCAAAATTTAGCTAAAAGGTTAAGAAGTCTTAAATTTTGTTTAATTTTTCAGATTTTTGCAGATTTAGATTATCTATGTTTTCTATGAATTTAAAAGCTTTTTTTAGCGCCCAAAATGAATCCCAGTGCGTGCCAATGTCCGACAGGTAAAGTTCAGCATTTTGAGTTTCTTCAGCCAGTGCAACAGAATTTTTGTAAGGTGCAATTTTGTCGGTTTTGGCATGCATAATCAATATTGGACAATTTACTTTTGAAATTTTGTTTATCCCATCAAATTTTTGCAAAAATTCCATTTTTGAAATGTGCTTATCGGCGAATCTTGCAAAGAAATCAAGCCGTAGTCTTTTGTAATAAAAATTAGAAACATCTATTGCTGCTGTTTTAATTTCTTTTATTGGCGATTGGAGGATAAGACCGGAAACTTTGTTTTTACTTGCAGTTTCTATTGCTATTATAGAACCTAGAGAGTGTCCCCAGACTATTATTTTGTCCTTGTCAACACCGAGCTGCTTTAATTGGTTTATAGCTGATTGAGCGTCATTGTATACACCCTGCTCGGATGCTTTTCCTGCGCTTTTATAATGTCCCCTATAAGATAACAAAAAGAGTCCAAACCCGTTTTCTATACAAAATGAGGCTATATCTTGATGGCTCAAAATGGATTCTGCTTGTCCGTGAAGATGCAAAATTGTAGGCTTATCTTTCGTCGGTTTTATAAACCATGCATACAATTTTATCCCGTCAGAGTTAATAAACCTGATGGGTGTGAATTTTTTTAAAAGTTCTCTTTGTATCCTCTTTGCTCTCAATTTTGATGGTTGAAAAACCAAATAATTTTCTATGTTTTTTCTAATTGTGTTAAAAAGTTTTCCATTTTTTTCAAACAAAGGATAGATTAACAACAGAAACAGTTTTTTTAAAATAAATAAATAAAATAATATTTTTCGCACGTAAGTATTCTAACATATTAATTTTGTTATGGCTATAGCCCGACTCTACAACTGTAATAAACTTTATAAAAATTAATCTCTTGCTTTTGAACTGTTAAGGTGTTACTATCATAATAAATTGTATTTGATTGGGGATTGAAATAATATGAAAGTAACAAAACCGCAAACCGCGAAAGACCGCATAATTTTGGCTTTGGACGTTGATGATATCAATGAAGCAGAAAAATTAGTTGTAGAATTAAAAGATTATGTAGGTTATTTTAAGGTTGGATTACCACTTTTTACCAGTTTCGGTTTTAGTGCTATAAAAATGATTAGAGATAACGGCGGAAAGGTTTATTGTGACTTGAAGTTTCATGATATTCCAAACACGGTTTCTCACGCCTGTTCAAATTTAATAAAACATAATATCAACTTTTTTAATATACACTTGCAAGGTGGGTCAAAGATGGTGGCACAAGCTGTAAAAACATCAAAAGATGTTGCTAAATCACTTGAAATTGACCCTCCTACTATATTAGGAGTAAGTTTGCTCTCCAGCTTTGGTCAAAGAACCTTAACTAAAGAGCTTTGTGTTGAAAAAAATATTGAAGATTATATAATCCAGCTTGCGCATTTAGCAAAAGATAACGGCTTAAACGGAATTGTGGCGGGAGCCTCGGAAAGCAAACGAATTAGAAAAGAATGTGGAGATGACTTTATAATTCTTTGTCCTGCAACTCGTCCTACGTGGGCTGCCGTTAATGATCAAGTAAGAGTTGACACCCCAACAGAAGCCATAAAAGCAGGTGTGGATTATCTTGTAATTGGCAGACCAATAACGGATGCTGAAGATAAAATTTCAGCGATTAATTTAATTATTGATGAAATTAATTCGGCAACATCAGGCGAAGATCTGTAAATTTTTATTGTTGGTTATTTATAATTTTATATAAGGAGATGCATGATGATTATTGGTGTACCAAAAGAGATTAAGAATTGGGAAAATAGGGTTTCACTTACTCCTTCAGGCGCAAAAACTCTTATTGATAATGGGCATAAGGTTTTTGTACAAACTTCAGCGGGCTTAGGCAGCGGTTTTGTTGATGAAGAATATATCCAAGCCAGAGCATCAATTTTACCTACGATTGAAGAAGTTTATAAAATAGCAGATATGATAATAAAGGTTAAAGAGCCACAAGAGAGTGAATATGCACTTTTAAAAGAGGGGCAACTTTTGTTCACTTATTTGCACCTTGCAGTTGAAGAAAAATTGACTAAAGCGCTTTTAAAACATAAAGTAAACGGGGTTGCTTATGAAACTATCCAAAAGGCATCAGGAGAACTGCCTTTGTTGACTCCTATGAGCGAAATCGCAGGAAGAATGGCTGTGCAAATCGGGGCCTCATTCTTAGAAAAACCACACGGCGGAAGAGGTGTTCTTTTAGGCGGAGTCCCTGGGGTTATGCCTGCGGATGTTGTAATAATCGGTGGCGGCGTTGTTGGCTTAAACGCGGCAAAAATCGCTTTCGGAATGGGGGCAAACGTTACCGTCCTTGATTTAAATTTGAACAGATTAAGATATTTTGATGATATATTCCATGGTAAAGTTAAAACGTTGATGTCAACACGGTCAAATATTGAACTTTGTGCATCATACGCTGATTTATTAATCGGAGCTGTTTTGATTCCTGGGGCTAAAGCTCCTCATTTAGTTACTGAAGAAACTGTTAAAACAATGAAAACAGGCTCTGTTATTGTTGACGTTGCAATTGATCAAGGTGGAATTATTGAGACAATTGATCATGTTACAACTCATGAAAACCCTGTATTTGAAAAGCATGGCGTAATGCATTATTCGGTAGCAAATATTCCCGGTGCAGTTGCAAGAACTTCTACAATAGCGCTTACAAATGCTACTTTACCTTATGCGCTAAACCTTGCAAACCAAGGATTTATTAAAGCGGTTAAGGGCTGTGAAGAGCTTGCTAAAGGCGTTAATACTTGCCAAGGTCATCTGGTATCAAGACCTGTCGCCGAATCACTAAACCTAGAATATACAGAACTTTCTATGCTTATCGGGTTTTAATTATTAATTTATTGACAGAATTAACTCCATGTTTTATACTCTATTTGTGGTTATAATATGGAGTTTTTTATATGGAAAAAAGAATGTCAGAAGCGTTTTCATTTATGTTTAAGGATAATGACTGGAAATTTAAGATGTTTATTTTGTATTTGTTGTCTTTGGTTTCTTATATTTTAGCTTATTATTCAAACGAATTGACAGAGACGATAAAAGCGACTAAAAATTATTCATTGGCTGTTCCTTTCGTTGGCGTTTTAATTCTTTCTTTTGTTTTGTCACTGCCGATTTTAGGTTATTCTTTTAAATCAATAAATAATTTGATTTATTCGCAACCACAATCAGAAAACTTTAATATGCTTCCAAGATGGGAAAATGATTTTTTCTCCTATATTATGGTTGGGCTCAGATATATTGGAGCAAGTCTTCTTATTGGCTTGTGCGTCGGTCTTATTTTTATTGCTGTTTCAGCTGTAGCATCAGTGAGCAAGTTGTTTTTAAGTATTTTAATGATAGTTTTAATAATTTTGGCGCTTATTTATGCTTATTATTTTCCCGCACTCGAAGTAATTTTTGCAATGAGCTACGATTTCTTAGCACTTTTTAAGGTTAAAAAAGCAGCAGAGCTTGTAAAATATGGTACGAGTAGATATATAAGAGTTTTATTATTAATTTCTTTCGTATCTATCATTTTCTCAATAATATCAGCGCTTTGTGCGAAATCAATTTTGTTGATTATTTTGGTGCCGATAATTAATGTTTATACATTTTTTGTGTATGTATATTTAAAATCATATATTGCATACGAGGTGCCTGCTGAGTTTGTTGAGCAATTCAAGGCGGCAAAATAAATTAGTTAAAAAAATCTTTTAGGTAGTGACCTGTGTGAGAATTTTCGATTTTGCATACCTCTTTTGGTGTGCCAACAGCAATGATTTCTCCACCGGCGTCTCCACCTTCAGGCCCTAGATCAATCACGTAGTCTGCAACTTTAATCAAATCCAGATTATGCTCAATGATTAAAATTGTGTTACCAGCATCTGCGAGTTTGTGTAGAATTTTTATTAATTTATCCAAATCAGCCCAATGCAAACCTACAGAAGGTTCATCCAGCAAATACAAAGTTTTTCCAGTTGCGCGCTTGTTTAACTCTGATGCCAACTTGATTCTTTGTGCCTCACCACCGGATAGAGTTGTTGCGCTTTGCCCGAGCTTGATATAATCAAGGCCGACATCATTCAAGGTTTGTAATTTTGTTTTAATTTTTGGAATGTTTTGGAAAAATTCTAAAGCTTCCTTAACGCTCATGTTTAGAACGTCTGAAATTGTTTTGTCTTTGTATTTAACTTCAAGTGTTTCTCTGTTATAGCGCTTGCCTTTGCAGACGTCGCATTTTACATAAACGTCGGATAAAAAGTTCATTTCGATTTTTAAAACACCATCACCTTTGCAAGCTTCGCATCTCCCGCCTTTTACGTTAAAGCTGAATCTTCCTGGTTTGTAGCCTCTTACTTTTGCTTCGTTCGTCTTAGAATAAAGTTCTCTTACGTGGGTAAACACATCAGTGTATGTTGCAGGGTTAGAACGCGGAGTTCTGCCAATTGGCGATTGGTCTATATCTATGACTTTGTCTATATGCTCAAATCCAATAATTTCATCTATTCCTTGAGGCTTTGGTTTATTTCCTCTGAGCTTATGTATCGCGTATTCATAGATGATATCTTGCATTAAGGTTGATTTTCCAGAACCTGAAACCCCTGTTAAAACAATAATTTTCCCTAAGGGAATGTCAATATCTATGTTTTTCAGGTTGTTTAAATGGGCGTTTCTTATTTGCAAAAATTCACCGTTACCTTCTCTTATTTCGCTTGGAATTGGGATAAGTTTTTCGCCGCTGAGATATTTTCCTGTGAGAGAATTTTTACAAGATATTATGTCATCAAGCTGACCTTGAGCGATTATTTCACCGCCTTTAATTCCGGCCTCAGGTCCTATATCAACAATATAATCAGCACTTCTGATAGTTTCTTCATCGTGTTCAACAACGATTAGGGTATTTCCAAGATTTCTAAGCTTTATAAGCGTTTGTATAAGTCTTGAATTGTCTCTTTGGTGAAGTCCTATAGAAGGTTCATCCAAAACATATAGAACTCCTGAAAGTCCGCTTCCAATTTGTGTTGCAAGTCTTATTCTTTGCGCTTCTCCACCTGAGAGAGTCCCTGCGTTTCTTGAAAGCGATAGATAATTTAAGCCCACATCTACTAAAAACTTGAGCCTTGCTCTTATTTCATCCAGTATTTGTTTAGCTATTTGTATTTGATAATCACTCAACTCAAGATATAATCCTGAAATAAATTCAAATGCTTCGTTTATAGGCAAGCATGTAAATTCATAAATATTTAAACCTTTTTCAACAATATCTTTTTGGATTGTTTTAAGTTCACTTTCTTTTAGCGGATATTGATGCGAATTTTTTATTATTTCTGCGAATCGAGAAGATTGTGAACTTTTAATTCTAACTGAAAGCGGAAATTTTTTGAGTCTTGCACCGTTACATTCACTGCAAGGTTTAGTAACAGTGAATTTTTGAAGTTCGTTTGTCCAATATTCCCCTCCGGAATTTAGGGATTCGTTGTATTTTTTTTCTAAAAATGGAATTACCCCAGGGAAACGGTTATAGTGCGTTCCGTAAAGATTTGTGCCAAAATTTTTGACTTTAATTTTAATTATATCGTCGCCACCCCAAAGTATAATTTTTTGCTCATCCTCACTTAACTCTTCAAACGGCTTGTCTTTGTCTATGCCATAAGCCTGACAAACAGATTTTATAGTGTCAGCGTAATAATCTGTTGATGATTTCGCCCAAGGATAAATTGCACCTTCTGCAAGTGATTTTTTCTTGTCAGGAACAACAAGATTTGGATCAACGATTGTGTCAGCACCTAGCCCAGAGCATTTTTCGCAAGCGCCGTAAGGAGCGTTAAAACTAAAAATTCTAGGGGCTAATTCTTCAAAGCTCAAGTTGCATCGAGCGCAAGAGAGCTTTTCGCTGAATATGATTTCATTTGATTTTTTCTCGTCAACAATATCGACAACCATTATGCCATCTGCTTTTTTTAAGGCAATTTGCGCGCTGTCTGCAATTCTGGATTTCGCTTCTTCTTTTACAACTATTCTGTCAACGATTACATAAATTGTGTGTTTTATATTTTTTTCAAGTTTAATTTCATCTTCGTCAAGGTTGAAAATTTCATTATCCACCTTCACTCTGACAAAACCGTCTTTTCTTAATTCTTCAAATGTTGATGCGAATTCACCCTTTTTACCTCTTGCAATTGGAGCCATAATTTGAATTTTTGTTCCTTCTTTAAGTTGCATTATTTTATCGGTAATTTCGTCAATGGATTGCGGTTTAATTTCGTCACCGCATTCAGGACAATATGGCGTTCCGACTCTTGCATAAAGCAGTCTGAGGTAATCATAAATTTCTGTAACTGTTCCGACAGTTGATCTAGGGTTATTGCTAGTTGATTTTTGGTCTATTGAAATCGCAGGAGAAAGCCCGTCAATATGCTCGACGTTTGGTTTATCCATTTGACCTAAAAATTGTCTTGCATAAGTAGAAAGGCTCTCTACATAACGCCTTTGACCTTCTGCAAAAATAGTATCAAATGCCAAAGAACTTTTCCCTGAACCGGAAACACCAGTAAAAACTATTAATTCGTTTTTCGGTAGGTTCAAGGAAACGTTCTTTAAGTTATTCTCTTTAGCACCAACTATTATAATCTCGTCGTTCATAAATACATTATGACACAACAAAAATAGATTTATGCGCTAATGTTAACATTTTTATCAACTGAACTAGGCTTAAGTTCAAAAATGCGACCGTGCTCGAGAGTTGATGTTTTAGGCATTTCGCCAGCAAGTTTTACAGGAGCAACTTCAGTTTCTTTGGTTGCATAATTTCCAAAGAATTTTAGTTTGCCGCCAAAAAGTGAGCTTAGTAAATCACTTTTTTTTCTCACTGGATTTTTGTCATACCAGATTTTGTCATTTTTACCCATTGGCTTAGTCCCAGCAAGATACATATCTTTTTCTGGGCCTGTTAATAATAAATCAACAGATTTGATACTTTTTCTAGTAGCTGAATCTACGGCATTAAAAATTTTAACAGCATGTCCCCCGCCTTCTGCTGTTTCAGTAGCCATAGCTTTTTCTACGTTTTTTTGACCTTTTGAGAGTAAGTTTACCCATTTACCGTTCATATTTGCATAAGCACCAGTAAAACTTGTGTCACTTGCTACTTTTCCGGAAAAATTCATAGTCATAACCTCCAAAAACTTCACACACATTATACGACTGTCGTAGTATACCACTTTAAAGAAAAATTTCAATAGCCTAGTAAGCTATTCTTTACAAAATGAAATATTACTCGCATCCGGCGTTTGTTATTTTTTTGTGTTTGTAGTATGATTTTTACTGAGATTACACTGGCTCGATAGGTTTATCCTAGTTCTTTTGAATGGAGCTGTGTGATTGGATAATACAGTAATAAAATTATAAGGAGAAATGCAGATGCCAGTAGCGTCAATGATCGAACTATTAGAAGCAGGTGTACACTTCGGACACCAAACACAACGTTGGAACCCAAAAATGAAACCGTATATTTATGGTTCTAGAAACGGTATTTATGTTATAGATTTGAGAAAAACGACTGATATGCTTGATAAAGCGTATGAAATTGTTAGAGAATATTCTGCTAAAAACAAAAATATCCTTTTTGTTGGTACAAAAAAACAAGCAGTTGAAGTTATTGCTGAAGAAGCAAAAAGAGCAGGTGCTTATTTTATCAACAGAAGATGGTTAGGCGGCTTGATGACTAACTTTGAAACAATTCGTTCTCGTGTTGGAAAACTTAGAGAATTAGAAGAATTCTTCGAAAACGGTCATGTTGAAAAATTGCCTAAAAAAGAAGTTGCACAAATTCAACGTCAACTATCTAAATTGAGCAAAACTCTTGGCGGTATTAAAGACATGAGAGGATTGCCTGATTTAATCTTCATCGTTGACCAACAAAAAGAATTAATCGCTATTCAAGAAGCAAACAAATTAAATATCCCTGTTATTTGCTTAGCAGACACAAATGCTAACCCTGATAACATCGATTATTTAATCCCTGGAAACGATGATGCGATTCGTTCTATAAAATTAATTACTTCAAAATTAGCTGATGCTGTTTTAGAAGGAAAGCAACTTAGAGAAAACAAAGCTGCTGAAGTTTCTAAAATTGAAAAAATCTCAGCTAAAGACGCAGGAGTTGAAGAAGTAGCTCCTGAAGTTAAAGAAGAAGTAGAAGTTTAATAAGTGTATAAAAGCAAGCAAATCTAGGTTTGCTTGCTTTTCTTATCTTTTATACACATAGTAAAAAAACTATTAGAAAGGATTTAGATATGACTAATATAACAGCTCAAATGGTAAAAGAACTTCGTGATGCCACAGGCGCAGGTATGATGGATTGCAAAAAAGCACTTTCTGAAACTGAAGGCAACTTGGAAAAAGCTATTGAAGTTCTAAGACAAAAAGGCATTTCATCAGCTGAAAAGAAAATGGGCAGAATCGCTGCTGAAGGTTTAGTTGCTTCTGCAATTGTTGGCGATAAAGGTGCTATGGTTGAAGTTAACTGCGAAACAGATTTCGTTGCAAAAAATGAAGAATTCAAAGCTTTGGCTTCTGATATTGCTAAATTGGCTGCTGTTTCTTCTGTTTCAACTGTTGAAGAATTACTTCAAGCTGAAATTGAAGGTAAAAAATTGGAAGATGTAATCAAAGAAAAAATCGCTACTATCGGCGAAAAAATTACATTGAGAAGATTTGAAAAATACGAAGGCGCGCTTTCTACATACATTCACAACGGTAAAATCGGCGTAATGCTTTTGTCTGACAAACAAGACGAAGTTGCTGGTAAAGATGTTTGCTTGCATATCGCAAGTTCAGCTCCTGAATTTTTATCTAGTGCAGATGTTCCACAAAGCGTTAAGGACGAAGAAAAAAGAATCGAAATGGGTAAAGAAGACTTGCAAAGCAAGCCTGAAGCAATCAGAGAAAAAATCGTTGATGGCAGATTGCACAAAATTCTTGCTCAAAAATGCTTGTTAGAACAGGCTTTTGTTAAAGATCCTAGCGTTTCTGTTAAAGATTTTATTGAAGGTAAGTTCAATATAATTAAATTTGACAGATATGTTTTAGGTGAAGGACTTGAAAAACGCGAAGAAAACTTTGCGGAAGAAGTTATGAACCAAATCAAAGGCTAATTTAACTTTTTGAATATTTAAAAGGCGAATTTGGATTTATCCAAATTCGCCTTTTATTATCAGGAACTAGTAATTTTCAAAATTCTTTTTAATCTGATTTACTGTAATTTGAATTTCGGTCGCATTATCATTTAGCTTGGAAATTAATTCGTCTAAAACTTGCGGAGAAAAATCTGAGTGATTTATTGAATCAAGCGAATTAAATATATTTTCAAGCGGAGTATCTATATTTTTCAGCAAATTTGTGATTATCTCTTTGCTTATTGCGTTAGCTTTTTGAGCTTTTTCATAAAGCTCCGACTGAAAAATGGCAATACCAGCTTGTGTGCAGATGTTTCTGAGTCCGTTTATGCTTTCTGTGTCAAAAACATTAAATTTTTGAGTGAATTCTATGCAAAAATAGCCTAGGACATTTTGTTGAAATAGAACAGGAAAATTGTAGCTGGATTTTACGTTTGCGTCTTTAAAAAGTTTTATAAAAGATTGAGATGGATGGTTTTCTTCAATATATTTCTCAAAATTTAAAATATTTAGCTCTCTTTTTGCTAAAAGGGGCTCAACATAGTCTTTAGCTTCTTCTTGGCTCCAATCGTAGCCGATAAAACTTTTAACGTCTGGGGAGGATAAATACTCTGCATAAGGTTCTGTCGGTAAAAACATTTTTTTGTTTTCATCATAGTCTGAATATAATACCCTATCAGCATTATAGTACTTTCCGATACTTTTTACAAAAAGAGATTTTATTA
>JAEWYI010000116.1 GCA_023395735.1 Cyanobacteria bacterium OH_SFB_17
GTATTGGAAAACTTAATCGACAAAGTTGACAACATTATCATCGGCGGCGGTATGACTTATACTTTCGTAAAAGCTGATGGATTCAGCGTTGGAAACTCAATCTGCGAAGAAGACCAAATCGACACAGCAAAAGCTATCGTTAAAAAAGCAGCAGAAAAAGGCGTCAAGCTTGTAATGGCTGACGATGTTCTTATTTCTGACGATTTTTCAGAAACTGCTAACACTAAAGTTGTTGATGCAAACGAAATTCCTGATGGATGGGAAGGTGTTGACGCCGGCGACAAAACTATAGAAAAATTTGCTAACGTTATTAAAGAATCAAAAACAATTCTTTGGAACGGACCTATCGGCGCGTTTGAAATTGAACCGTTCACAAAAGGAACAAAAGCTATGGCACTTGCTGTTCAAGAAGCAACAAAAAATGGTGCGGTTAGCGTTCTTGGCGGTGGCGATACAGTTGCAGCGGTTAAAAAATACAAATTGGATCCTGCTTCATTCACTCACATCTCTACAGGCGGCGGTGCTTCTTTAGAATTTATCGAAGGAAAAACTCTTCCTGGTGTTGATGCACTAGATAACAAATAGTTTTCTATAAACAACAAAAAAGAAATAGGCGCGGGCGATGCCCGCGCCTATTTCTTTTTTTTATTAACAGCCACAAAAATCAACTATTGAAATATTACCATGCTCCTTCTATAATAGGCATAAAGGTTTATATTAAGAAAGGAGCAAACTATGTGGTCAGAGGATATTAATATAGAAGAAATTAAAGAGATTAGAACAAGGACAACTGTTTATTTTGGAATCGGAGCTATTGAAAAAATTGAAGACATAGCTAAAGATTTAAAATCAAAAGGAATAAACAAAGTTATTGTAATGTCAGGAAGAAGTGCCTATAAAATTACAGGCGCATGGGATTATGTTGAAAAGGCCCTCAAAAACAATTCAATCGGCTACATAAATTTTGACAAAGTTACACCAAATCCTACGACACATCAAGTCGATGAAGCGACAAAAATGGCTAAAGAATTTGGCGCACAGGCAGTAATTGCAATTGGCGGCGGGTCTCCAACAGATGCAGCTAAAAGTGTTGCGGTTTTATTGAAAAATCCAGACAAAAATTGTACACAACTTTACGAATTTGAATTTAGTCCTACAGAAGCTGCGCCTATTGTATCTATAAACCTAACACACGGAACAGGAACGGAAACAAACAGATTTGCTGTTGTAACCATTCCTGAAAAAAACTTTAAACCTGCAATCGCCTACGATTGCATCTATCCAATGTATGCAATCGATGATCCTCAGCTGATGACAAAACTTTCACCTGAACAGACTCGATTTGTATCAATCGATGCAGTAAACCACGTCATTGAAGCTGCGACTTCCAAGGCTACATCACCTTTTGCAGTAACTTTAGCTAGAGAAACAATAAAATTGGTAAGCAAATATCTTCCTGCGGCAATAAAAAACCCGATGGATTTAGAAGCAAGATATTTCTTATCTTATGCTGCATTGCTGGGCGGAGTCTGCTTTGACAATGGTCTTTTACATTATACACACGCGCTTGAACACCCTCTTAGCGGAGTGAAACCTGAACTTTCACACGGGTTGGGGCTTGCAATTCTTCTACCGGGGGTTATCGTGAACATTTACGATGAATGTCCTAACATTCTTGCTGACATACTAAAACCGATTGCTCCGCTTCTAAAAGGTGAAAAAGGTGAAGCTGAATTAGCTGGAAAAGCGATAGAAAGATGGCTTGCAGAAGTCGGTGTTACACAAAAACTTGAAGATGAAGGTTTTACAAAGGCTGATATTCCAAAACTTGTTGATTTAACTTTCACAACACCTTCTTTAGGACTTTTATTGAGCATGGCTCCAAACGAAGCTACTAAGGAAAAAGTTCAAGCAATCTACGAATATTCTTTCAGAGATAACTAATGAACAAAAAAGTAGAACTTTTAGCACCAGCAAAAAACAAAACCTGCGCATTTGCAGCGATTGACAGTGGTGCTGATGCAATTTATATCGGAGCAAGCGAATTTGGAGCAAGGAAAAACGTTCCGAATTCGCTTGAAGACATAAAAGAAATTGTTGACTATGCCCACAAATTTGATGTGAAGGTTTATATCGCTCTAAACACAATACTAACAGACTCTGAAATTGAAAGAGCAGAAAAATTAATTGCCAAGCTCGAAAAAATTGGAATAGATGCTCTGATAATCCAAGATTTTGGATTAATTGAAATTGCACAAAGATACAAAATACCAATACATGCAAGCACACAGTGCGATAACAGAACAGTTGAAAAAGTAAAAATGCTTGAAGATATTGGATTTACTAGAGTAGTTTTAGCCAGAGAACTTTCACTTGAAGAAATTGAAGCGATAAAAAAGCAAACAAAAACAGAGCTTGAATGTTTTATTCACGGAGCACTTTGCGTTTCATACAGCGGACAATGCTATTTAAGCTACCTTTTAGGTGGACGTTCGGCAAATCGTGGCGAATGTGCTCAGCCTTGCAGAAAAAAATACTCGCTGGTTTCGCAAAACGGAGAAGTTATAGCCCAAAATGAACATTTACTTTGCCTGAAAGATTTTAACGCCGAAAAACACATTAAAAAAATGGCAGAAATCGGAGTAACATCTTTTAAAATCGAAGGCAGGCTAAAAGACGAAAACTACGTAAAAAATACTGTTTCATATTATCGAAAATTAATCGATAAATTAGAATTAGGAAAGACATCTTCAGGTATTATTTCAACAGATTTTGAACCAAAACTCGAAAAAAGTTTCAATAGAGGATTCACTGATTATTTTTTAAGTGGAAAAAGAAGCGAAATCTTTTCTTTTCAAACTCCAAAAGCTATAGGTGAATTTATCGGCGATGTAAAAACCATCACCAAAGATTATCTTGAACTTTCAAACAAAACAGATCTTCACCCCCAAGATGGGATTTGCTTTGATGCAGGAAAAGAATACTCAGGTTTTTTGATTAATAAAATCGATGGCACAAAAATATTCCCTAACAAAATGCCTAAAGAGTTGAAAAAAGGAGATAAATTATACAGAAATACGGATTCTGAGTTTGAATTTAAACTGAAAAACTCCAAAACCACAAGAAAAATTCCTGTAAAAATTATATTTAAAGATAAACTGATACAAGCGCTTGACGGGCAAAACAGAATTTGTGAAATTCAATATAATTACGAAGAAACAGCGCAAAATCAAGAGAAAATGAAATCAAATATTATTACCCAATTCAAAAAAAGCGGTAATTCTATGTTTGAAGTCAATGATATCGAAACAGACAACTTCAAGCTGCCGTTTTTACCTGTATCAGCTTTAAATAGCCTACGCCGAGACCTCTTGGACAAAATGGAATCG
This sequence comes from Cyanobacteria bacterium OH_SFB_17, assembly GCA_023395735.1. Classification (GTDB taxonomy): domain Bacteria; phylum Cyanobacteriota; class Vampirovibrionia; order Gastranaerophilales; family Gastranaerophilaceae; genus JAEWYI01. The sequence continues at coordinate 3,390 of JAEWYI010000116.1, forward strand.
GAAAGACTAAAAAGCTACATCCCTCAAAGAATAGAATATAATCAGACAAGTAAAAATCTAAACTTTGGCCAAATTACAGATTTTAGACTAAATGTTTTAAACAAAAAAGCTAAACAATTTTATGAAAAAATCGGAATTCAAATTAACGCACTTGCGCTGGAAAGTAAAAATCAACCCAACTCAAAAATATGCGCAATGCAAACCAAGCACTGCCTAAAGTATGCATTTGGGCTTTGCAAATCCACCAAAAAACTTTTCTTGGTGGATGAAAAAGGTAAAAAGTTTGAACTTCAATTCGATTGTGAAAAATGCGAAATGAAAATTATTTTTTAGGAATAGTGATTACTAAAGAATTTCCTTTCTTTTCTTTTTTAATCATCTTTTCATCAACTTTTCCGCTTAACAAAAACACTTGTTGCAATTGAGACATGCTATATTCATTTTTGTTATCGTTGTTATAGTGAGCGTTAACAAAAGCTTTGTTTCCGCGAACTTTGACTTTTACATTATTAATGTCATTATTAAAAGGTTTTAAATCAACCGTAATCTTATAAGCATCGTTTGTTTCAACAGTTTTTATGCCTGTATTACTTACAAAAACAAACCTCGCATTTTTCATTCTGCGCTCATACATGTGCTCAATGGCATCTTCTGCTTTGTCAAAAAATTCTTCTTGCGCCTCTATCATTTTATCCGCATCATCAAAATCTGCAGGCATAGGCGGATGTCCGCTTCTCATGTGGGGAGGAAGCTGAGATATTCCAATGATAGTATTGTCCTGAGGCTTGTTAAATATAATCAAAGAGGCCAAAAACGAACCAATAAGCGCTGCGGCTACGGTACTTGCCAACAATATAACAAAATTTTTCTTATCCATGTATAAGCTCTCCTATATCTATTACAGATTCATTATAATCCAAAAATATACATCAAAAATTAATCAATCAAGCTAGATAATTTGACTAATGAATTTTCACTTTAAAACCGAAACAAAAATTTCTCTAAACCTTTCCTTAAAATCAGAAAAAATAGGCTTTATCAAAAAATCGCTTAAAAAATTATGCATCACACCTATTAGCAAAACTAAAACTGAAAAAATTATAATCACAAAACTGAATTTGTTTTTATTCATGCATTACACTCCTCAACAACTAGCTATTCCACACGGCGCAAAGGGGTTCACCCTTTGCGCCGCATTTTTCCTATAAATTAATTTTAATTTTATTATTTTCGTTTTCGCTTTTTTTCATTGTAAGAGTCAAGACTCCATCGCTATAATCAGCTTTTACATCTTTGTAATCTATTTTTTCAGGAAGTGAAATTGTTCTTGAAAAATTTCCTCTGCAAAATTCTGAACGGTGAATTAAGTCTTTGTTTTCTTCGTACTCAACTTTACAAACTCCAGAGATATTGACCTGTTCTTCGCTTACTTCAATGTTTAAATCTTCTTTTTTCATGCCAGGGGTCATGACTTTCAGGATAAAAGTGTTATCGCGTTCTACAAGCTCTATCGGCATCTGCAAAAGACCTTCTTCACCTTGATAAGGTTTAAAAGAGGTGAAAAATCTATTCACCAGATTTTCAAATTCATCAAGCTGATTCCATGCTCTGTTGTCAGCTAAGTTTGTGTTTCTCAAAATTAAACTTCTCATGGGCTATTCCTCCTATATTTTGAAATTCACTCTATATTATTATTTATAGCATTATTTTAATTAATTCTTGAAATTTTTAATATTTTTTTAATACACGTTAAGAAATGATTAACGCTACTATTGGGGCATTTTATGTAAAAAAATGTAAAAAAACCAAAGAATATAATTTTATAAAAAAATTTCAGTGTATACTTGTATATATTATAAACGTAGTAAGGAAACCCTTGAGAGTCAATAATAAAACACAATACAAACCGAGTTTTGGGCTAAAATATATTGGAATGTCTAATGAACTAAAAAAAACTGCTAACCTATTAGGTCGCAATTCTCTTGATAACGATATTAAACTTTTTTGCGAATATGCAGAAAAAAAAGGAGTTACAGGAACTTTTAGAATAACAGATATAGTTTCAACCTTTAATCCACTTTATCCACCCAAATCTGTTAAAATTATAGAAATGGATAAAGTGAAAGAAGTTGCTTTTATTTTAGGACTTAAAGGTTTCCCCAACCCCGAACATAAAGCAAAACGTCTGATTGCTTTCACTCATGTTTCACACTACAGTATAGATCCTAAGGAAAATAAATTGCTAAGAAACGAATTATTAAACCGAAAAGAGTGTAAATTATTTTATAGTCTTACAGACCTTAAAGAAAATGGCAAATCTGGACAATCAGCGGTTATGAAAAACGCAATCAAACTACCATATAACTCTGATATTACTAAGACACTAAGAGCACACTTTAATAAATTATTAGGACATGATCCACGCACTATAGGTGAGTTATAATCTTTAAAACAAAATAAATATATTAATCAATAATCTTCCAGTTGATAACTTTGTTTCGTCTAAACCAAGTCAGCTGACGTTTTGCATAACGTCTTGAATTTTGCTTCATTCTAAAAACTGCATCTTCAAGAGAGCAATTCCCGTCAAGATATTCAAGGATTTCTTGATAACCTATGGTATTTACAAAATTATTAATTCTTCCGTGTTTTTCTAAAAGATTTTTTGTCTCATCTATCAATCCAAGACTCAGCATCTTATCAACTCGAGAATTAATCCTATCATAAAGGATTTTTCTATCTGAAGTCGTCAGCCCAATCCATTCAACGTCGTATTCCAAGTCCTTTTTACCTGCAGCTTGAGAATGCGGACGATTTAAGTTCTTTGAAACCTCAATCGCTCTTATTATTTTAACTTTATTATTAAAATGAATTTTTTCAGCGCTTACATAATCAAGTTCTTTAAGCATTTGATGAAGTTCTTGAACATCTTTTTTTTCAAGCTCGCTTCTCAGTTCATAATCAGGCTCGACTCTTGGCAAATCATAATCTTCCAACAAAATTCTAAAATACAAACCTGTTCCACCTGCAATTATTGGAGTTTTACCTTTGCTTGTGATTTTTTCTATTGCAACTTTAGCGTCATCATAAAAATTTGCAACACTATAATCAACCTCTGGCTCAACAATATCAACCAAATGATGCTCAACACCCTGCATCTCCTCTTTTGTAGGCTTTGCAGAGGCTATATCAAAACCTTTGTAAACCAACCTTGAGTCAGCAGAAATTATTTCGCCATTAAACTTCTTCGCTAGGTCTATCGCAAACTTCGTCTTGCCCGAAGCTGTCGGTCCCACTATCGCTATCACTTTTGTCTTTTTTGTTGATTGCATCTTCATAATATAAAAATACTAACACAACAACGTAAACAACAAAATAGAAATATACAAGCATTGATACAAAGTATAATATTGAATTTATTGCTGAAATACTATTAAATATTGAAACCACAAAGTTTAATACTGAAATATATACAAACAAAATTATTACAGACAACAAGTTTTTGAAAGTAACTTTCAATGCTCTGAAAAAAGCTAAAAACGGATTTTTCGTCCTGAACATAATCTCTGGAGTCCACAACATCGTGAAAAAAGAATGTAATGATGAAAAAGCCAAAATCAAAAAATTCCATAAATTCAATTTCACCAACTGATCCATTGGCAAAGACGTTATAAGAGATTTCATCTGAGCCGGCGACTGAAGCGCACCCAAAATTTGATCAAGAGTAATATTAACTTTTCCGATAAAATGGATACCGATAACATAAGCTATCGCGCCCATAAAAACGAAAAATAGCACATAAAAAATAATACAGCCGATAAAAGACAAAAAATATTCACCGACTCCGCTTGGAATCTCTTTCAACAAAGCAAACGAAGCTTTGGTTTTATCTTCATCCAAAATAAATTCTCTTTTATTAAGTTCAACGGCCTTTTTTACCATATAAAGCCATCCTGCAAAAAAAGCAGAAACCATAAACAAAGTTGTCACAACAAGAAGAATCACAGAAAAAACGTTGTCCGGAGCTTTTTGAGCAACCTCAATATACACAACAAACAAAAGTAAAAACAACACAAGTGGAGTCGTAAGTATTATATTTTCATTTGTTATTTTAAATGATTTTTGAAAAAGTTTAATCATAAGTTCTCCCTTAAATTTAAACTAAACAACCGCTGTGCTGTTTTCTTCTTTATTTTGAGCCAAAATTTCTTTTCTTTTACGTCGCCTCATCAAATCGACAAAGGCTTCCAATCTCGTAATATAACCCGCCTTACCACTTTGTTCATCCATAATCAGGGTTAAGATAGGTATATTACAATTTTCTCTCATACTTGGAAAAATATTTTGAGACATGATTTCAGGCATGCAAGTAAACGGGCTTATGTGGATAATGCCGTCTTTGCCTTTTTCTTCTGCCCAAGCTACGTCCGAAATACATTCCAGAGCATCTCCGCCTATATCTCGCATCAAATAAGGTTGAGCCATTCTATAAGCACGCTCCAAGTGAGTTTCACCTTTTTTAAATATTTTTGGAATAATTGCATCCTTTAAAAAGCTCCCCACAGTAAGGCTTCTTCTTGTCTGTACAGCCATCCTTCCAAGCTCTCGCTCAATATTTTGGTTTGAGAATGTATCCAACACAAGAAAAATTTCACCGGTCAAATCAACGTGTAAAACCTCTCTTGATTTATCAATTTTTGTTTTAGCAAGCTCTGCCAAAGCTGCTTTTTTGGCCTTGACCAGTTCCTTTATTGAATTTGCTTCGCTTACATATTTCAAACCTTTTTTGAAATGTTTTTCAGCCTCACCTGCATTAATTTCTCTAGCTCTAAAATAAGAATGAGCTGACTCCAAATCATCAAGCACAAAAATTGTCCTAATAGTCATATATATTGCTTTTAAAAACAAAACAGGGTCGTTTTTTTTCGTAAGCTCTTTTAAAAAGCGATACATCCCTTTTATGCCGTCATAAAGAGATAATTCGATGTAATTTGCGTTGTAACCAAGGTCAGAAAGAGCATGCTGAATGTTGTTTCCATACTCGCCCAATCTGCAAATCCCCGGAGATGTAATCATCGCAACGTAATCGCAACCACCTTCGATTGCCTCGATGAAGTTTCCTAAAATCAATTTGTAAGGCAAACATATAGCTTCAGGAGAATTTTTTGTTCCCAATGAAAGTGTTTTTTTATTTGTATAAGGCGGAATAAAAGGTTCTACCCCGACCTTTCTAAGCCCGTTTGCCCATGCTATTGCAACAGTTCCCATATGCGGGAATGCAACTTTAATTTTTTTATTTTCGTTATTTTGTTTCATATTATAATCCCTACCCTGATTTAATTATAACAGGAACAAAAAAAGATATTAAGTATAAACTACTTGTATCTCAAATCTGGATGCCTAGCCGCCAAGGTTTCATCAATTTTTTTCACAGGAGTTGAAACAGGTGAATCCAAAGCTTTCTGCGGTGATTTTTCGATTTCATCTGCTATTTTAAGCATAACTTCTACAAATTCATCGAGTCTTTTTTTGTTTTCACTTTCTGTAGGCTCTATCATCAAGGCTTCATGCACAATTAGCGGGAAATAAACAGTTGGCGGATGAGTGTTTTCGTCCATCAATCTCTTTGCTATCCAAAGAGTTGAAGCGCCTTGTTCTTTTTGTTTCTCCCCTGAAAGGACAAATTCATGCATACAAGGATAATCATAAGGCAAATCATAAGCACCTTTTAATTTTTCCTTCAAATAGTTTGCGCTCAAAACGGCATCTTCGCTGACTTTTTTAAGATTTTCGCCCATCATTAAAATATAAGCATAAGCTCTTATTAACACCCCAAAATTGCCATAAAAAGCTTTTACTTTCCCGATTGTATTTTTCAAATTATATTCTCTAAAATACTTTTTTCCGTCAAAATCCACAACAGGAACAGGCAAAAAGTCTTTTAATTTTTCCACCACTCCAATAGGTCCAGCCCCAGGGCCTCCGCCACCATGAGGAGTAGAAAAAGTTTTGTGCAAATTCAAATGCACAACATCAAACCCCATCAATTTAGGATTAGTATAACCCATAATCGCATTAAAATTGGCTCCATCGTAATACAAAAGCGAACCGTTTTTGTGCATCAAATCAGAAATTTCAAGAATATTTTCTTCAAACAGACCTAATGTATTTGGGTTTGTCATCATAATCGCTGCAACATCAGAATCCAAAACTTCTTTCAATGCCTCAACATCAACCTGACCTTTTTCGTTTGATTTTATTTCAACAACCTCAAATCCACACATCTTAGCACTTGCAGGATTTGTTCCATGCGCAGAATCAGGAATTATAACCTTTGTTCTATTTTCGCCAACTGACTCAAAATATTTTTTCACAATCATCATTCCGGCAAGCTCACCATGAGCCCCTGCCGCAGGTTGAAGCGAAATCGCATCCATTCCTGTTATCGATTTCAATGCAGATTGAAGCTTATACATAAGCTCCAATGCCCCTTGACAATCTTCATCTGGCGCCATCGGGTGAATTTCAGTAAAACCGTCAAGATTTGCAAGCATTTCGTTAACTTTTGGATTATATTTCATCGTGCAAGATCCAAGAGGATAAAAGCCTTTTTCGATACAAAAATTCTTGTCCGACAACTCTTTGTAATGACGCATAACCTCAAGTTCGGTTAATGTGGGGATTTTAATCTCGTCTTTACGCAAAAACTTTTCTTGAATATAATCCGGCTGGACATTGCTGTCAGAGATTTTTATACCACCTGTTTTTCCACTTTTTTCAAAAACTGTCTTTGTCATCAAATCTCCCCCAATTTTTTTTTAAACTATGTCCTGCTTGCTCAATTCTCTTTTTATTCTGTTCAATCCCGATTGTATAATTCTTGATATTCTCGATGGCGAAAGATCAAATTCCAATGAAATTTCCCGCAATTTTTTATCTTTAAAAAATTTGCTCTCGATTAAATCTCTTTCACGTTTTGGAAGTTTTTTTATCGCGCTTACAATCTCTGCCTTTAACTCAATAAACTCAAGCGATTCTTCAGGATTTTTACACTCATCTTTAAATTGAGTATGCGAATCAGAATCTGCCATCTCGTCAATCGAAAGAATAGTCTTGTAAACCGCTTCCCTCAAGTCGTCATGCTCTTCATTTTGTCTGGTTTTGCGCATGGAATACCATTTGTAACGTCTTCTGATTTCGTTTCTAATGGCCCATTTTATCGCAGTAGAAAGATAGGAATTGTTAAATTGCTCTGGCTTTGCACCATTTTTAAAAATATTATAAAGAGTCTGTGTGCCAATATTTACAAGCTCTAAATATTCGATCAAATGACACGATGAAAGCTTTTGGTATTCCACCTTAGCAATTGTTTCAATCAAATCTTTGTAATCTTTTAGATTAACAGCTTGTTTTGCCTGCATACACTAAACCTACTTATTCCCTGTTCTAATCTTATATCAAAAAAAAATAGATTACCAGACAATGTTATTTTTATTAACTTTTGTTATTGTACGTATACGTCGGATTATTTCGAAAAAAAAGGAGATAATATGAAAATTTTATTTTGCACAGATGGTTCAGAAATCAGCATGAACTCACTTCATAACGCAGCCAGTTTTATAAAAGAGGCTGTAATTGACTCTATTTGCGTAATTGACTGGAGCTTTCTGCCAACTTCAATGAATATAGATTCTGAAAGTTATTCAAAAGCTTACGAAAATATCGCAGAAAGCGTACTGAATTTTTCTGAAAACTTAATAAAAGAAAAGGGACTCACAGCAGGAAAAAAAATAAAAAGTTTTGGCTCTGCCGTAGAGGGCATTCTTGAGCAAATAAACGAAGATGATTATGATTTGATACTTATGGGCTCCCACGGCAAAAAAGGTATTCAGAAATGGCTGGGATCGGTTTCCAGACAGATTATATCAAACACAACAGTGCCCGTCTTCATAAGCAGAAAAAAAACTGATAACAAAAAAATATTATTTACAGTAGACGGCTCCGAACATTCTTTTAACTCGGTAAAAACAGCCTGCAAAATCTTAAACCTTGAAGACAAAGAAATAACAATAATAAGCGTTAAAGAAAATCCGGAACTTCTTCCTATAGAAGCAACTATGGATAGAAATTGGCTCGAAAGCATTGAAAAACAACAAAAAATTCACGCATCAAAAGCAATAAACAAAGCAAAAACAATTCTTGAAAAATGTGAACTAAAAATTCATAACGAAGTTATACTAACAGGTAATCCTGCCCAAAAAATAATCGAATACGCAGATAAAGAAAAAATAGATCTTGTTATTCTGGGTGCAAGAACCAAAACAGATCTCTCCAAACTCCTTCTCGGCTCTGTAAGCAAACGGGTAATCGAAAACACAAACAGCGATATTCTGATTATCAGTAAATAATTGGAATACTTCGCATAAAGAAAAGAGATAGGCGCCCCTGCGGGGCGCCTATCTCTTTTCTTTTAATATCTAAAATATCTACTTAATAACCAACCTGATTTCTGCCATTTTCCTTTGCAAAATAAAGTTTTTCATCTGCTTTTGCGATAACTTCGGCCGGACTTATTCCATCTTGCGGGAAAGTAGAAACTCCTAAGCTGATTGTAACTGTACTTTCTTGGTTGTTGGCCAATTTGCATGGTTTTTCAGAAATCACTTTACATAGCTTTTGAGCTGTAATAATCGCTTCGTTTTTATCAGTATTTGGAAGGATTATTGTCATTTCCTCTCCGCCATATCTGCAAACCAAATCAGTGGCACGAACATTACGCTTCAACAATTTTGCAACCTGTCTTAAGACGGCATCACCCGATTGGTGACCATATTTATCATTAAATTTTTTGAAAAAGTCTATATCAATTAAAATCAAAGAAAATTCTGAATTGTACCTTTTTGCATTCGCAATTTGAAGAATCATCTGTTCTTGAAAATATCTGTGATTGTAAAGCTCTGTCAAACCGTCTGTTGTTGCGAGTTTATACTGATATTCAAAATCTCGTGATTTAAGAATGTATTTTATAATATATGCCACAACAAACATTAAAATAATAAACGTCAACGGCAAAACAATCGCTATCCATAGATTAAAAAATTTCATCAGAAAATAACTAAGCAAAACATATCCAAAAGTTGCCAAAATTGTTGTTCCCAAAGCAACCAGAGTGGATGGAGTTCTGATAACAACGACTCCCACCAACAATGCCAAAGCTGCCCCGATAATGACATTAACATTCGTGTCTATTTTTTTAATAAAATCATTATTAATAAGATTGTTTATAAAAGTGGCATGGACTTTTACCCCAGGATAAATTTTATCAACAGGTACACTTTTGTTATCATACAAACTTACAGTCGTAACTCCCAAGTAAACTATTTTATTTTTCAAGTTGAAATCCACTTTTTGACCTGATTCCATGGCCTTGATAATTTTATACAATGGAATTTCTCTAAAATCTCTGCCGCCTTCATTTGTCTTGCCATACCAGTTTAAGATAGCGCCTCCGTCTTTGTCCAGAGGCACAACACGGTCGTTAATCAAAAGGTTATTATTTGAATCAACCAAATATTTATCAGAAACAGGATGCTTCAATGAAAGATACTTCTTTCCTGTTAAAAGAGCCAAATGAGGATACAACTGATCTTGATAAACCAAAAATGGCGGAACTTTTCTTAAAATACCATCATTTGACCTTGAAACATTTATCAACCCGATATTATCAGTCCCGTTTATCAATTGAGGCAAAATAGTTCTGCAATTTGTGAATGTAATATCAGAAATGTTTTTAAAATTTATATCAGATTTATTGTCCAAATCAACTGCCAAACTTTTGGGAAGTTTTGCAGGTTTACGAACGTCTGGCTCTTGATAATCAAAATTCATAGCTACATAAACATTATTCCGATTTATTATAGAATCAACAAGCCTTTTATCCGCATCCTGATTACCCTTAATAGATTTTACAAACATTAAGTCAAATGCAATTGCAGCAGGTTTTTGATTTGATATATATTTAATAAAATCTGCATAAATTTCGCGGGGAATAGGCCACTCACCATATTTTCCAAGCAAGTATTCGTAGCTTGCATCATCAATAGTCACAATAACAATGTCGTCACTTGCTTTTCTATGACCGGAATTTGCCAAGATACTTTGCCTTAAATCAAAAGTTTTGTCTTCTATTGAAGACAAAAAATCACCGATTTTTGCGTTTCTTACAAAAAGGATTACAAAAACACACGTTACGATAAAAGAAAAAACATAGCCCGCGTAAGCTCTGTATTTTTTGTTTTTAAATATTTCCATCTGCCACCTTTAACTTAATATTTGCTATTATAGCTCAAATTTAAACTTTTTGAAAGTACATTCTCTAATAAAAAATGTTGCTCCAAAATTTTATTGTTTAATTTTAAAATATCCGTCGAATAAGAAAGTTCATCCGGGCTTTTTAGATATTTTAAAAGACATTCCTCGTGCAGATTCATATAATACCTTATCGTGCGTCTCTAAACATAAAGTCGATTGCTCAACCTCATAATATATTCTGCCAAAATTTTGTCATTAAAACATCAACCCAATGATGAATCTTGATGGTCTAAACCATCAGTTATTCAGAGGAAAAAATATTAGTGACTACTCCTAAAAGACTAGTGCCGCCTATATGAAAAAACTTTTTGCGATTTACATATAAAGAGTCCGCAAAAACTTCGTTTTTGCGGACTTACAACTATCTCTCTCAAATTTCTCCCAACTAATTTTGATTTTAATATTCAATACCTTGTCTTGCCATAACACCCATATCAAAGTAGTGTTTAATTGGCTTCATTTCAGTAACAAGATGAGCAAGTGCTTTCAATTCAGGGTGCGCATATCTTCCTGTCAAAACTATTTCCAAACTTTCTGGTTTATTCATTAGAACATTTTTAACTTCTGAAATTTTCAACATATTCATTGCGATGCAAATATTGATTTCATCAAGAATTACCAACTGGTATTTTCCGCTTTGAATAGCTTCTTTCGCACATTCCCAGCCTTTTTTTGCTTCTTTGTAATCATTCATGCAAATATTATGAGAATAAACAACTCTATCCATACCAAACTGCTTAACTTCAAGATTTGGAAGGTAATTAGAAGCTGAAACTATTTCTCCGTAAGAAGTAGCACTGTCACCTTTAGTGAACTGGATAATAAGAACATTCCATCCATGCCCCAATGCTCTTAAAGCAAGGCCCAAAGACGCCGTTGTTTTTCCTTTGCCGTCACCTGTATAAATCTGGATATAACCATGTTCTAACACTTTTCATTCCTCCAAAAAAGATAAAACTACCGTGCACAAATTCATTATAAATCTATTTGTGCGACCCCACATCGATTGCATGAAGTAAATTTCTAAAATTTCCTCAAATTCTAACTAAGTTTTGCTGAAACTTTGTATATATAATCATAATCCAAAACGCAAAAAAAAGTCTAAAATTAAGAGTATATTTTACAATTAATTTTCTCAAACCAGCCACAAATCAAGAAAATAAAGCATCTTAGATTTTTAATCAATTTTAAAAATTTTTACAATTAATTTGGTAAATTTTCGTTAAAAACTATTGAACTCCATAAAGCATGGGAATTCATGGTTTTATTAAAAAAATAATTAATCTACACATAACTTAAAGTCAAAAAAGGCATGCTCAAGAGTTGAGCATGCCAAAACAAATTATTTTGAAACAACCATAAAAGATTTAAGCATTCTGCCGCCTTCCTCTTTTGTAGATGTAATATTTATGGATTTTTTGTAATTCAAAGAAGTTGAGCTGCCTCCATCGAAGGCCATTGCTCTATCCAGCCCAAAAGATTTACACAGGTCACGGGCTTCGTATATGGTTTTAGGGTTTTTATTTGTAATTATAAAAATATGTATCTCGTCGCCTTTTAAACCTATTAAAGTTCTTGCTGTTTTTTCAAGCACAGAGGCTGATTCTCTCACGACTTTGCCTTCTGAATTTTTCACGACAAAAAATTCTTCTTCCAATTTTAGTTCAGGCAAAAGCATCGGACCGCCTTGAGCTGAAGTTTCGATGTTACAAGCAAAATCAACAGGGGTCTTGTGTGGAGCGATTTCATATTTATATTTTCCATCACAATCCATAACCCTAAATTCAGTTCTGTTTATAATTTTGTCAATATTCTGTCTTAAAACTGGATTCATAAGCAAATTTTCATTGAATAAAGGATCTGCAACTGTATTTCTATCAGCCACTATATAAGAAATTGTCTTTTGGTTATTTGGATCAAAGAACCCTGCGTTAACCGTCAGTTCTGCTCTTGAGGATTCATGAGCTTCTTTGTTTGTAATAAGAGTTTGGCTTGAAACAAATTTAATCTTTTTTGCGACTCTTTTTCCATCCAAAATTATATGATAAATTCCATTGTCATATTTAATATCGATAGGGTTTCCTACTGCCCAAACACGGGAAATACTAACACCTAAACATAAAAGCATTAAAAACGATACTAAAATTTTTTTCATATCAATTATCCTTATTTTTTTACAAGTCTTTTGATTTATAAAATGCCCAAATAGCGCCTAAGAAAGCCATTGGCGGGATTGTTGCAGTCAAAAGCGGATGAAGCACCCCTTTTTCTGCAAGCAAGTCAAAAAACGGTAATGTTATGTAATACAAGAATATACAGCCGATTGCAATCGTAAATCCGACAAGTCTTTGTTCTCTTGGCTTGCTAAAGCCTAAAAGACAGCCCAAAACAGCCAATAAAACACAAACAAGCGGATGAACAAATCTTTGGATATATTTATTCAACATAAACCTGTATTCTTCTTCCAAACCTTCTTTTTTCAATAGGCAAATATATTTAAACAAATCACCGTTATCAATTTCTCTATCACGCTTGAGCGAATAAATCATAAGCTTATAAGCATTATCAGAAGCATCTCCTTGCAAAATATCCAAAGTATCCAGCTTGCGTATCTTTTCAAAAATACCGTCACCTGATATCTTGTACTCAACCAAATCGTGCAATGTCCATTTTTCATGGAAATGTTCAGCTCGTTTTGCAACAAAAATATGAGAAAGCCCATGCAAGTCTGTATAACTTTTTTCTGAAAAATCCAAGACTATAACATTAGAAATGTTGCTATAATTAAACCTCGAAACAACAACCCCCAATGATGGTCTGCCAATTTCGTCTTTTTGAGTATAAATATATTGCGATGGATAATAATCTTTTTTAATATTAACAAGCTTCTCAGAAGAATAAGGAATCAATTTATCATAAGTTACAAAGCAAAAAGCAGTAACCATAGCACTCAAAACCAAAACAGGAGCCAGAATTCTCCAAAAAGAAAGCCCCGCTGTTCTAAAAATAGTAAGCTCAAAATCTTTACTCAATTTGTCAAACGTAAATAAAGAACCCAATAATATTCCAACAGGCAGACCTTTTCCAAGAATATTAGGAAGTTCATAGAAGATTACCAAAATACCTGTCTTAACAGAATAGCCGCCTTCCAAAACTTTCCTTATTGTATTTAATAGCATTTCAGGCGCAATCCAAATGACTGTAAAAAGCAAAATTGCACCGAGCGTGTTAGCCAAAACTTGTTTAAAAATATATCTATCATACAACTTTATTTTCGAAAAAACACTCATTAAAGTTCAAAATCCTTTCCTAAATAAAATTCTTTAGCAACAGGATCAACAGCAACTTCTTCGCTTTTTCCTTGTATTTTAATTTTTCCGTCAAAAATAACATAAGCTCTATCCGTAATAGAAAGAGTAGCTTTCGGATTGTGGTCTGTAATCAAAACGCCCAAACCTTTGTCTAAAGACAATTTTCTGATATTATCTTTAATTTCACCGATTGCAATCGGGTCGATACCTGTAAAAGGTTCGTCCAAAAGAATAAAATCAGGACTTGCAGCAAGTGCCCTTGCAAGCTCAACCCTTCTTCTTTCTCCACCAGACAAAGAAACAGCCGATTCATATCTTAACTTTGCAACCCCAAATTCAGCCAAAAGTTCTTCCAACTTTTTACCTTTTTCATTAACTGTAAGCTTATCGTTCATTTCCAGAACCAATTTGATATTATCTTCAACGCTCAATTTTCTAAATATTGAGGCTTCTTGCGGAAGATATCCAATCCCGGCTTTTGCTCTAATATTCATAGGCCAGTGCGAAATATCTTTTCCATCTATATAAATACATCCCTTGTTTGGCTTAACAAGACCTACCACCATATAAAATGTTGTGGTTTTTCCAGCTCCGTTTGGCCCCAAAAGACCAACTACTTCGCCTTTGTTAACCTCAAAAGAAACGTCATTAACAACACTTCTATCCCCATATATTTTTACAAGATTTTTTGCTTCTATTTTCATTTTTCCCTCTTATTAAGCTTGGAGCTTACCCCTAACTTGACATTGTGCATACATCAATTCTATGTGAAAAATGTTTATATTACAAGTTTATTCATGTTATTATAAAAAGTGTTGGTGTATTTGAATAAAAATAAGGTTTACCCTACTTTATTGAGGACGTAATGAAAATTCAAAAAGGATTATTACTGTTTATATTAGCTACTTTTACTGCAATATATTTATGCTTCCTCTTTGTTCTGCCAAATTCGATTGATATTTCGGGATATGCCCCTCAACTCTCGAAACTAGTCCAAGAAAACACAGGATTAGAGCTAAAACTGAGCGGAATAAAAGTTAAAACGGGATGGAACCTTTCTGCAGGCGCAGACATTGAAAAGGCAGATCTTTTTTATCCGGAAGGCAAAAAATTCGGGCAAATAAACAACCTTGAAGTAAAATTATCCCTCATCCCACTTTTGTATAAAAATTTCAAACTTGATTCAATATCAGCTGACAAAGTTTTAATTAACGCCGAATTGGATGATAAAGGTGAATTTTTACTTAAAAAATATTTAACAAAAAAAACAAACTCCCAAAAAGATTCTAATCTGAAATTTTCAGAAAAAATGCCTGATATAAAAGTTTCTAAATACAGAATTTCACTTCTTCAAAAAAACAAAAATTTCACGTTTAAAGGAGAAAATTTTTACATAGACGATTTTATCCTAAACAAAAAAGCAAAAGTTTCCACACTCGGAAACATAATCATTGATGGAAGCAAAAAGATTTCTTACAAGATAAATCTTGATTCCAACGCTATATTCAAAGACAATGGAGAAAAATTTGATTTAGTTAAAAATTTAAAAGAACTTGATAAATACAAAATTTCTGCAGACTTAAACGCCGATTTAAAGTTAAGACAAAAAAATGATGATATAGATTTAAACGGAAGCGTTTTTCTTCACAACTTAACTTTTTCAATAGGTGAAAAAAAATTCCCAAAAAGCAATCTCGATATGAAATTTAAAGGGGATAAAGCAAAAATAATCTCAAATATTTATACAGATTCAAACTCTCATCTTTTTGCAAACGGATTATTGAAAACAGGTAAGAAAAAATCCATTGACCTTTCTGTTACAAGTGACAGAATAAATCTCCAAGACCTTGTATTAATAACAAAAACAATGTCTAAAACTCTAGGGCTTAAAAATCTTGATGGCTATAATGCAAAGGGGTTAATGAAGGCTAATTTTTCTATACAAAGCGATTTTAAAAAAATAAAATCGAATGGATATTTAAAAATTAAAGATGCAAGTCTGGATAATAAATTATACAAAGTTTCGCTTAATGGAATAAACGCAGACATAGATTTTTCTCAAAATTCGCTTAAAATAAAAAAAGCAACTGCAAAACTCAACAACCAACCGATTGCAATTAATGGAGAGATTAACAACAAAGCTGTTGCCAACATAAAAATTTCTGCAGAAAACCTCAACTTAAAAAGCCTTATTGCAACGACAGGAAATCTAAAATTAATAAAAGAAAATGATATCGCAGGACTTGTAAATATTGACGCTTCGCTCGTTGGAAAAATTGACAAAGCAAAGCCAAACATAAACCTGCTTGTTCAAAATATAAAAATATTCAACAAAAAAACAAATACGCACATAAAATTAGATAAAATCCTCTATAAAACAGAGCTCAAAAAACACGAAAATGAAAAAATTTACATTTATAACCTGACCGCAAATTCGTCTGCGCCTGTCAAAATTTCATTAAAAAAACTTGATTTGACAAAGAAAAAAGATGAAATAGTTATCTCAGAAACACCACTATATTTAAACAATATAAAAACAAACTTGAGCGGTAAAATATCTTCAATAAACACCTCAGTTAAACTAAACAACATCCAAATATCAACAACAAAACTCATCTCATCTCAAATTGATTCAATTCCTGGCTCCACAATACTTGCACAAGGAAGCCTGAAGCTTAATGGCCCAATTTCTTCTCCACAAATACTAGGAAGTTTCGATATCCCGCTAATAAAAAATCCTAAAACCCTTACAACAATAAAAGGAACAACTTTAAAACTTACAAATGATGCAATATGGCTAAATTGCCCTCAAATTCAAATTGCAAACACATTTGCAAAAATAAACGGCACAATAAAAAATGATTTTTCAAACGGAATTGTGTTTAAATATCTTGATTTTTATTCCGACAATGTTGATTTAAACACGCTTACTGCAGCATTTACCGATACTAAACACTCTAAAACCCCTCTATCAATATCAGTCTTAAACGGAAAAAATCATACAGGAAATTTCAAAGTTGGAAGGATTGTTTCATCAAACATAACCTCCAATCTTCAAATAAAAAATAATATTTTACACTTGTACAATCTCAAAGCGGACGCATACAACGGTAAAATAGCAGGTGAGATAGAATACGATTTAACTCACTTTAAAACAAAACTAAATCTTCAAGGCCGAGGACTAAGCGCAAACCCTGCAATAATCGCATTAACAGGAAGAAATGATGACATAAACGGAAATCTTGATTTCGATACAAATGTTTCGTTTTCATCAGGCTACAAAAACAATTTATTAAAAAGCCTAAAAGGTTACACACACTTCATTATCACAAACGGAAGAATGGGAATACTCGGCAAATTTGAACACCTTCTTTACGCTCAAAATATCCTTTCTAACAGCGTCTTTAAAGCAACACTGAACGTTATGATAAAAGCGATAACGGTAAAAGACACAGGGGTTTACAGATACATAAAAGGAAAAATAAATTTTTCAAACGGATGGGCAAATATCACCAGCGTAAAAACATCAGGACCATCAATGAGTCTCTATATGACAGGAAGATACTATATGCCTGACAATATGGCATCAATAACAATTTTAGGAAGAATTTCAGATGATGTAGTAAGAATCCTAGGACCTATTGGCGAATTTTCAATGGATAAAGCCATTTCATACATTCCAAAACTTGGAGAAATCACAGCATTTTTTGCAAGCCAATTCACGACAAATCCGAATTACGAAAATATATCCGAAATCCCGCCTCTATCATTGCAAACCGAATTCAAAACAAAAGAATTTAAGGTTATAATCTCTGGCGATATCCAAAAACAAAGCTCCGTAAAATCTTTCAAATGGATTGCCTCACCTAAAGTAGCAAAAAGTGATGCTGAGATTTTTAAACCTACAACAACACACCAACCCCCTGCCTCAATACAATATAAAGCGCCACAAACAAGCGTTCCTGACTTTGTAAAGAATTTACCTGATTTGAAAAATTAGAGTTGAAAGCACTAATAGAATGAGTTAAAATAATAAAGTTAGAGTTGGAATTTCAATAAGGGAAATAGCATTATGACTGGCATTAGCGGATTAAGCTCCGGATTGATGAGGAGCTACATTAATTTTCAATCAAAAGAAAAAATATCATCAAGAGAATTGTTTCAGATGCTTTCGCTTGAACTTGGCGGAGACAGTGAAAAAATAACAAAAAAACAACTTGATTCATATTTAGAAGAAGCCGAAGACGGTCTTTTAGAAGTATCCACAAGCGAGCTTAGCTCTCTTAAAACCCTACAAAGAAATTGGGATACAATCTCTTCAGGAAAAGACAGCATAACGTTTTCTGATATGGAAAACTACTCAGGCTTGCTGATTTCAATGGTTATTGGAAGCGGTCAAGAAAACAGTGAACAAGAAAAAGATTATTCAATGTACGATTATCAGGAAAATGTGGATAACTACATAATCGCTCACACTCTGGGAATCCCTGATCTTGCCGATGCATCTGAGTCTGACTTAAGCTCTTATCTGAAAGAACTCCTCTCCGGCTCTGATTCAAGCGATGACGATTCAAATGCTAACCTGATAGATACATTGACAAACATGATTGCGATGTTTAGCTCAAAATCGACTTTGTCTTTAGATGTGTAGATAAATTTGTTTTTTTATAATTTAAAAGGCGCCAGCGAAGCTGGCGCCTTTTGTTAAAAACTAAACTCTTTCAAAAAAAGCATTAATCCAATTTTTGCAATATATCATCAGAAATATCAAAATTAGCATACACATTTTGAACATCATCATGTTCTTCTAATTTTTCTAATAATTTCAAGATTTGGCTTGCCGTTTTTTCATCACTTACTTCGATTGTATTTTGAGGCAATCTTGTAAGCTCAGCATTTTTACTTTCGAAACCTGCTTTTTCAAGTCCTTCGACGACTTTTTGAAAAGCTTCAACCGAAGTTAAAACTTTATACTCGCCGTCTTCATCTTGGATATCATCTGCACCTAATTCAACGGCTGTTTCAAAAAGTTTTTCGAAATCTACTGTTTCATCAAAAGAAACTAAACCCACAGGAGAAAACATCCAGCCCACGCAACCGTTTTCGCCCAAATTACCGTTAAATTTTGTGAAATAACTTCTAACATCTCCTGCTGTTCTGTTTCTATTATCAGTCATTGCTTCAATAAAAACAGCAACTCCGCCTGCTGCATAGCCTTCGTAAGTAAGTTCTTCAAAATTATCCCCCGAGCCCATGCCCGCACCTTTTTCAATCGCACGCTTGATATTATCAGCCGGTAATCCAGCAGCCTTTGCCCTATCTATTGCTGTTCTTAATCTGAAATTTGCATTTGCATCAGGGCCGCCGAGCCTTGCTGAAACCATCAATTCACGTGAATATTTTTGAAAAACAACTGCACGCGCGGAATCAACCTTTGCTTTTTTTCTTTTTATTGTCGCCCACTTTGAATGTCCTGACATACCTAAACCTTTCAATATATTGTACCCGTTTAAGAAAATTTTACTCTAAACACAGCAAATTTCCAAGCTTTTAGCTTAAATATACAAAAGGTCAAAAGTGTACAATACACAACCTAAAAAAAGGATACACCGGGGGACAGGCTTGCTTTTTGGGGCCAATGTTATCTCAAGTCCACAAACTCAAAACTTACGTCTCTTGGACCAAAATTTGATTCGTGTTTTCTTTCTTCTGCACCTAGATAAACAATTTGTGATTGACTTTTTTTGTTGTGTTTTACAAATGTGTTTCCAGGCATTGAATCAGTATTAACCCAAGAGTTTCTGCTTTTTTGCTTGCAGCCAACTGAGACAAAACCAACAAATAAAAGCACTGCAACTACGATAATAATTACTTTTGCTTTGGAAGAATTCATTGTTCTATCCTCAGAGGAAGACCCTAAAAATCGGACTCTTTTTAGGCTCCTTTATAATTATAACATATTTTACAAATCATTACTAGTCATGTAATAAGAGTATCTTTATAAAAAAAAGCGGTCAAATGTGACCGCTTAATACTTTTTTTTAAATAAAATCTTTTTCCTCAATCCAAGTCTAGTAGCTTTACCTTCGTTGCTTTTTAAGGGAGCAAAAACCCATTTTGTTAATCTAACAATGCATCCAAGATTGCTGCATTTTTAACAGCTACTGTGTTTTCTCTAACTTTGTTTCTGTGGATGTAAGTTCTCAAAGCTTCTCTGATAAGCTCTGAACGAGAACGGTTTTCGTTTCCTGCAACGTTATCTATCTCGTCTAAAAATCTTTCGGGCATTGAAATCAAAACTCTTGCCATAATCTGTTACTCCTTTTTGTTACTCTCTAATATCTCTGTATTTATATAAAGGATTTTTGTATTTAAAAATTGCCTATTCTGTATATATTTCTTCTATACTATGTAACATTTCTTAATATACTCTAAAAAAAGTCAATAAAATAGGGAGTTTTAAGGACTCCCTGAAATTTATAAATGAGGATTAAAGATTTTATTTATGCAAATATATTCAATGTATCTTCAACTTTTTCTTTTTCTTCTTTTTTTACAGCCAAGAGTTCACCTTTGTAGAATGGATTTGAACCTCTTTTGTCTGAGCCCAAATCTGCAGTTTCTGTTAGTCTGCCAAAAGAAGGGATGTTCATTGATTTAGCTTCTTTTACAGCTTCTTTTGCTTCAGGTAGAGCGATTTTACCATCAACGTTTTTTGCAATTGATTTAGAAGCTTCTGCAGTAAGATATTTGATACTGTTCAAAGCATTTTGGCTTAAGTTAACGCCAACGCCTGCGTTAGCTTGAGAAACTTGTCTTGCAGTTGCTGCATCAACTTTGCCGCTGTATAAATCCATCCCTACTGTTGGTCTACTGAATTTAGACAAATCAAAAGTTGCTTCAATATTTGAGGTTTTAGCATTCGCTCTTTGAAAGATTTGTTGAGTTACTTCTTTCAAAGCGGAAGTGTCAATCCCTGTTTTAAAATTTTGATTGTATGCAACACTTAAACTCATTGTCGTACCTTATCCCTAATCTTTGCTTTCGTACCCCTTGTGATTATATAATCGGAGCTTTTTAGGTAAAACTTTAGGTTTTTGAACTATGCGTGTAACATTTGTTTACAATAAATTAAAATCAGAAACACATTTGTACTTTTAAAATTATGCATAACAAATAAAACATCAAACTATGATTGTGTTTAAGGGCATTGATGCAATTATTTCAAAACTGAAAGCATCTTTTTAGCTTCTTCAAATTCCGGAAAAATTTCTAATGCTTTTTGCAACTTTTCTTTTGCAAGTTTATCTTTTGAAAGCTTTTCGTCGCATTTTGCGCTATTTAACAAAAGATTTGTATTCATAGGATTTTGGCTGAGCAAATGCTCAAAAATATTATTTGCTTTTTCATACTCGCCTTGCTCAAAATATGTTAACGCCAAAAGGTTTGAAGTTTCTGGATTATTATTTATTTCAAGCGCTTCAATCAAAGTCATCTGTGCTTTTTCGTAATCTTTTTGAGCAAAGTAAACTTTTCCTGCAGAGAACAGAATAAAATCATTATTTTTTACTTTTTTTACAGCCTTTTCTATATATTCTTTTGCCTTATCCAATTTATTCAACGCCATTGAATTTAAAGCGGCAAACGTAAGTATATTAGCATCTTTTGGATTTTTTTCAAGAGCTTTTTCATACATATCAAAAGCCGATGAAAAATCAGAAGTTGCGTACAAGAAATTTGCATATTCAAAAATAACAGAATCATCTTCCGGCTCAAGCTCATAAGCCTTTTTAAACTCTTCACGCGCATAATCAAACAAACGTTTATTTAAATATATTACGCCTAAGTCTTTTCTCGCATAAGCCGCGTTTGGATTAAGCTCAATCACTTTTTTCAAAATTGATTCTGCGATATCCAAATCGCCTGTGCCTGCACAAATTATCGCATATTCATAATATATTTCAGGCGTAACCCCACCCTGCTTAATAATAGATTCAAAAACTTCTTTTGCTTTTAGAGGTTGAGATGTCTTTAAATAAAGATTTGCAAGCTTTTGCATCATAACCTTAGAATTCTGATTTAGCATCACAAGCTGTTCTAATATACCAATTGCAAAGCTATATTCCTGTTTCATTTCATAACAGCAAGCTAAATTATATTGAAAATTGTGTTTTTCAGGATGTTTTTCTATCAAAAGTTTGTAATGACTTATTGCATCATCAAATTTTTGCGCTCTAAATTCTGCAAGCGCAAGTGCAACCAAAAAATGCTCCGAACTCTCTGTTGCATAGGCTTTGTGGAAATATTCACAAGCTTCTTGAGGCTTGTTTTGAATTTGAAAAATTGAAGCAATATTGTAAAAAGACAAGGGATTTTTAGGATTTAATTCTGCAGCTTTATGATAAAACTCAAGGGCTTTTTCATAATCTCTTACTGACAAATAAGCGGTTCCCAAATTATTGTTAATCTGCGCATGTACAGGATTCAACTCAAGAGCTTTTTCCAAATACGGAATACATTTTTCAAAATTTTTCATTGAAAGCAGTGCCGTTCCTGCCATATAATAAAATATATAATCATCTTGACAAAGTTCAAGCGCTTTTTCTGCCAACTCAAGTGCCTTTGCCTGCTCCCCTGATTTTAAATATATTACGCCCAGATTTTTGTATGCATCTATATAATTTTCTCTAAGATTTATTACTTGCAAATAAGCATTTTTTGCATGATCCAAATCATCCATATTATCGTAGCAATTTGCCAGATAAAACCAGCTTGTAGCATCATCGCTTTTGTATTTTACAACCGTTTCAAATATATTTTTACCTGAGTCGAAAAATCCCAAATTAACGTCGCAAAGTCCTAAAAGTTTCATCGCTTCAATATTTTGCGGTTCTTTTTCAAGCAAAGCTTCAAGCTCAATTTTTGAACTTTCAAATTCTTTGTTTGCTATTAAATCATTTATCTTGTTTAAATCTGTCGTGTTCATTCTTGAATTATAAAACAAAAATATTTTTTTTATAAGAGGAGGGGTCGGAAATTTAAATTTCCGCCCCCCGCTAAACTTTATCCAAAAAGAAAACTAAGCTTCTACAAAAAGCCTTTGCCCCACTATATTGGCCTTCCCATTGTAATATCCCGCAAAATAACCGCCTTGAACAGGTTTATTTTTAGCATAATTTGCGTGAAAAGATGTTGCTGAGGTTGTTACAAAAGGGCTCGCAAAAGGATTTTTTGAAACCGTCGTAACCGCATTTGTAGCTTTCACATTACTATTTGAAACAAAAGCTTTTGATATCATACTTACAATATTTGCAACCATAAAAATCCTTTCATATCACTCACATTTTATATTTAATGATTTGTTTTTATAAGTCAATTATAATATTAAAAACGGCTATTTTACACGATTTCTTGATAAATATCATTTATTCAAAGTAGTAAAAAGACAAAATACGGATATTATTTTCAACAAGCTTGTAGTATAATTCCTGTATGGTTGAAAATGAAGGAAAAAAAGTTTTAATAATCGGCGCTACAGCAAGCGAATATTCACTTGCAAAAGCCTTTAGCGCACTGCCGGAAGTCTCAGAAGTTTTTGTTGCTCCGGGGGTGGAGGCAATGAAAGAATTTTGTACAACTGTTGATATAAGAGAAAACAATCCGAAAGAATTGCTTGAATTTGCTCTTGAAACAGGAATAGACTTGACCATTGCATCAAGCGAAGTTACAATAAGAAGTGATGTCGCAACATTCTTTCAACAAAGCGGCCAAATGATATTTGCACCGACTGCAGATAGTGCAAATATAGCAATAAGCAAAGCCGCAGGCAAAAAATTCATGTATAAAACAAGAATCGCCTGCCCAAAGTTCGGGATTTTCGATAAACCTTCAATGGCCTTAGATTATTTGAAAAAATCAAATTTTCCTGTTGTATTAAAAACAGATTATCACCAAAAAGGCGGAGTATTTATCTGCAACAATTTTTCGCTTGCAAAAGAATATATTGAAAACATGTTTGAAACAGGTGAAAAAAAAGTTGTCATTGAAGACTACATATACGGTCACGAATTTTCATTCTATGTTGTTACAGACGGATTTCACGCGATTCCGCTTGGAAGTGTTGCAACATACAAACAAGAACTCGAAGGAAACGGCGGCGCCTTAACATCTGGAATGGGAGCTGTTTTTCCTGATTATAAAATTTCAAAACAAATCGAGCAGACAATTTTAGCAAAGATTATTTATCCATCGCTGAATAACCTTGCAAAAAATCAGACTCCATACGTTGGAATATTCGGTGTCGATTTAATATTAAACGATACTGGTAATATTTATGCGATTGAATTTAGTCCGTTTTTGTCTTATAGCGATTGTTCCAGCATACTCGCAAACTTAGATGACAACCTTTATGAGATAGCTCAGGCCTGTGTGGTTGGCTCTTTTGCCGATGATTATAACAATATCAAGATAAACGATGCTTATGCCGTTTCTTGTGTTGTAAGCAGCAAAGAAAATAAAATAATTGAAAACTTTGATAACCTTGACGATGAAACAATTATTGATTTGCAGAACATAAAGAAAAATAAATATCTCGAACACGAAACAACAGGTGGAAATGCATTTATATTAACAAGAACAGCACGAGCTCTTTCTAAAGCTGTGGAAGATCTTTATGACGAACTTGACGTATTGAAATTTGACGGCATGAAATACAGAAAAGATATTGGAAAAATTATTTTAAGCTAAATACTTTAAACAACAAAAAAGCGATTGAATTTCATTCAATCGCTTTTTTGTTTGTATAAATCTAATTAAGCTGCTTGACCTGTGATTTCAGTAATCAAATATTTAGCTACCCATTCAAAATCTTTATTATCTTGAGCCGCTTTTTGCAAATATTCAATAGAATCATTTCCGATTCTGATAAGAGTCATAGCAACCACACCGCGTTTAACACCTTGCACAACTTGAAGCTGGTCAACAAGTTCTTTTACTGCTGGTTTACCGATATTTACCAATGAATTCTCAATTTCATTTTTTGCGATATTATCAGCATTTTCCAATTTTGAAAGGAAATATTGAATTGAGCTTGATGAATTTTCGATTTTGTTTAATACGGCTTGCATATTTTTTCTCCAATGTGTCTTCTACTTGATATTATTATATGGTAAAAAATATGGAAAGTGGGATTTCCTTACATAATCTTTATATGGATATAAAGATTATAATTAAATCCTATAATCAACTGATGAAAAAAGTCTCAAGTGAGTTATGCTGTTTGTATGAAACACGAAGAATTAATAAAAAAAGCAGAAGAAGTTTCTAAAAATGCTTACTCTGAATATTCAAAATTCAGCGTAGGCGCATGCGTACTTGCAAAAAGTGGAAAAACATACGTAGGATGCAACATGGAAAATGCAAGCTATGGACTTACCATCTGCGCAGAGAGAAACGCAATCGCAAATGCTGTTGCAAACGGAGAAAGAGAGATTTTAGCTGTTGCAATATTTTCTCCAAACATGGAAAATTGTTTTCCTTGCGGAGCTTGCAGACAAGTTATTTTTGAATTTCAAGGAGAAAATCCAATCGAAATAATTACAAAAAAAGACGGCAAAATTAAAATAAAAAGAATAAACGAACTTCTGCCCGAAGGTTTTAACTTGTAATTGCAGGGGAAAATGTATTTTATAGAACTTATATTGAAAAAATTTGCAAAAAAACAAGATAAAGATGATTTTATCACAGCTAATGAATCGCAAAACAAAGATTATGAAGCTTGCGAACATGTTTTCATGCCAATTGACAGCACTGGTGAAACTTTATCATGCTTGGAGTGCGGTTTGGTAGTGAAAAAATGCGAAATGGAAAAGAAAAATATTTTTAAAAGATAAAGATTTCATTAATTTTTGAAAAAATATCCACTATGACTATTAACAAATTTCATATCTTCTGGTAGAATTAATACCATGAGCATCGAAGAGTTATATTCTGATATTCCCCCAACAAAATTGAGGAATCAGGATGAAGAGTTTAAACCTGCAAAAACCACGCCATTTTGGCTTTGGGTTGCCAACCAGTTTTTTTACGGAATGTTGGAGAACCGCTTTTTTGCGTTGCGTTATAAAGGTGATGAAAATTTTCTTGAAAGAGAAGAAGAATACCCTACAATTGCTTTCGCACCACATACAAACTGGTGGGACGGGATTGTCGGCTACAATATCGTAAGAAGAATTTTTGGGAAAGAAATCAGGCTTATGGTTGAAGAACTTAACCGTTTTCCTATCCTCAGAAGAGGCGGCGCTTTTCCTGTTAACAAAAAATCTCCGCAAGCTTCAATGAAAGCTTTAAAATATTCAATCGATGAAATTGAAAACTTGGGAAATGTTTTGTATATTTTCCCGCAGGGAATTATCAAACCCCCAAATTTCAGACCGATTGAATTTCAAACAGGACTTGCTTATATAGCGGAAAAAGCAGCTAAAAAATACGGAAAAGTTAACCTTGTTCCTATCGGTGTAAATTATGTCTTCTTACGTGCAGACAAACCTGAAGTGATGGTTGAAATAGGTAAACCTATTGTTTTGGACAATCCAAAAATCGACAGAAAAGAACTTTCGGAATATTTGGCAGGCATACTTGAAAAAACGTGTGATAAACAAAACCACGACATTTCTATCGGATATTTAAAAGGATATAAAACGCTTTTTCAACAAAAACTTAAATGGTACAGAAAAATTGAACAGCGCCTTAAAAAAATCGAAATAAAAGGCTCCGGAGTTTAAACTCTCATCAATTGAAAGTCAATGACCTTGCATTTTTATGGCTGATGCTATATAGTTTTGTTATGGAAAAAATCTCAACAATTAATTTATACGAAGAAGCTCTCAATATTTTGACCTCCCAGGGAAAGTTTTACATAAATCTTGGGCTGGAAAGGGTTAAAAGTACTCTCGCATTAATTGGTAATCCACAAAAAAATCTCGAATTTATTCACGTTGCCGGCACAAACGGAAAAGGTTCTGTATGCACTATTTTAAGCGCAATATTACAACAGGGCACCATTAACAAAACTGGCAAAACCGCTAAAATAGGGCTTTTTACAAGTCCGCATGTCTTTGAGTATACAGAGCGAATCAAAATTAACGATATTGAAATCTCAAAAGAAAATTTCGCTCAAAGACTTATAAATATAGTTAAATTGACAGAAAAAAATAACATTCACCTGACAGAATTTGAAATTTTAACCGTTGTTGCACTTCAATATTTTGCTGATGAAAATGTTGATATAGTTATCCTTGAAACTGGTCTTGGTGGTAGATTGGATGCTACAAACATCATTAAAAAAAATATTTGTTCAATTATAACCCATATTGATTTAGACCACACAGAACGCTTGGGAAATACAATTGAAAAAATTGCGTTTGAAAAAGCAGGTATAATTAAAAAAAATTGCCCTGTCGTTATCAGTGCTAAAAATTTGGGATTTAGTACGGTAAAGAGCAAGGCAGAAAAACTTAAAAGCCAAATTATTTATCCTAAAGAAGCGCCAAATTTTCTTCTTGAAAAGCTAGCGCTCAAAGGAAATTATCAGGCTGAAAATTTGGCGCTTGCATTAAAAGCGATTGAAATTATCAACAACAAGACAAATTCTATAAAAACAAATGAAGAACAAATTATAAAAGGATTAAAAAATATCAAACATCCATGCAGGTTTGAATATTTAAAAGAAAAAAATATCATTATCGACGGGGCACACAACCCAAATGGAGCAATTGCATTAAGAGAAAGTCTTGATAAAAATTTTCCAAACCAGAATTTCACTTTTATATTTGGATGCCTAAACAACAAAAACTATGAAAAAATGACGAAAAGTTTGTTTAAAAAAGGGGATGAAATTTATTTTTATCATTTTTCAAACCCAAATTCTTGCACAGTTGAACAACTAAACCAAGTGTCGCCTTTTGAGGGTAAAGATTTTAGCCACTATGTACAGGGTGAAAAAGTTGTTGTAATTTGTGGTTCATTTTACATGATAAAAGAATTATTACACAAAATGGGCATAAAGTAGTATTCATCTAACTACTTTGTGTAATGTGTTTAAGGTTGCGCTGACTTATCATAAGGTTGTAAATCCTCAACTCTTCTGATTGCTTAGTGCTCACCTCCTGAATCCGTTTGGGAGGTTTTTTTTATGCTAAATGCAAAAGCATCTTCAAGCAATCTTCATAAGAGTCAACAACCACAACATTTTCCAATAACAACTCTTCTTTGCTGACTGAAAGAATCGACTGATTCTCTCTTACTGCAAAAACCTTAAGTCCTCTTTCTAACGCCTCAAAAACTGGGGTTGAACCTAGTGCGTTATAAGGCATTACAAGAAAATCAACGTCGTCAATTTTTATTGAATTATTGCTCGAAAAGCCCAATTTAGGCGCCATCGAAAGTCCTATTAAAATACAAGGCAAAAATGTCGGCGTAATATACTCAGCACTAGCTTTTGGATTGACAACCTTTGTTGAAATCGAATAATCCTCAAATGCAGGAGAGTGAGCAGCAGGAACTTTTAACTCTTTGGAAATATAATGAGAAATTATCGCCTCAACCCCGCCTATCGGATCAACACCGACGCCATTTTCATAATCTTCGCTGTTACTGTCATCAAATTTGCACACCAACGCTATTGCATCAGCGCCTTTTTCTATAAGTTTTTTGGATGTCGGAAGAAGCGTTTTTATATTTTTAACTCTTCCTGTTGAAATACCTGATTCGTCAACAAAAAAATCAACACCTACATCTTCTTCTGTAACTTCATAAATAACATCAATCCCATAAACTGTCCTGACTGCATTTATTGTATTAATGTGAATATTTAAAACATCTTTTGAAATACTTTTGTCAAAAACGACTCCTACTTTATTGTTTTTAGCTGGAATTAAATTCAATTTACCTTTAAAAAATTCATCCAAAGAAAACCCCTCAACATAAAGCATGTTTTCTGAAATACCTGAAAAACAGCCCGCATTTACTACATTCGGGTTTACAATAAGGTCAAAATGTTCGGCAAATTTTCTTGCCCAAGCGCTTGCATCTCCGGCATAACCTCCTATGGAGGCACCGATTCCTGTCGGGACTATAAAAGCACCTAATTTCTTTTTTATAACTTCTTCCATAAAAAATATTATAAAATAAACTCATAAAAAAGAGAAGCCGACATTTATCGGCTTCTCCTTTTAACCATTAACGTTTAACACCCGTTAATGATAAATTAAACACTAATACAATTATTCAGATATTCAACTGTGTTTATCTTTTCATCATACAAGTATTTAATAAAATTGAGGTAAGCATAGTCATAGGAACTAATTAACAGATTTATCTCAAAGCCATCGGCGCAGAATGGTTCGTAATCATATACAACGTAGCTGTTATATTTGCTTTTCCATTCTTTCCGTTCTATTCTGCTATTGTTTTCTTCAATTATACCTTCGAGCCATGAAACCATATCTTTGTTGATATTTTTTAATTCCATATGACCGTACTTGCTACAGTCAGTTTGACAATTCTCCATTAGCATAACTATCACTCCCAATGTATTGAGTACGATTAAAACAAACCCGCCCCGCCTAACTTTTATACGTGTTTTTTGTATAAATTCTGCATTGCAGAGTTTATTTGTTCTTCTGTGATAAGTTTAAATGTTTTTGCAACGTAAAAAATCCCCTTTTAGACTATAACCTCATAAGATATGTGGGCAGTATTATCAGAGTTAAAATATTTGTTTAAATGCGAAAAAAACAAGTACAAAAAAGCATTTTGCCCCAATTTTCACTTTGGGCAAAATGCTTTTTGTTTTTGCTAAAATTACTCCTATCTTACTGATTATACATTTTTGCTAAATTAGCCAACCTCAACTGTTTTTGAGAAATTAAGTCCATTGTTTCGTTAATTTCTGCAAGCTCAGATTCCAAGGTTACTAAATCTTTTCTTGTGATTTCTTTTTCAACTTCTTTTGGTAAAACTTCGACCCACCCAGCAGAAAACCATTTCCCGGTGAATCTGTTTTCAAAATCATCGTACATGTTCGACATATTCATCTCCTAATCAACAACTACTTTTAAAATATTTATTTGCTAATAAAAGTTTTAAGATTTAGCTGAGTAAACATAGATTTCAAACCTTCAAAAAAATCTCCGCTTTCCTTTTTAAGCCCAAACATCTCAGAACCAGCAACATCATTTGCAAGAAAATTGCCACCGCTAAAATCAAAGCTTGTCATTTCTGCGTAATCAACCATCATCTCATCAATATCAAAAAATTTGTCTTCCATAGTTTGCACCCCTTTACATACCCTTACTCTACTACTATCGGCACAGCTAGTTTATTCCTTTAGACTTTTATCTAAAGTTTTAACTTTTTGTTACATTTATCTTGAAACTTGCATGAATAAAGCGGAATCCCTTATTAAAAAGAATTCCGCTCTGTAATCGTTGATTCAAAATTATTTAATTGCTTTGTTTAATTTTTTCACTTTTGTTGCATTTTCAACTTTTTTGCAAGCCGATGAAATCAAGCCGTTAAACAACGGGTGCGGATTTTCCGGTCTTGATTTGAACTCTGGGTGGAATTGAGAAGCCACAAACCAGTCAAGCTCCGGAAGCTCAACCATCTCTGCCAACATTCCATCTGGAGAAAGCCCTGAGAAAACAAGTCCCGCTTTTTTCAACTGTTCGATATATTCATTATTAACTTCGTATCTGTGGCGATGACGTTCAAATATTTTAGCAGAACCATAAGCCTCGTGAGCTTTTGAGCCTTTTTGTACTCTACATTCATATTTTCCAAGCCTCATTGTTCCGCCGTAGCCTTGAACATTTTTTTGCTCCAACATCAAATCGATAACAGGATATGGTGTATTTTCATCAAATTCCATAGAATTTGCATCTTTCAAGCCAACAACATTTCTTGCATACTCGATAACCGCACATTGCATGCCCAAACACAAGCCCAAGAATGGCAAATTATTTTCTCTAGCATATCTAATAACATTAAGTTTTCCTTCGATGCCTCTTATCCCAAAGCCGCCCGGAACAACAACTGCCTGAATATCTTTCAATAAATTTTTTGCACATTCATAATCAAGACAATCCTCAGCGTTAATCCATTTGATATCAACATTTGCATCATTTGCATAACCGGCATGCTTCAAAGACTCAACAACAGAAATGTATGCGTCTGACAATTTTGTATATTTACCTGCAATTGCAACTTTCAAGGTGGTTTTTGGATTTCTGATTTTATCAACCAACTTGCTCCAAGAAGCTAAATCAGGTTTTTTATCTTCCATATTCAATCTTTGCAACACAACCGATGCCATGTTTTGCTCTTCTAAAGCCAATGGAACTTCATAAATACTTTTCATATCCTTACATTCAATTACAGCTTCTTTTGGAACAGAGCAGAATAGAGCAAGTTTTTCTCTCTCGTTTTTTGGAATAGAACGAGTCGTTCTGCAAACAAGAATCTCAGGCTGAAGTCCATAACTTCTTAGCGTTATTACACTATGCTGAGAAGGTTTTGTCTTCAATTCGCCTGATGTTGGCAAGTATGGAAGCAATGTGCAATGGATAGAAATTGCATTTCCCCACCCTGCTTCTGTTTTGAACTGTCTAATAGCTTCAATAAAAGGTAAGCCTTCAATGTCACCTACGGTTCCGCCGATTTCAATTATTAAGAAATCAGGTTTGAACTGGCTTGCAGCTTTGTTAATTCTTGATTTGATCTCATTTGTAATGTGAGGAATTGTCTGAACTGTTCCGCCAAGATAATCCCCACGACGCTCTTTTTTAATAACAGTCTGATAAACGCTACCTGAAGTTACGTTGTTGATGTGCCCCAAGCTTGTATCTGTAAACCTTTCGTAATGACCCAAATCCAAATCTGTCTCAGCACCGTCATCGGTTACAAAAACCTCACCGTGTTGAAACGGACTCATTGTGCCAGGGTCAACGTTTATATAGGGGTCAAATTTTTGGATGACAACAGAATATCCCCTTGCCTTTAGTAATTTGCCTAAAGATGCAGCTATAATCCCTTTTCCTAATGAACTTACAACCCCACCTGTTACAAAAATGTACTTTGTTCCCATGTTTTATCCCCCACTATATTCTTATGTAATTTATATCTTAATAACCATTTAATTTTAAATTTTATTATCTTTTACAATACGTCCATTGTATTTAATAAATCTTTTCTGTACTAAGTCATCATTTTGGTAATTAGTTTGTACTGTATCAACAAATTTTGTTATTTTTTTAACTAATTTATTCCATGTCATGTAAAATGGTTTTTTTATTGATATAACTTTTCCATCCTTTGAATCAAAAAATACTGAAGATTTTCCCAGTTCAATTTGAGTACGCCCATTGAGGACATTTGAATCAGGTTTTACCCACATTGCGCAATCTGTCATCACTCCATTAGCGGCTTTAACCTGAGCAAGAATCTCTGAAGAAAAAGATGAGTTTGTCTCAGCATATCTTGTTTTAGAATTCATTGCATATAAAACTTGTTGAGTCTTTTTTAAGGTTAAAACTGGAATAGATTTAACTTTTGGCATGATTTTATCCTATCTTTGGTACTTTGAAAAATCCATTTTCTTCATCTGGCGCATTTGCCATCAATTCTTCTTTAGTTTGTTCATATACAACTTCGTCATCTCTCATAACGTTTACTACGTCAAACGCATGCGCCATCGGCTTAACGCCTGTTGTATCAACTTCGTTCATCTGTTCTACATATTTTAAAACGTCGCCAAGCTGTTTTGTGAATTTTTCTTTTTCGTCCTCAGTCAAATCAAGTCTTGCAAGTTTCGCTACATGTTCTACATCTTTTACTGTTATCATTTAATCCCATCCTTTTCAAATATTTTTCAATATTATCATGGATTAATTTTTCATGCTATAATTTGTAAAAAAGATTAAGGAGGATTATATGGCAAAAGATTGTAGTTTTGATGTAGTTTCTGAATTTGACAAACAAGAACTTGTAAACGCAGTTGATCAAGTTAAAAGAGATTTGGTTTCACGTTTTGATTTGAAAAATTCCAACTCTAATATTGAACTTGAAGCAGATAAAGCAATTACGATTACAACCAACGACGATATGAAACTTAGAAACATTCTTGATATATTGCAAACTAAACTTGTAAAAAGAAATCTCAGCATAAAAATATTGGATCCACAACAAGTTGAAAACGCACTTGGCGGAAACGTAAGACAAGTTTTCAAACTAAAAAAAGGACTCACACAAGAGCTTGCAAAAAAAATCGTAGCAGATATTAAAGACTCAAAAATTAAAGTCCAAGCATCTATCCAAGGCGAACAAGTCCGAGTTACAGGAAAAGACAAAGACGATCTTCAAGCGGTCATTAAATTGCTGAGAGATAACTCTGAAAATTATGACGCGCCTCTTCAATTCCAAAATTATAGATAAGGATACAAAAGCGTAGAGATTAAAAAGCCCAAACATAGGGAGTTTTGTCATATCAAAAATTCGCAAAAAAAAAGCGGATACGTTTTCCGCTTAAATTATTTAATAAAAAATTCCCCATCCTTTATCGAAACTATGCAATAAAGTTGTAACCAATCCAGCTTGCTCCGTGGAAAAATGATTCTTGCATCAAATCTTTCATTGATTTTTTTCTGAATCTTTTTTGAGGCTCGCTGACGCTGTTTACAACTTCTGAAACTTCTTTATATGTATCTGATATTACTTGACTGAATAATAATGTTGCCATCTCTTTTTCCTTTTTATCTCTCGTACTTATATAAAGATTAAAAAGAAAAAAATATTGACAAATTATATACTTAATATCTAACTTTGTTTACAATTGTTAACAATATAACATCCTAGGCAAACGTGTAAAAACTCGAAGACTATTTATTTTATTACATTTAAAGGTGATAACTAATTTCCAAAGCTTACCATTATTTTTTGAATAGCCGGATACATTATAATAATAAAAATTGCAGGAAGCATAAAAAGAACCATTGGAATAGTCATTTTTGTGCTGGCTTGTTGCGAAAGCTCTTCGATTCGTTGACGTTTTTTTGTTCTCATAGAATCGCAAAATGCATCTAAAGATTGGGTTATGCTTGTTCCCAAGCGCTCACTTTGGATTAAAAGTGCCACAAAAGACTGCAAATCCTGATTTTCGTTCCTCAACAACAAATTTTTATAGGCATCCTCTCTGTTTAATCCTGATAAAATATCCTTGTTCAATCTTCCAAATTCGGTTGAAAGAACCGCCGAGGTTAATTTAAACTCATCCGAAACCTTCTGAAAAGAAGAATCCAGTCCCAACCCTGCACGAATACAAATCGACAACAAATCTATTGCATCCGGCAAGTATTTCATAATTTCTTTTTGCCTTTGTTTAATTTCTTTTTGCAATCTTATATCAGGATACTTGTAAGTAAGATAAATACCAATAATTGCAATGGCCATAGTGTTTGTGGAAAAATCTACAAATAGCAAAATCGCAAAAAATATTGAAGCCAAAAGAGAGTTTGCAAGTTTTTTTGTATCGTATTTTAAAACATCATCGTTTGAAGATGCATATCCGGCTTGCAACAAAAGCTTTTTGCTCTTTCCTATATATTTTTTGTTTTCAATATTTTTCCTTGAAAAAGGCACAAGCAACTCTTGCAAACTTGTTATCAAATTTTTCAGCAGAGACTCTTTAGGCGCAGCTGTTTTTGTGAATCTTTTTTCCAACAGTGAAGGCGGCTCATAAGTAAGAAGCATAATGAGCCCAAAAATTAATATTCCGATTAATAAAGAAACTGCTAAAATTTTTCCTTCTCCTATATTTCTATATCGCTAATTTTTTTAGATGACACAACACCTGCAATTATAAATATAATTGCTATACACAAGGCCAACTGCCCGTCTTTTGTCTCAAACATAGGCTTCATATATTCTGGATTCATAAAAAAGATTACAAGAAGCACCATGACAGGTACAACGCTTAAAATTATACCGGAAACTCTTGTCTGTGCCGTTTGCACCCTCAATTGTCCTAACAGCTTAAAACGCTCTCTTATCGTATCCGAGAGTGAATCTAAAAGCTCCGCCAAATTTCCGCCGACTTCTTTTTGGATTAACACAGCAGTTACAAAAAACCTCAAATCAATGCTTTGAGGCATTGCCTTCGACATGCTGTAAAAAGCCTCTTTTGAATCTATCCCCAACGAAATTTCTTTTTTTGCGACTTCAAAAACATCTGAAATCGGCTTTGGCATTTCATCTGTAACTATATCTATTGCCGAAAAAAGCGGATGACCAGCTCTTAGAGAACTTGCCATGAGATTTAGGGCATCTGGAAATTGTCTTGAAAAATTTTCAAATCTTTTGTTAATTAATGTTCTTAAATAGATGGTCGGAAGAAAAAATGTTACGACCGCAAAAGCCGCCATTAATTTAAACGGAGTAAACAAAAAAACCAAACATGGAAAAGCACACGCTGCACTAAAAATCAAAAATGTATCAATCTGCCACTTAACATCAGCTTGATTTATCATGTCTTTGATTTCTTTTGTAATTGTATAACCTTTTAAAAGTTTTTCAAAAGCTAAAAATTTAAACTCAGAAAATTCTTTGTTAATATCAACGCCACTTACGGTTTCACCGGCTCCGACATTAGATTTTCTTTTAATTTTATCAAGACGGTTCAAAACATTTGGGCTCAAATCTTTTTCTAAAACAAAAATTGTCCAAACAATCACAGCCGCGCTCAGTCCAATTATCAAACTTAATAGAAAATACGTCATTTCTGTAGCCTTTTGTTGAAAATATTGCTTTCCGTGCTCATTAACCTGTTTTTAATATCCGATCCAGCATCTTGCGGTTGATGCACAGCCTGAGATTGAGGCATTTGTGCAGAAAGATAAGTATGTTTTCTTTCTTTATTAAAGTATTCAAGCGGAATATTAAGACTTCTTTCTTTTAGTTTATCGACAAACTTAGGTCTTATGCCTGTCGAAACGTGATGGCCTATAACTTTTGAATTTTCAAAACCAGTTTGTTCAAAAACAAAAATTTCTTGCATAGAAATAATGTTTCCTTCCATTCCTGTTATCTCAGAAATAGAAGATACCTTTCTTGAACCGTCTTGAAGCCTATTAACCTGAACAATTATATTTATTGCAGAAGCAATTTGAGATTTAATATTTTTTTCAGGCAAATCAATACCAGCAAACATCGACATCGTTTCTAATCTGGAAAGAGCATCTCTTGGGGAGTTAGCGTGCAAAGTAGTCAAAGAACCGTCGTGACCAGTATTCATGGCTTGAAGCATGTCTAGAGTTTCGGAGCCACGGCATTCCCCGATAATTATTCTATCTGGTCTCATTCTCAAAGCATTTATAACCAAGTCTCTTGCTGTAATTTGGCCTGAGCCCTCAATATTTGCAGGACGAGTTTCCAACCTTACAATATGCTCCTGTTGCAGCGCCAATTCGGCTGAATCTTCAATTGTCAATATTCTTTCATCGTTAGGAATTTGAGCTGATAAACTGTTTAAAAGGGTTGTTTTACCTGCACCTGTTCCACCACTTATAACAATGTTTAATTTTGCTTTAACCGCCATTGCAAGGGTATCTGCCATTTCTTTTGTCAAAGATCCCCATTTCAAAAGACTTTCCATGCTTCCTGCATCTTGTTTGAATTTTCTTATGGATAGAGAAGGCCCGTCTATAGCAAGAGGAGGAATAACAGCGTTCACACGTGAACCGTCAGCCAGTCTTGCATCTACCATTGGAGATTTTTCATCAATTCTTCTGCCGACTTTTGAAACTATACGTTCAATAATATTTTTCAAATGTTGATCATCTTTAAAAGTAACACTTGTCTTAAAAAGTTTTCCGTTTTTTTCAACATAAACATTTTTGGCACCATTCACCAAAATATCTGATATTGTAGGATCAGACAACAAAGGATCAAGCGGTCCGTAGCCTTTTGCTTCTTGAATTATTTCTCTTATCAGCCTGTCTTTTTCGTTTTTATTTAACGGAATATTTTTGAATGTATTTTGCAGCTGATTTTCAACAAATTGAGCAATCAGCTCTTTTTGTTGTTCATCATCGTAGTTTATCCAAGTCGGGGTGGAATTAACTTTTTCGACAAGTAAGACGTGCAACTGTTCTTTCAAATTAAGAAAATCGCTGCTTGCAGGAAGAACAACAGATTCAACTCGTTGCGGCGTTGATTGAATAATACTGTTTCTTGCATTTAGTCTTTCTCTTAGTGACAATTTTAACTACTCCTACTTAAATAAATTCATGAAATTAAATGAAGGTTTCCTCATTGATTTTTTACCAAAATCCTGTTTGTAAATGTTATCTGAAAGCAAAGCCGCAAGCTCTCTGTAGCTTTGAGATATATTAGACTCCGGATTAACCGCTCCTACTGGAACACCTTTGTTTATCGCTGACATGATAGTAAAATAATTATTTGGGACTTTCCAATAAACTTTTTGTTTTAAAACATCTTCAACATCTTCAACTTTAATTTCATCATTTTCCATATATCTGTTTAAGATTATTTTTGTTTTTTCAGGTTCATACCCAAGCCTATCAAACAAATCCAAGCATCGTTGACAGTTTCTTATCGCAGGTAAATTAACAATCGTAATCAACAAAATCAAATCCGAATTATCCAAAGCAGTTATTGTTTTGCCGTCAAAATTTGCGCTTGTATCAACAACAATGTAAGAAAAAGCCTGTTTCATAACATTAAACAAAGTGTTAATCTGCTCTGCCGTAATATCTTCCGCTTGCTCTAAATAAGGAGGATCAGCAAGGATATAAAGGCTTGTGTCTTTATATTTTTCCAAAGTACTTAACAAAAATGTTTCGTCAATTCTTGATAGATTTTGAACCACATAAGAAATATCAAAAGACGGGTTGATATCCAAAAAAGTTGTAATATCGCCCAACTGCAAATTCAAATCAATCAATGCGACCTTTTCTTTAGTAATATTAGCAAGCTCAAGCGCCAAGTTTGCTGCAATTGCAGTCTTTCCTATTCCGCCTTTGTTAGAAAAAGTTGTGATTACACGACATTTCTTTCCATCAGTTGAACCTGAAATGCTCTCTTTAATCTTGCTTAAAGACGCAACCAAATTATCTTTAATTATCGGCTTTTGCAAAAACTCTCTTGCTCCTGCGCGCATAGCCTTTATGACAGTATCGGTGGAAAGGACTGAAGAAACAACAACAATCTTGCAAGTCTTATGATTAGATGATATTTTTGAAATAATATCCAACGCCAATTCTGTTTTTTCGGAAATGTCGATAATGACCAAAGAAGGTCTGATTTCCATTACAGCATTATAACCTTTTACAAAATCATCAAAAGTTTCAGTAATATTGATAAAATCAACATCTTGAAGATATAAATTAAGAAGTTCTGAAGATTGCGCCTGAGTGTCTATTATTACTGTTTGGATTTGATTGGTCATAACTCTGTCCCGTCGTTGTTTTTGTCTACTTCTACTATTTTTGGAGTTATAAAAATAACAAGCTCTGTATCATTTTTGGTTCTGCTAAGGTTGGAAAACATAAACCCAACCCCAGGGATATCACCCAATACAGGTACTTTGTAATCTGATTTTACTGTTTTATGCGATAACAAACCTGCAATCACAAGGGTTTCACCATCACCGAGCTCAACTGTAGTGTCAACTTTTCTTGTCTTAAATCCAGGAACTCCAGTTGTCGAAACATAAGAATCGTCTATTTCTGAGACTTCCGGTGCTAATTTTAATACAACCCTGTTAGATTTTTCAAGTATCGTCGGTGTAAAGTTTAAGATAACACCCGTTGTTTTAAAACTATACGCTATATTTCCGTAAGATCCTGTTGATGATGGGACAGGGATTTCGTTACCAACATTAAAACTGCCGGACTTGCCGTCAATTGCAAGCAATTTCGGCTCTGCCAATATTTTTATCAACCCTTTTTGCTCCCCAGCCTCAATTGCCCACGCAATATTTGCTGAAGGGGATGAGAAGATATACTGACCGCCTGTTGCACCAACAGTCGCATTACTAAGCTCTGTAAGACCTGTTGCGACATTCAATGTCTTGGTCAAGAAATTTGTATAATTTTCGCCGACGCAAAACTGAGATTCCAGAGTTTTTGTGTAATTTCTTGAAGCTTCGGTAATTTTAACTTCTAATAACACCTGCTTAGTCGGGCTTTCTGTCAAGTCTACAAGTTTTACGTTATAAGCTTTTACAACATCTTCGATGTTTTTTCTTACCGTAGAAGAAGAAATATGCCCAGACAAAATCAAACCGTCGTCAGTGAATGTATATTTAATATTTTCGTTAGGTGCAATTTGCTCAATTGCCTGAATCACAGCATCCGTATCTTGCTGAACAACCATATTGAAAAATACAGGCTTATCAGAAGTTCCCCAAAAAAGTAAACTTGTTCTGCCTGCTTTTTTTCCATTAAGCAACAATTCTTTCGGTGATAACAATACCAAATCTGCCAAAGACGGGTCAGTAATTGATATTCGCTTAACCGGCTCATCAAATTTTATCAATTGGGTTTTCCCCATCACCGCATACAATTTTTCGTTGTTGTCTTTATAAGGACTTACATTAACAGTCTTTGAAGGCGCCATACCTCTCATTCCCAACGATTGAGGAATTGGTAAATCTCTATAATCAGCAGCGAATGCCTTGACAAAATTCGACGTTATCAAAGACAAAACAAATAGTATTATTAAAAGTATTAAACTCTTTCTCAATTTTACTCCTTAATCAAAAGTAACCTTAGACTTAACATTAGCTTCTATAACCTCCACGGCGTCAGACTGTATAACAGGCTGAGTCGGTTGAGGAAGCCCCGAAAAATTTGATATCGGGGGCGACGACGGCAAATCAGGTATTGACGCAAACGAAGATGAAGATGGCGATTCGTGAGGAATAAACGCCTTCTTTGCCCTATGTTTTACAACTTTTTTATCATTTGCATTTCTTGCAACTAATACCAATTTGCTCTTAGATATATTTGATATAAAATCTGATATTTCATCTGTTGAAACTTCAAAAGTTATTGAATTCGCTCGA
Organism: Cyanobacteria bacterium OH_SFB_17; assembly: GCA_023395735.1. Taxonomy (GTDB): domain Bacteria; phylum Cyanobacteriota; class Vampirovibrionia; order Gastranaerophilales; family Gastranaerophilaceae; genus JAEWYI01. The sequence continues at coordinate 43,212 of JAEWYI010000116.1, forward strand.
GAAATCGTGTCTCCACCTTCCAACCCGATGATTTTAACCCTCTCCAAACACCAGTCAGTCTCTGCGTTTGCACTGTAAATATCAACAAGAGAACCCGTAATCATCTTATCTGAACGTCCCTGAAAACTGTCTGCTGGTAATGTCAAAGCTCTGAATCCCTCTTTCAAGGATGTATCATCACTTGAAATTTTTGCTATATGAGCTGATGTAAAAACATCTCCCGCAGAAATGTCTTGAAGCAAAACTTTGTTGACAACTAAAGAACGGTTGTCAAAAGCATCTGTGTTCATATTGTCAAACTCTTTAAAATCAACGTCTTCTTCAGAAACAATCTCGCCGGCTTTCAAATTGTCGGTCGCAACAGCATAAGCAAAAGTTTCTTTTTCGCTTCCTGCTTGGGATTTTTGCATAACATCAATAAGCTTTTGTTTTTCATCAAGTTGCGAATTCATGTTGCTAAAAGCAGAATAAGAAATTAACATTGCCAAAATTGCAACGACTGTCGCCAGAATTATTTTTGATGTATTCTTGTTCTTCCGCATAAAATCCTTATCCCCAACTTTATTTTACTATACTTTCGCCACAAACTCAAATCTATACATTATTTAGTTGATTTATAAACAAGAAATCCGCAAATGCAAGACATTAGCGGATTTCATTCTGATAAATATTTAAACTTTTTTAACAATCACTTCTTGTTAACCAAAAGAACTGATGCCAATTGACGATGAGAAAATCCAAAACTGAAAGTTTTGACCTTCTTGCTTGTTGTTTCTGAACATTCTTGAGCTTGATATTTAATCAAATATTTCATAAATTCAGGGCTGTACATAACTTCACTCCTTTAGGAAACCAAAATTCCAAATCTTCCACACATATATATTAAACATGTTTTTTTGAAAAAATTGCTTTTGTTAACATAAAATTTACAATTGTTAATCATATTTTCTTTCATTTTAACCGTATTAAGTTTTATTAAGCAAAAATATATTATTTTAAAATTTTAATAAATCCAGTAATATCAAGACATTTTGGCAAAAATAAAATTTGTTTCAAAAAAAAGTTATATATTTTTTAAATAAACTAGCAAAAAAAATTTTTACCGTGTTTTATACTAATATAAAAAAATACACGAGTTAAAAAAAAGAAATAGGTAAAAAATGAGAGAAATAAAAAACAATCTGGAATTTGGAAAAGTACAAAAGCCTGAAGTTAAAACACCACAACAGGATAACGTGCCGACTGTAGCTCCTCAGGTAGAAGATGAAAAAGTCATAAAAGACTTATCAAATCCGCAAGCTGAAGTTTCAGGCCGTGTACAAGTAAGCAAAACAGACACAGTTCAAAATGATGTTAGCTTTGGAATGGCAAACCCTAAAGCCATCAAAAGCTCTGATAAATTGTTTGAGATAGCATACAACAAACTTCTAAAACAAGGACACCCAAATGCCTACGAAGAAGCTTGCTCAATTGCAACGCAATATACGAAAGAATTCTGCTAATGTAATATATAAAAGACCCGAGTTTTTAATCGAAAATTCGGGTCTTTTTTCTTTAATCATTAATGATTTTTATGTTAACATTTATTACAAAAACCAAATAAAATTAAAACTTAACTTCACAATGCTTAACAAACCACTTGTTATTTTGATATATTTGTGATATATTGAGTATATACATTATTAGTTTCGTTACCCCCTTTGTAATTATGGATTGATGCACCCTGTCAGCAAAGATAAACTTGCCGTACAGCTCTAATTTTGGTGCAGAATTTTTGTTGATTGTGAATGTGAAAAATAGGAGTTTTAAAAAATGACTAACAAAAGAATTAAGATGAGAAAGACAACGACTCTTTCAAACCCTTCCAAAAACTGTGTTCTCCAAGCAGATTCTGACAACCTTTTAAACAACTACATCCGAGAAATTTCTCAATATCCGACACTTTCGGCGGAAGAAGAAAAAAATCTTGCAAAGTTGACTGCAGAAGGAGACAAAAGTGCAAAGAAAAAATTAATCACAGCAAACTTGAAGCTTGTGATAACAATTGCAAGAAAAGCTATACATATAGCTAAAATTCCGATGATTGACTTGATACAAGAGGGCAATCTTGGGCTTATGGTTGCGGTAGAAAAATTCAACTGGAAACTTGGATACAAATTTTCTACATACGCCAGCTGGTGGATAAAACAAGCAATGTTTAAGGCTATTTCAGAACAAGCACACTGCATGAAAATCCCTGTATATATTCAAGAAACACTATCTAAATTTTCAAAAATCAAATCCCAAATGGAAAAAGAATACAACGGCTCTGTTTCAACCTATGACGTAGCAAAGAAAATGGAACTATCATCAGACAAGATAGATTCATACCTTTCTGCATACTCAAAAACAATCTCAATAGAAAGCGGAATTGATGCCAACAACGACGACAGCATGAGCGTTGCGGATATACTTGAAGACGAAAAATCAAACGTTTACACTTTTGTTGAAAACGAACACTTGCAAAGAGATATCGAAAAAATCGTATCTACGCTAAAAGACAGAGAACAAGAAGTTGTAAAAATGAGATTTGGACTAAAAGACGTCGCAAAAAAGACGCTTGAAGAAATCGGTAACATCTACGGAGTTACAAAAGAATGTATAAGGCAAACAGAAATGAGAGCGCTTAAAAAAATGCGCGAAAGTGCATTCGGGCAAGATGTTTTGTCTTGCTACATAATCTAAAACTCAATATAAAACTTAAATTTAAACACATTTTACCTCTCGATACAAAACATTAAATATCGAGGGGTAATTTTTATAAATTTATAAATCTAAATAAAGCAAATTATTCTGGTGCTATTAAAACAGCACTCTTTGGCTATCCATGCCCTTATAACTAAGCCGCCAAACTTCTAAACCTCCGAGCTTCTGAATCTCCAAACCTCAAAGCTTCTGCACTGCTTAAATATCCACGTTTGCCATCATTGAAACAAGTGTGTTAATCGTATTGTCCATAGATACACTTTCAGAAACTTTTTGTTGTAAAAATGCGTTAATTCTAGGCATCATCTCAATTGCGGTATCTAGTCTCGGATTTGTTCCCATCTGATACATCCCGACATCAATCAAGTCTTTATTTTCTCTATACAGTGCAAGAATTTTTCTCATTTTTGAAGCCGCTTCCTTTTGCTCATCTGAAGTTATTGAAGATGCAAGCCTTGAAATACTTCCCAAGATATCTATTGCAGGGTAATGATTCATCTCTGCAACCTTTCTCGACAAGAAAATGTGCCCGTCGACAATCCCTCTTACTGTATCAACTACAGGGTCATTAATGTCATCACCTTCCATCAACACCGTATAAAGCGCTGTTATAGAGCCTTTTGAGCTGTTGCCAGTTCTTTCAAGCGCTTTTTGAAGCCAAGAAAATATTGAAGGCGGATAACCTTTCATAGTAGGAGGCTCCCCGATTGAAAGTCCAACTTCCCTTCCCGCCATTGCGCAACGAGTTACCGTATCGGTCATTAAAAAAACTTTTTTTCCTTGATCCCTGAAGTATTCACAAACCGCTGTCGCAGTAAGCAGACACTTTTGCCTGATTAGAGGCGGCTGGTCTCCTGTAGAGCAAACCAAGACTGACTTTCTCATACCTTCTTCGCCGAGAGCGTCTTCTATAAACTCTTTGACTTCTCTTCCACGCTCTCCAATCAATGCAACAACATTGACATCGGCATCAGAGTTTCTGGCAATCATACCAAGCATCGTACTTTTTCCGACTCCAGAACCCGCAAACAATCCCATACGCTGGCCACAGCCCAGAGTCAAACAAGAATCAATCGCTCTTACACCTGTTGAAAACATTGTTTTAATAATAGGTCTTTCAAAAGCATCTGGCGGGCTTCCATCCACGGAAACCCATTTTGCATTGAGAAAATCAAGCGGTCTTCCGTCTATCGGTTCTCCAAGTGGATTAATCAATCTTCCCAGCAAAAAATCTCCGACCGGAATCATAATCGGTCGACCTGTACTTTGAACCAAACTTCCCTGACCTATTCCTGCCCCATCATACAAAAGCAAAAGCTGTGCCGCTTCACCTTTAAAAGCAACGACTTCTGCTGCTTTTTTTTGTCCGTCATAGGTTTCAATATAGCATAAATCGCCGATTTTCAACCCCGGCAATTTAACCTCAACAGTAAGCCCCAAAAGCTTTGATACGGTTCCTTTATATTGGTACAAATTGGTCGAATCCAAAACCTGTCTTGCTTTAGACTTAATATCAGATATTAATTTTTCGCCATTCTCGCCAATCATAAACCCACCTTACTTTGTATATTTTAACATAATTTTCCAAAAAGGCAAAATATACAAGCACTTAACAATGGGTTACAATGACTTTGGCTTTTTATGTTTATGTTATCCTAAATAAAAAAAGAGGTGGATATGGATATAAAAATTTCTAACAACAACGCTAAACCTAACTTTGGAAAAATACAACGTATAGAGGTCCAGCAAAGTATACCTAAGCATATAAGAAAAAGTTTAACAAAATTTATAAAAACAAACAAAGCCTTAGATACTTTTTCAGAAAAATATTATGTTTCTGCTTCGATATACAGCAAAGAAAATGGGCTCAGAGCTTTACTACCAAAGTTTTTCTCAATAGTCGATATGAAATTGACTTTACAAGTATCTGAAAAACCAAAAAACAATTTAGCAAAACTGAAAAATCTTTTCTTTAAACCAAAAGAAAAGATTGCCGATTTAAACTACTCAGGCAATGGAGACAATCTAGACATTGCGGCTCTTAATCTAACAAAATGGATGGAAGAACTAAATCCGGAAGAATACGATAGACATTTGGCTTCAAAACTTGATCCAAACAAAGTGGTAGGTGACAACGGGTTTTGTATTGACAAGCAATTCTGCGAAGAGTTTCGAGCATCCACAAGCGAAACTTTAAAGAAAATATATGCTAAAGCA
>JAEWYI010000071.1 GCA_023395735.1 Cyanobacteria bacterium OH_SFB_17
TTTCAAACAAACTTTATTGAAGAGCTAAAAAGTGTGCTGAAAAATTTAAAATAATGAGTTTAGTTGAAAACATTAAGTAAATTAATAATAATTAAATTTTTTCTTGAAGTTTAAATTATTAGTTGTTACAATATTATAGCTGACAAACAAAATATTGAAAGGACTTGAAATGGTTTTAGAAATGACGTTTCCCCGTTTAGAGAAGGCAATTAATCCGACTCATGATATCAAACTTTTTGCAGGACGCTCAAATGCGGCATTAGCAAAAGAAATTGCGAATTATCTGGGAACCTCAGTCGGTCCTATGGTTATAAAAAACTTTGCGGATGGCGAAATTTATGTTCAAGTTAAAGAAAGCGTCAGAGGGGATGATGTTTTCATTATCCAACCTTTGTGCAATCCTGTAAACGAAAATTTGATGGAGCTCTTAATCATAATCGATGCGTTTAAGCGTGCAAGTGCAAAAACAATCACCGCTGTAATTCCTTATTACGGTTATGCAAGACAAGACAGAAAAACTTCCGGACGTGAAGCGATTACTGCTAAATTGGTCGCTGACTTATTAACTACAGCAGGTACAGACAGAGTTTTGGCTATGGACTTGCACACAGGTCAAATCCAAGGATTTTTCAATATCTTGGTTGATCATATTTTTGCAACTCCGATTTTGGTAGATTATATAAAAAAATTAAACATCAACCCTGAAGATATGGTTGCAGTAAGCCCAGATACAGGCGGAGTTCCAAGAACAAGATATTTTGCAAAAGAGCTTGAATGTTCTTTGGCAATTATTGACAAACGTAGAGACAAACATAACGAAGCGATTGCATCACACGTTATTGGGGATGTGAAAGATAAAGTTTGCGTAATGTTTGATGACATAATTGATACAGCAGGAACAATTTGCGAAGCTGCAAAACTTTTAGTTGCAAAAGGTGCTAAAGAAGTTTATGTATGCGCTGCTCACCCTATTTTTTCAGGTCCAGCAGTCGAAAGATTATCAAATTCTGTGATTAAAGAGGTCATAGTAACAAATACAATTCCTTTGGATATGGAAAACATGCCTGAAAAGATAAAGCAACTTTCTGTTGCTCCGCTTTTGGGTGAAGCTATTTCAAGAATCCATGATGACGAATCAGTTAGCTCTTTGTTCGGATTTGAAAAAGAAATTAAAGTATAACCTGTTTTCATAATAAAGATAAAATTATAAATACTAGATTTTGTTTAATCAAAATCTAGTATTTTAGGTTGGTTTTCTTTGTTTTTACTATTGCCTTTTTTTAGCGTTTCGGTTATTATATTGTCATATATAAGAATAGGAGCGGACATGTTTGAACGTTTTACGGAAAAGGCCATAAAGGTCATAATGCTTGCACAGGAAGAAGCAAGAAGGTTGGGACATAATTTTGTAGGTACAGAGCAGGTTTTGCTAGGGCTTATCGGTGAAGGTACCGGAATTGCAGCGAAAACACTTAAATCAATGGGTGTTACACTTAAAGATGCAAGAGTTGAAGTCGAAAAAATTATCGGCAGAGGCTCTGGTTTTGTTGCTGTGGAAATTCCTTTTACACCTCGTGCAAAAAGAGTTTTGGAGCTATCTTGGGACGAAGCAAGACAGCTTGGACATAATTACATTGGAACTGAACATCTTTTGCTTGGATTGATTAGAGAAGGCGAAGGCGTTGCAGCTAGGGTTTTGGAAAACCTTGGTGTTGATTTGAATAAAATCAGAAGCAACGTTGTCAAGATGCTTGGAGATAGCAAGCCGCAGGCAGTTTCTTCTGGCGGAAGCTCTAGTTCCTCATCTAAAGCAAAAACGCCAAGTTTGGATGAGTTTGGTACTGATTTGACCCTTGCAGCTCAAGAATTAAGACTTGATCCTGTAATCGGTAGAGAAAAAGAAATTGAACGTGTAATCCAAATATTAGCAAGAAGAACTAAAAACAATCCAGTTCTTTTAGGAGAGCCTGGTGTTGGTAAAACTGCTGTAGCAGAAGGCCTTGCGATAAGAATTGTTAACGCCGAAGTTCCTGATATTCTTGATGGAAAAAAAGTTATACAGCTTGATATGGGATTGTTGGTTGCAGGAACCAAGTATAGAGGCGAGTTTGAAGAACGTCTTAAAAAGATTATGGACGAAATCAGACAAGCTGGAAATGTAATTCTTGTAATTGATGAGATGCACACATTGATAGGTGCAGGTGCAGCTGAAGGCGCTATTGATGCCGCTAATATTTTGAAACCGGCTCTATCAAGAGGCGAAATTCAAGTTATAGGTGCAACAACACTGGATGAATATAGAAAATATGTTGAAAAAGATTCTGCATTGGAAAGACGTTTTCAACCTATTATTATTGACGAACCGTCAATTGATGAAACTATTGAAATTATCAAAGGTCTTCGTTCAAAATATGAAGAGCACCATAAATTAAATATATCTGATGATGCAATTGTTGCGGCAACAAAATTGTCCAGCAAATATATTACTGACAGATTTTTACCAGACAAAGCAATCGACGTTCTTGATGAAGCAAGTTCAAAAGTTCGTTTACAAGTCAGCTCACTTTCTCCTGAAGGAAAAGAGATGGATAAAGAGCTAAGGGCGCTTATAAAGGAAAAAGAAGAAGCTATTAGAAATCAAGAATTCGAAAAAGCTTCTCAGCTAAGAGATGACGAAGCCGACATGAAAGACAAGATTCGTGAACTTTCTGCAAAATGGAGAGAAGAACACGAGGCAAATAAGCCTACAGTTACAGAAGAGCAGATTGCGGAAGTTATTTCTACAATGACTGGCGTGCCTGTGACAAAGCTAACAGAAGGCGAAAGCGACAGATTGATGAAGTTGGAAGATACTCTTCACCAAAGAGTTATCGGACAAAGCGACGCTGTTGTTTCAATTTCAAAAGCTATCAGACGTGCTAGAGTAGGTTTGAAATCACCAAACAGACCAATCGGAAGTTTCATTTTCTCTGGTCCTACCGGTGTTGGTAAAACAGAATTGGCAAAAGCGCTTGCTGAGGCTATGTTTGGTTCAGAAGATAATATGATAAGAGTTGACATGTCTGAATTTATGGAAAAACATTCAACTGCAAAACTTATCGGTTCTCCTCCGGGTTATGTCGGATACGATGAAGGTGGTCATTTGTCTGAAATCGTACGTAAGAAACCTTATTCAGTTATTCTTTTCGACGAAATTGAAAAAGCTCACCCTGATGTATTCAACGTAATGTTGCAAATACTTGATGATGGTAGACTTACAGATTCAAAAGGAAGACATATTAACTTCAAAAACACAGTTATCATTATGACTTCAAACGTCGGAGCTAGTATGATTACAAGTACTGCGAAGCTTGGATTTACTACAGCTCAAGATGAGAAAAAAGACAAATACGAAAAACTTAAAGATACTGTAATGGAAGAACTTAAAAAAGCGTTCAGACCAGAGTTTTTGAACAGAATCGACGATATAATTGTATTTGCTCACCTTTCTAAAGAAGAAATAAGACAAATTGTTGATTTGATGCTTAAAGATTTGTTCAAGAGATTGGAAGAAAGAGAACTTTCAATTGAAGTTACCGATGAGGTTAAAGACTTCCTTGCAAAAGACGGTTATTCTGAAGCTTATGGTGCAAGACCGCTTAGAAGATTAATTCAAAAGCGAATTGAGGATATCTTGGCTGAAGAAATTTTGAGCAATAAATATTCTGCAGGTGACACAATTCTTTTGAAAATGGAAAATGACAAAATTGCATTTGAGAAGATTAAGTCAAATAAAAAGAAAGAAGAAGTTACAAAATAACAATATAAAATATTTAAAGATGCGTCTTGTAAAATTTACAGGGCGTATCTTTGTCTTATGGTGTATGGTAGAAAATTTAGACGTGTGTACTAGTCTAAATTTCTTTTTTTTTCTGTTATAATAATAAGCGACACTAGTAAGTGGGGAGAGAAAATGAAAAAAAATATATTTATAATTGCAATAGTTGTTTTTGTGCTTATTGCAGCGAGGTTTGTATATTCATCAATTGGACAATTTATGAAGGCTTCAAGCATGAAAAACGCAGCACTTACAAGTGTTACTGTTGATTCAATCGGTGAGGCTTTAGTTGAAAAACAGATTGAGGCTCCAGGAAGAATCCAGTCTAAATATAGGGTGGATATAGTTGCTCGTATTGAAGGATATTTAAATAAAAGTTATTTTAAAGAGGGTGATCACGTTAAAAAGGGTCAAGTTTTGTTTGAAATTGAACCTCAACAGTGGTTGTATGATGTTCAAAAGGCAAAGGCAAATGTCGAAAATACAAAAGCTCAGTTAATTTATCAAGAAAAACAGTTGAAGCGTTCAGCTATATTGGTAAAAAAAGATTATATTGCCAAATCTGCTTATGATGAAGTTTTATCCAATCGTGATGCTTTAAGAGGGCAACTTGCTATGTATCAGGCAACTCTTCGTGATGCGCAGAGAAATTACGCTTATACAAGGGTTAAAGCACCTGTTGATGGACAAGTTGGTATGATTAACGTAACGGTCGGAAACTACGTTGATACATCCGTTGGTAATCTTACTACGATATTTAGTACAAATCCAATTTATGTAACATTTCCGATTGATTCAAAAGAGTATATAAAATTGTCAGAGATTGACTCTGAAAGTACTAATAGAAAAGTTGATTTATATTTTCCAAATGGCGAAAAATATGAATTTACCGGGGTTCAAAACTTTAGAGATAACAGTGTTGATGAAACTACCGGTACAATCACAATGCGTGCGACTTTCCCAAACACAAAAGGAAAGTTGATAAATGGAGAGTATGTAAAAGTTTATATTTATTCAAAGAAAAAAGTAAACGTTCCAATTGTTCCGCAAACTGCTGTTTTGGAAAATCCTCAGGGTAAATATGTGTATAAAATGGAAGGCGATATTCCAAAAATTACATTTATAAAGACTTCCGGTCAATATAAGAATAACTGGATTGTCGAAAGCGGGCTTAAAAAAGGCGATATAATAATCACAGGCGGAATTCAAAAAGTAATTCCTGATCAAAAAGTAAAAATTATTGATGAATCTCAACAAGACAATAAAAAACAGTAAGGTAATATAATGGCAAATAATTTATTTATAAAAAGACCAAAATTTGCAATAGTTATTTCATTGGTAATAACACTTGCCGGTGTCATATCGATGCTTTCACTTCCATTGGAAGAGTA
>JAEWYI010000109.1 GCA_023395735.1 Cyanobacteria bacterium OH_SFB_17
ACGCGATAATTAAAAATTATCGGGTTCTCTCCTCTCACAAAACCTGACATTTAGTCAGCTTTTGCTCTGCAGAGTCCTCGTCTCCACTAAACTTTTCATTTTCTGGCTCGCTTTTTCACTAATGTAAAACTGATTTATGTTTTTTCTCTCTTTTATAGTCCATAGGATGCAAATTTTTGGATCTTTAATTCAAAGACTTTTTTAGTCTGGGCTGCATCCACTGTCATTATTAATTTTTCGCCACATAGGCTAACCGGTTTTAGGGTATTTAAGTTGAAATTTTTAATTAATACTGTTTATGGTAACCAAAAGGAGTATTGAATTTTATGAACCCACAAACACCTAAAGCTTTGTTAGACGGGCATAAAAAATTGTTCAAGGACATTGATGATATAATTTCTCTTGGTGGAAACATTGGAGAAAACGCAAAATTACTTGTTGATATAGCACGCCCGCATTTTAAAAAAGAAGAAGAATATGCCCTTCCGCCTTTAGGTATATTGTCAGCCTTGTCAAAGGGAAACTGGGAACTTGAGTCAGCGGCTGCTACAGAAATGGCTGATATATTAGAAGCCCAATTATTGGAAATGAAAAAAGACCATGGTGTGATTCGTAAAATCTTGGAAAACCTAAAAATGCAGGCAGAAAAAGAAAATAATCAAAAGGTAATCCAGTTCGTAGATGATTTAAAATTGCATATTGAAGTTGAAGAACAGGTTTTATACCCGACAACAATTTTAATCGGTAGTTATTTAAAAAAAACAAACATTAATAATTAAAACTTATTATTTTTTGCAAAAATTTTATATCTTTTGCTTTGATAATAAAATATGACAATCTCAGGTTTTTTCCTTTTAGCAAAATAATACATTTAATATGATACTATTTTGAATCAGATGCCTATCGCCGTTTTTCTAAAAAATCTATACTTATTACCAATGTATTATTTAAACATTCGAAATAATATTTATCCTATGCATAAATTTTTAGGTACAATAATAATTATTTTATCAATCATCGGAGGATTTGCCGTGAATCATAATTTTGCAGTACAAAAAAACGCAAGTGAAATTTATCTTGCAGGCGGTTGTTTTTGGGGTGTTGAGGCTTATTTTTCAAAAATACCGGGAGTAATCTTCACTGAAGTCGGTTTTGCAAACGGAAAAACAAAGAACCCAACCTATGAAGACGTTTCAACTGGCGATACTGATTTTGCAGAAACTGTTTTAGTTAAATATAATAAAGACAAAATATCACTTCCTGACATTCTTTCTCACTATTTTGACATAGTCGATCTTACAACACTTAATAGGCAGGCACACGATTATGGAACACAATACAGAAGCGGAATTTACTATGTAAATGACCAAGACAAGGATGTTATTGACAAATTAATCAAACAAGAACAAAAAAATCACAAAAAAACTATAGTAACAGAAATAATTAAACTTAAAAATTTCTACCCTGCAGAAGAATATCATCAAAAATATTTAGATAAAAATCCTGGAGGATATTGTCATATAGACTTTTCTAAAATAAAACGATATGAACAATACAAAAAACCTACAGAAGAAGTCATAAAGAAAAATTTAAGCGATGTTCAATATAATGTAACTCAAAAAAGTGAAACAGAAAAACCATTTTCAAGCGAATACGACAAGAATTTTGATGAGGGAATTTATGTAGACATTGTGACAAAAGAACCGCTATTTTCTTCAACTGATAAATATGATGCAGGGTGTGGTTGGCCATCTTTTTCAAAACCAATAAACAAAACCTTTGTAAAAGAAAAAGAGGACACTTCTTTGTGGATGCGAAGAACTGAAGTAAAAAGTGATATTGGTGATTCGCACCTAGGACATGTTTTTGATGATGGTCCAAAAGATAAAGGTGGACAAAGATATTGTATAAACGGTGCTGCACTTGAATTTATTCCAAAAAACGAAATGCAAAAAAAAGGGTATGGAGAATATTTGTATTTATTTAATTAAAATAAATCGACAAAAAAGATGATAAATAATTAAACCCTAATATATTTTGCTTTTTGACTAAACCCAACGATTCAGAGATGGGTGTATTCTTTAGCCAAAGCAAAATTTTGTTAAGAATTGTAATAAAAAATAAAAAAATAAACAAATATTTTCTTTAGTGTATTTATACTAACAAATAGTGTAAAAGGAAGTTGATATTGAAAGTTGATTCGTGTAAAGACAATAAAATATATTTCGCTGCAAATCCAAAAAAAATCAATTGGAGAATTAAACACGGGATTCCTGTAAATGTAACGTCTGAATATATCGGATATACAGGGCCAAAAGTTTTTAAATTCCCAACAGAAGCTAATTTGTCAAAAGAACAATATCCGGATATAACATCTGAATACGATAAGTTATTAAAAACAATAATAAAAACCACAAATTCTGATTTAGGAAAAATTAAACCACTAAACTTTATAAAAAAATGTATAAAATTAGGAAAAAACTTTAAATGTGCAGACCCTTGGGATACAAAATTTCTTGGAAAATTTCCTGGGAGGACAAAAGATGGAAAAGTCCAATACGCAATGTTAAAAGGTGAAGTTGTTAGTGCAAATTATGTATCAAACATGATTTATGGAGAGGCCTTATCCCAACTAGGGTTCAAAAAATGGTTTAGCAAAATGGCAGCTAAGCTAGATTCTTGTGGGATTTCGAATTTGATTTTTCAAAGACAAATTCCTACATTAAAAAATCTTAAATTCCGTGATACAAAATTTGATCAAGATGTTATAGAACAGGCTTTTCAAAAACACTTATAAATAAATGCTTTTTCGAGCTGCAGATAATCCAAGGCAATTAGATATTGTCAGAGCCTTTCTTGGGCTCTTTTGAAAACATTTGCTCAAACAATAATAATTTTTCAACTTGTTTTTCTTTTTTTATTCTTTCTTGATCCATTTTTTGCATTATTTTTTGGTCTTTAAAACGTTCTCTTGTACTAAGAATAGCAAGCGGAATGGCACCAAAAAATATTTCTGCAATAAAAAATAGAACTATTCCTCCAAAGGTTCCTCCTATAATTACATCTAATGTTAAATTTGGCGCTGAAGGTGATGTAACCATTGACAATAATATTCCTGTAATTGAGGGTATAACAAAAGTTAATAAAATTGTGGACACGACAAAAATAAGGTTATGTGTATCTTTATAATTCTTTTTTATACAAAGTAATATCGCTATAAGGTTATAAAAAATTAACGGAACCCAAGGAGTTAAAAGCATAATTAATATATTCCTAAGCCACTCATCCTGAATAAAATAAAACAAAATGCATATAGCCGAAACCCATAAATATATTGCAAATATTACATAACAAAAATAAAAAACGACTGATTCTGTTATATTTCGCTCATAAGATAAATCAAATATGTTTTTAAACATATAAAAATCTCTTGTTAGGTATACATCTTTATTATAAAACTTTTATTCCTAATTTAAAGTCTAACTTACAAATAAATCTACGATTTGTTACAAAAATAGCTATACCGTTCTATTTCGTTTTGTTTTATTGAATACTTCACTTATTCTTTTTCCAACGCCAAGTCCAATATAAATCGAAGCTGATGCTGCTAAATTCAAAACTAAAAATTTGAAATACTGGAGCAAATATGGATGTTCAAAAAATACAACACTATTTATTATTGCTTTGCCCCCGGATGCAAACAAGAGAAAAAAAGCATAAACGTTATAAAACAAAAACGCATATAAGGAGATTTTTACCCTATCAATAATTTTTATTTCAGTATTCCACCCAACACATATTGCGGCTAAAAAAGCGACAATGCATAATTTAATTGGAGAAAACGGATCTTTTACAAACATAGATGATACAGGAATGATTAAATTTATGAAATACGTGCTGAATAGCAAAATCGAAGATAAAAACAAAGGTGTTTTTTTAAGGTTATTAAATTCCATTTCTTCTTCTTGAATTTCGATTTTTTTATATTTTAACCATGCAATACAGCCTAAATCGAGCGAAATGTATACAAAAAACGAAAGAGCAAGGAAATTATATAGTATTTCAAAGATTAAAATTAACTCATAAATGTTATAAAGAGGAGCCCCTTTTACTGTAGTATTTGCGGTCATTAGCAATACTATAACTAAGGTAAAAGATACATTCAGTATAAAGTAATATAATACAGTTTTTAGCCTCTCTTTTATTGAAAATTTTGTTTTGTATTGACGAGAATGAGAAACTCCAATAAAAAAAGCTACAATTACTACAGCCAAAAACAGTCCCCAAAGACTATTATTACTTTGTGGCAGAATTTTATTTACCAAGCTCATAGGAAAAGATAATAAAAATGAAAATAACATTAACAATAAAGATAAAACAAAAGGCTTTTCTAACATATTTTTAAATCTCCAATAATATTTAAACTAATAATATAATTTTTTAATTATTATATTAACCTCTATTATAATGAGATTAGTTTTAATAAGACACTTCTTAAAATTACAATAAAACTTTACGGAGGTTATGTTCAATCTGTTTACTCGGGGTAGCCCCGGTAGCCATTATTTTCTTTTGGAAATAAAATGCAGATTATAAAAATAAACAATAAAATTGATATAGTTTTATTTATAAACTTTCAGACGTTGTTTTATAGGTTTGAATTCTTTTTTGTCAGGTTGCGCCATCGGCTTGCCAAATGGCATTTGTGCTATAAGTTTATAACTGTCAGGAATGCTCCACTCTTTTTTTACAGCTGTATCAATTATTGGGTTGTAGTGCTGAAGCGATGCACCTAGTC
>JAEWYI010000010.1 GCA_023395735.1 Cyanobacteria bacterium OH_SFB_17
AGTTTTATTTTATACAAAAAATCTCTGAATTTTATCATAAATATTCAATCCTCATAAACGAACAAATAATTTTCATCTAAAACTTCAAAAATTTCTATTATCTTTATGGATAAATCATTAAAATGTATTATCATTCTAGTTTTAATATCCTACTTAAAGACATCCGTTTAGGGATTTAATTAATTAACAAAGAAATTTATTAATATATTGGATAAACCAGCTATAAGGAATAAATTATGAAAAAAACCATATCCATTTATATTTTAATAATAATTGCAGTATCAATAATGGCCATTTTTACTACTGTACGATTTGAAATGTTTAGCAACCTTACAATGCCTAAATCACTGCACATATTTCTTGAAGCCATAAATTTATCTCTTATGTTTCTAATTTCAGCTAGTGGATACAAATTTTACAAAAAAACAGGAGACGAAAGATACCTAATCTTTGCATGCGGAATTTTTATCTCAATGCTTTTTGAATCAGTACACGTTTTTACAGTACCACAATTCCCGTATGATAATTTGTCATTTGCAAATATTAAAGAAAATCCAACTTTAATATATTTGATGATGAGTAATCTCTTAATTCCTCTAACTATCTATACTGCATTCAGTTACAAGGTTAATAATCAACTTTCTGCAAGCGAAATAAGAACTAAAATTATTGGAAGCTATATTGCAGTATTTTTAACTTTATCTATTATTCCTGTTATTTTGTATCAAATATTTCCGCTCGTAAGAAACAATTTTTTTGCAGGCATAAATTCATTAGAATATGTTAGTTATGCCTTGATGATAATTATTGCGACAATATTAACAAATATAGAAAATGCAAGCGGGACAAAAAAACATGATTTTTTCACGATAGGTTTATTTATACTTGGACTTGGCGGATTGTTTTACATAAACCCTCTTTATTTACCTAGAAACGCAATTTTAGCACATTTATTCAGTATTCTTGGAAGCACATGTTTGCTAATCGGAGTTGGTGAAATTCAAAATTTAACATCTTTGATTAGAATTAAAGATGAGCTTGTCGCATATCTTTCGATTCTTCTTATTGCATTCTACGTAGCATTTGTCTCAGTTTCTAGCGGCGTTTTTGACCTTGTTTTTCCTCAAATTGCGGGCTATCTCTTCGTTGAATTCTTACTAATATTTCAACTTATTGTTTATGCGTTTTCTACAATTTCTTGGAATAAAATTGCAAATATCTACATCTCAGCAGAGCGTGATCGAGCAATTATAAGAATATTGACACAAATGAGAAGAATAAATAAAGATTTTATAATAAAAAATCAGATTTTTGAAGAAATAAACAAAGATTTAAAACCTGATAAATGCTTCATTGCACTTTACGACAAAGAGACTAAGACCTTTTCTTATGACAAATTTCTTGAGAAATTACCTTCAAAGACCCTATCCGATAACAGCTACCTCAATAAAAACGCAAAAGAATTTGAACACTTCTGTGAAATTTTTAACAACAATATAGAAATGAATTTTTCAAATGTAAACCAATACCTTGAAAAAACCATGCAAAAAAATTCTGAAATAGAAAAAGTTTTAAATGAAAAGAGTATAAAATCTTATTATGCTGTTCCAATTAAAAATTACCAATTTTTAATTGGCTACCTCATCGTAATATTCACAAGAGATTACAAAACACTGAACGATGACGATTTAAGTTTCTTGAAAAAACTGGCAGAACAAATTGCAATTGCAATAGAAAATTCCAGACAATTATAATAAACTGCATCAACACCAGAATTTTTATGCAAAATTTCTTTAACCAAAACGCCTCACTATTTTTTTTGTATTAAAATTGTTATATAAAAAACTAAGGAGGCAAATATGTACCATGTTTATCTAAAAGAAGAATCTCTTTTTGATTCAAAAAAACTCATCGGAGAATACAGCAGTCTTGAAAAAGCTGAAGAACGTGCAGAAAAAGAATTAGCTAAAAATAAAGATATAAAATACGTTATTGAACAAACAACAGGGCACGTGGATAACTATGGCGAACTTATTGCAACAGTGGTGCAAGAGAATTAATTTTTGCTATCCGCAGGTAGTTTTCGTTCCCCAGTTTAAGCCCTTGCAATCAAGATAATCCATATTTTTGTTATATAAAACCCAAGCAGTACAACTTAAACCGTTTTCATACTTGAAATTTGCATTGCTTGTTGTACTGCAAAAAGCACTAAACGGAAAAGCTGATTGATTCTGGCTGCCAAGCGGAACAAGCCCGTATCGAGTAAAAGCAAAACCAAAAAAATCAATTCCGTAAGTATTTGGTCGTTTTTCTCCATTCAAATCCATAACCAAAGTCCCGCAGACATTGTTTAATTGGTATCCATCGCCCCAATCAAGATCGCATTGATTGCTCCACAAATTTATGGCAATTGATGTCCCGTCAATCAATTTAAATTTGGTGTAAGAATCGTCACTGTTTAAAACAGTTTCATTATAAATCCCCTTCAAGTTTTTATATTTAAAATCAGGGAAACATCCTGATAAGTTTTCACAATTTTTTATAACCTTAAAATATCCGGACAAAACGTCGTTTATATCCGTCAAACTAATAGGCTGATCAGTTTTTGACCACATATCAGGACTTCCGTTTTCGCTTATTGCTTGATTTACACCGTTTGTATAAACTGAATAATCTCGTTGGAGTTTAATCATCAAAGATTTTTTTTCATTATTTTCAATGAACCCGGGAAGAGTATGCATGGCAACAATTCCTAAAATCCCAAGCGCTATGGTCATTTCTGCAGGATTAAAAGCGTCCAGAACCATTATCTCTTGCTGTAAAATCTTTTCCAGCCCAAAAAGCATGCTTGCCATTTTGGGATAAGACACAATAATTGCAAGCATTTTTAGCATAATTCGCCTTTTAAAAACAACACAGCTTTTAATAACGCTTTTCATCAAGCTCCAAAATAATTTATTCAAACGGGTAAATAACTTAACACATTCGCTCTAACTATTACTATTTTAAACATTTTTTGAATATTTGGCTATAACTCTTTTTGACTATTGTCCTAAAAATACGGCTATTTGCCTAACTCACGTCCTGCTGATTCTTAATAAAAATTTATACAAAAAAAATTTATGAAATTATTGACATGAAAAGTTTTTTTGCTTATAGTTGTAATTACGCGAAAATTCTTTGACTAAAAAAATTTTTCAAAACAAACATAGCTAGGATTCAATAACAGAAGAGTTTTGCAAGAGAAGAATTTTTAAGACCTTCGGTGATATTTTTTGCCGAACCGGAATATTTTACAGCAGGTTAAGATACTCCGGAAACCAGCCCGCAAAGCGGACTACATCCCTGCCTCATATGGATTAGGCTTTTTCCATATTGATGTAAGAGAGTCCAACCTCGGGGAGTTATTACATAGCACTCTACTAAGGTGACCAAAATGAAAAAGACTATTATTGATTTTATCGACAACAACAAACTGGAGAAATTCTTTATATTTCTCGTTCTTGCAGAACTTGTATTATGCTTGATTTATCCCGAAGCTGAATCTTTTAAAACCTTTAAAATTTTCTTTGATTGCTTTGAGGTTTTCGTAATTGCTGTTTTTGCTATTGAATACGCATTAAGAGTTTTTACAACAAACACTTTAAGAAAAATCTTTCAGCCCATGATGGTGATAGACTTATTGACACTCTTACCTGTTACAGGTTTGATTTTTCTTCTTGCACTTACCGGTTCATCACTGTTTTTATGCTTCGGCGAACAAGCAGCAAATTTTTCGATGGCAATTAAAGATTTGAGAGGCTCTTCAGCTCTTTCAGCAGTTGCTTTCGCTATATATTGCTTTGATGGACATATTCCTTTCAATGTTATTTTGAGAGCAATAAATTCTATCCCTGCAAACATAAGCATCTTTTTACAACTGTTTGCAATATTAATTCTTGGAATCTTACTTTTCGATTCTGTTTATAAAAAATATAAAGAAATAAAATTAAAAAGAAGCACAATTCAAGCAGAGCCTACATTTGTAGATTTCTGACTGGTCAACTTGGCCAATATTGGCACGGACTTAAAACCTGCTTTATGCCATGCATACTAAAAGCAGAATAAATAATAAAATATTATTAAAAATGTTACGTTCATTAAGAATGTAACATTTTTTCTATTAATTGAAATCTCACATTTTGTATATACTTTATATATACATCCTCAGTTTAAATATTAAGAGAAAGAAGGCAAACAAATGTCAGATTCAATTAGCTCTATTTCAGCAAGCAGCAGCGCATCATCATCTTCATCAAGTTCATCATCTGCTCTTTCTGAAACGACAAAGAAAAAACTTGAAGCGCTTGGAATTGACACTTCAAACATCAAAACAGAAACAGAAGGCCAAACAAAACTTAAACAAGCACAAGCAGCGCAAGCTGCTCAACAAGTAGCTGGTCAAAAAATGCAACAACCACAAACAGGCAATTCAGAAGACACTATCAAATCAGAGGCTAAATCTCTCGCTTCTAAAATGGATGTGGCTGTAAGCACAGATGACGACATCTCCGCTATTTTAGAAAACATTTCAGCAAAAATAGATAACCTGAAAGCATCAGCTGGAACGGATGAGGCTAAAAAGAAAGAAGTAAACGACTTTGAAAGCCAATATAGCAGCATCTCAGAAGAATATACAACTCTTCAATCAAAACAGGCAATGCTTAGCGGAAGCTTATCAGGACTTGCTTCATACAATAAAGCATCATTGGCTTTAGCATAAATTTAAATTTCAATTAAGAGCAGTTTTTCAATTTTAAGAGAATTAATGACTTCAAAAATTTTCTCGCATAATTCATCTAACTGCTCTTTTTTATATTTTGATATTTTCTCATATGTTTTTGGAATTTTTATCTGAGAAGTTTCAACTATTCCAACAAAATTGTTGTTCAAGCTTGCAAATTCGACATAATTTTTCAATATATTTTTAATTTGCTCCGAAATCTTGAACGACCTTTTGACAAAATATTTGAAATCTCTATCAAGAAAGTTGATATAATCAATAATAGCCTTGACTTCATACGCGGAATCATAGTCTTGAAGCTCATCTTTAGACATTTTATCTGTATTATTGCCTTCGATTTTCTTGGACTCATCCAAGAATCTATAATGAATAAAAGAGCCCCAAAGCAAACAACCGCAATAAAAAGCCGTACATTTTTCGATAAAAGTTATTATTGAAGGCTCATTTTTAACAAGCCAAAATTTCTTCTGATGATTCGCCTTAAGCTTAGAATACTCGTCAACCAAAACATCGATATCGCCCAAAAACGAAAAAGACATTTTAGAGTAACCTGGATCAAAAGGAACACTGTTAGTAAAATCTTGCATCAAATAACCTTTCACTCAACTATATTTGAGAAATAATTCCAAAAAGCAGTTGCTTAAATTTTTCTTGAATTTTTTGCGTAGCATCAATTACTTCCTGATGGTTTAAAGGAGTAGACTGAACCCCAGCCGCTGAATTTGAAACACAACTAATACCCAAAACATTCATACCACAATAATTTGCGACAATTGCCTCAGGAATAGTTGACATACCAACAACATCTGCCCCCACAATCGAAAGCATCTTAATTTCAGCAGGAGTTTCATAACTCGGGCCGGTAAAGGCAGCATAAACGCCTTTTTTTATGTTTATATCAAGTTTTTTTGCTTCTGCTTCGGCAGTTTTTATCAATTTTGTTTTATAAATTTCACTCATATCAGGAAATCTTGTGCCTAAAGAGTCATCGTTAAGACCGATTAGAGGGTTTGTGCCCATAAGATTTATATGGTCTGTAATCAACATCAAATCTCCCGGCTCAAAAGAAGGATTTATACCACCTGCCGCATTTGTTATGATAATAGATTTTACACCTAATTTTTTCATAACTTTAACAGGATAAACAACTGTCTGCATTGAATGACCTTCGTAAAAATGATAACGGCCACGCATCAAAACTACTTTTTTACCGTTGATTTCTGCAAACACTAGCATTCCTGCATGTCCTTTGACAGTAGAAGATTCAAAACCCGGAATTTCAGAGTAAGGGATTGAAACGGCAGAAAATTCGGACGCAAAATCACCCAAGCCGGATCCCAAAATTATACCGACTTCAGGCTGGAAATCACTGATTTTGTCTTTAATAAAATCAATTGTCTTTTGCATAATCCAAGCCTCTATTTTTTAATAAACCTTCAAAAGAAACTCTAGCCAACAAGTCTGTTGTCATCAGCTTCAGAAGCTTTAACCATAATTGCGTGTTCTACAGGGTTTTCTTTTTTATATGAATTTTCATAATAATCGTCATAACCAAATTCTTCACGAGATTTTTTAGCTTGAGTTTCATCTACAAGCTTTTTAGCAAGTTCTGCAATTTCATATACCAATTGATATCTATTTTCGGTATTTTCGTTTAAATCCCACGCTACTTTTATTATTTGATCCATTTTTATATCCTTATTTTGTCCCTTGTATACTATTTATACTACACACAAAAAAAATTCGCAACAGTTTTTTGTTGTATAATGATTCTTATGAAGCGACATTTATTTTGGATAGTGGAACTTTTTGTATGGTTTTTGATTCTGGTTACGGTTTCAGGCCTTATTATGACTGCAAAATATACTTATAAAAAACAATTTAACACTTACCAAATTTTCATGCCTGATGTTGACGGGCTCATAGTAGGTTCTCCCGTAAAACTTTTAGGCATCAACGTAGGGTATGTAAACCAACTAGACATTGTCGGAGAAGACATTTATGTAAAATTTGTTATAACAGAAAAAGAAGTTCGTGTTCCAGCCGGCTCAAAAGTTACAGTTGAGTTTTCAGGATTGGGTGGTTCTAAATCATTGGAAATTTACCCACCTGAATCTAAAAAACAACCGGGAGGCAAATTCCTTATCGTACAAAGCCCTAAAAGAATACACGATTCTCTTGGGCTATTAAGCGATATGTTTGACAAAATAATAGACATAACATACACGACTTCTAACTTTATGGAAAAAGTCGGAATTCTAAAAAATCAATCCAGTTTAAATAATACAAAACCTAATCACATAATTGAGACATCAAACGGATGGCTTGACAGGGCGCAAAAAAATGCGGATAATATATCTAACATTCTAATCAAAAAAAATGGGAGAAAAAATGGAACAATTGAACAAAACAAAAGTGAAGATAATAAATAATCCTGTAATTTTACAAAACCTTTGCACAATGCGTGACAAAAACACCAACTGCCAGGGGGTTAGAATAGCTACAAGAAAAATTACAAGAGCGCTTTTGTATGAAGCAGCAATGAATCTTCCGCTTGTTGAAAGACCAGTTACAACGCCACTTGTAACCTTTAAAACAAAAACCATTGATCCTGACATAAATATTATAATCTCTCCAATACTCAGAGCAGGGTTGATTTTCACAGATGAAGCGATTGATATTTTACCTCAAGCTTGCATAAGACATATCGGGATGTATAGAGACGAAAAAACACTTAAGCCGATTTGGTATTATAACAGAATCCCTATGGACATACAAAAACCCGAAAAAACTTATGTATACATTACAGATCCGATGCTTGCAACAGGAAATTCTCTTATAGAAGCAATAAAATTGTATATTGATAAAAATATTCCTGAAAAAAACATAAAACTTATCTCAATAATTTCTGCTCCTGAAGGGATTTCAAACATTCAAGAAAAATATCCAGACATAGAACTTATTACAGCAGCAGTGGACTCACACCTAAACGAGCACGGATACATTGTACCGGGAATGGGAGATGCCGGCGACAGGATCTTCAACACCTAGATTTTTATTCAGATGCCGTAATTTCGCCAAGGTCTGCTGAAGGATTTGTATATTCTTTCAAACTGAATATTTCTCTTAATGTTTTTAGCATTGATGGGTTTACAAATTTTTGGGGACAATCGCAAAGATACAAGTGTTTTACACCCATTTTTTTTGCATAAATCAGGTTTGCAAGAGTATTATTGGTGCATTTTGTAGAAAGAAGTGAAATATATCCTACATCATCGCCAAATTCTTCTATGGCAGTTTCTACAGCTCTACACAAAATAGGATAGCCATATTCATCAGGCAGGGAATAAGTATTTTTGCCATTGTTTGTATAAGAAAGTGAAAAAATAAATGAATCATCGCCAATTAATTTAAAGAACTTATCGAAATATTCTTGTTGCTCAGTTGTATTATTTTTTTGCCCGATAAAGAAGACATTTTTAATTTTGCCTGCCTTAATATCAGCACATACTTTTTTAATTTTCTCTAAAACGTCTTTTTCGGCTATTGATATCTTAATTGACTTGCCCTCGGTTAAATGATTGAATCCTTTTGCAGACAAAGCAGATTCTATAACTCTTGTAAAATCTGCATTTTTAACCATGATAACACCCCTAGGAGCTACCAAATCCATTGTAAATAACCTTGCACTGAACAAATTATCAATTTTTATAAAAGAATGTTTAGTCAACAATATAGCGCCCGGAAAGCTTGAAAAATCAAATACGCCTTGTCCTTCAACTGAGCCATAATGCCCTTTTAAGTTTTTATAACTTCTCAATTTTGGGTAAGTATGAGCGGCCAAAAGTTCGCCGTGAGTGTAAACATCTATATCTGTGTGTTTTACAGCTTCTAAAAGCATTTCTAACTCAAAACAATTATTTCCTGCAACCAAAATTGCTTTGCCCGGCTTTGTTGTTGTATTGACTTCACACGAATTTTTTTCTCCAAATTTTTGAGAATACAA
>JAEWYI010000038.1 GCA_023395735.1 Cyanobacteria bacterium OH_SFB_17
TTAAAAAATTCTTCTATTTTTTTAAGAGGATTTGGCGCGTTTTCAAACTTAGGTGAATATCTTATTTGAACTTTTGATTTTTTGCTCAACGATTCGATTTCTTTATAAACTTCTTTGAAATGTTCAACATCAAAATAAGGTTTTATCGGATATTTTTGGGCATAAAATTCTTCGGAAAAAGATTCTTTTAATATAGAATTTTGTTTTAAATCGTTGTTTCTCAAAAAAGATATTGATAAAAAATTAAAATTCATTTCGTCACAAAGTTTGTACAACTTAGGCAAATCATCAAGATTATTTTCAAGAACAAGCGTTTTTATGTCAATAAGCGGTCTGTTCTTTTTTGTATTGAGCATTTCAAGATTTGAGATAATTTTATCATAAATGCCTGATTGCGCCCTGTTCTTGTCATGAGTTTCGCCAAAACCGTCTAAAGACACAGATAAAAGCATCATTTTTGTTCTTATAAAAGCATCAATAATCTCTTCGTTAATCAATATTCCGTTGGTTACAACATTAAGTTTGCCAAAGGTTTTTTTTGCGGTTTTTTCAAGAATCGGGATAAAATCCTTTCTTATAAGCGGTTCTCCGCCAACAAGCGTGACGAATGAATACCAAGGAATTTGATCAATTATATCAAACCACTGTTGGGTCGAAAGCTCGTCTTTTTTTCTGTCATCTCCCACATAGCAATATGGACAGTTGAGATTGCAGCGGTAAGTTAGCTCAAAAAAGTATCGGATAGGAATCAGAGCCTTTCCCATTTTATTGTTGTATGAAAAACTTGCGTATGTATTTCTTGTGATATCAAATATTTTAGAATAGTCTAACATTCAACCTTTATTCCTCGTAATTTTTTCAAATTTTCATATACGAGGCCTTTTTCAATTACTTCTTCCGCTAATTTGGTGCCCTCTAGCAACGTCTCTTTTATTCCTGCAAGATAAATCATTGCTCCTGCATTCATACAAATAATGTCTTTTTTTGCCCCTTTTATTTTCCCGCAAAATATATCAGAGATTATTTGAGCATTTTCTTTTGCATTTCCGCCTTTAATCTCGCAAATATCTACTGTTTTATATCCAAAATCTTCAGGAGAAACTTCAAATTTAGAAATTTCACCGTTTTTTAATTCAAAAACTAATGTTTTAGAACAGATGCTTATTTCGTCAATATTTGGCCTATAACCACTTACAACAAAAGCTCTGTCTGTTTTAAGCTGTTGTAGCGCATAAATCATTTTTTCACACATTTCAATCGAAGAAACACCCAAAAGTTGGGCATTTGGAAACGCTGGATTTATAAGCGGTCCAAGATAATTAAATATTGTTTTAATCCCTATTTGTTTTCTGATTGGGTTATTAATCCTCGCAAAATCATTGAAATAAGGAGAATGTACAAACGAAATTTTGTTTTTGTGAAAATAATTTTTTGCATCTTGCGGAATCCTTGCAATATTTATTCCAAACTCAGAAAGCAAATCTGTACTTCCGCAGCAACTTGTTATTGCAGAGTTAGTTTGTTTCAAAACTTTTACGCCACAAGTGTTTGCAACAATTGCACTCGCCGTTGAAACGTTTATTGTCCCCGCCATATCCGCGCCTGTTCCGCAGCTGTCCACTACATAATCTTCAAGAATAATTCTGTTTGAAAATTTTCTCATTGCACTTGCAAGTTCAAAAAATTCTTCTTTTGTTGTTCCTTTTTCGGTGAAAGCGACAAGAAAAGCGCCGATTTGTGCTTCAGAAACTTCTTGTTTCGTGATACATACAACAGCTTTTTGAATTTCTTCTCTGCTTAATTCCTCTTTGTTTACCAGTTTTTTTATTATGTCTTTCATACTTTTATTATTTCACGAAAAAGCAATTCATGCCATAATTATTTATTTCTGTTAAATTTCAAGATTAAGTGATGTCGTCTCTGTTTATAAACGCGCTTAAAATTGAATAAAGAATAGCCCCGAATAATGCTTGAGAAAAGCCATCAACGTTAAATCCGGGAATTAAATTTGCAACAAACATAAACAAGACAGCGTTTATGACAAAGGTGAAAAGGCCAAGTGTCAAAATATTTATCGGTGCGGTTATGAAAATCAACACAGGTCGTATAACCACGTTTACAACCCCGATTAGCAACACAGAGAAAAAAGCAGGCACAATTCCGTCCATGCTTATTCCTGGGAAAAGCCATGCAACAAACAGCAATGCTAATGATAAGGCTAACCATCTAAAAAAAATCAAGGTCTGTTCTCCGATATGTACTTATTTGATTATTAAATCATTTCGACTATTTTTTCATTGCACTTTTGGCTTATGTTGGTTGCTAAGATACAGAAATTATGCAAAAACCATTATTTTATGTAATTGATGATTCCGCCTCTTCTTGGCTGAGGTGTAAGATTCGGGTGTTCTTTATAACCAAATGTGATTGCATAATAAGGGTCATAGCCTTCTGGTATTTTTAAAAGTTCTGCAAATTCTTTAGCTCGTCTGCTCATAAACAAGAATGTCGCAAATCCAACCCAGCAAGAGCCTATTCCTAAAGATTCAGCAGCAAGTAGCATGTTTTCTGTTGCAGCTGCGCAGTCAAGCTGAGGAACAGGAGCTTCTGATTCTCCTGATACAACAATTATTGTCGGAGCGCCGTAGAAAAGATCAAAGGATTTATTGCTTGCTACGTTTCTAAACATTTCGTGACCAGATTTTAGGAGTTCTTTTTTTGCTTCTTCGCTTAATTGCTTTATTATTTCTTTGCTTTGTACTACTGTAAAATGCCAAGATTGAATATTTGAAGCACTTGGCGCATATGAACCCGCTTTTAAAATTAAGTCTAAATCTTCGTCCTTAATTTGTTTGTCGGAGTAATCTCTAACACTTCTTCGGTTTAAAATGGTTTCAATAGTTGGGTTCATAAAGCCTCTCCTAAATTTTTTCCTACGACAATACTATTAAATCATAAAAAAACTCTAGTGCAAACATACTTTAGGACCATTTATTTTTTATTTGCTTGAGACTTTATGCTAATTAAGCGTAAAATTATTTAGAGCACTTTATGTCAAGCGCGTTTATGATAGTTTTTGTTAGATCGTCGACAACTTTATAGCAAATTTGTGTTCCATTTCTAAAGCCTTCAATGATTCCGGCATTTTTAAGAACCGTCAAATGTTGAGAAACGTTTGGTTGTGGAATACCAAGTTTTTCTGCCATTTTACCGACATTGCATTCTTGATGTTCAATTAGGCCAACAACAATATCCAATCTCGCCTTGCAAGAAAGTGCTTTGAATATTTCAAGTATCTTTTTCTCTTTTTCAGTTTCCATATTTATATAATACTACAAATATTTATTTAGAATATCAGAAAGTTGTGATTTTGAATGAAGTCCGACCATTCTTTCTACAATTCTGCCTTTGTCAAAAACTAAAAGCGCCGGAATACTGCTGATGCCAAATTCGGCTGATTTTGCACTTCCTTCATCAACGTTAATTTTGCAGATTTTTGCCTTGCCTGAATAATCTTGTGCCACCTCATCCATTACGGGAAGCTGCATTCTACAAGGTCCGCACCAAGTAGCAAAAAAGTCTACTAATACAGGTTTATCTGCATTTTTTACCTCAGAATCAAAATTAGAATCGTTTAACTGAATAACATTTGTCATGATTTACTCCTTTATATTTAAATATTAATATATTCGAATATTAACATATATTTTATTTTTTGTCAAGTCTTTTTATAAAAATAAAATATTACCACTCGTTTAATTCTAGAATTTGAAAAGACAAAAGAGATGCAAAAAGGCACCAGAGGAAATACGGTAAAAATAAAATTCCTGCAAGCTTAGATATTTCAAAGAAAATCAACATGGTAAAAAATACCAAAATTGCTAGCGCAACTGAAGTTAAAAATGCTTTTCTCAGGTTATGTTCTTTGAAAAAAGTTATCGGCCAATAGAGATTTACAGCAAACTGCAGGCAAAAAAGCAGGTATGCAAGAGCGTTTTCAAGTTCAAACTCATCCACCAAAACAATTACAAAGGATATAAACATTAAGATGTATAATATGCTCCAAACCGGTGCAAATATCCAAGCGGGAGGCATAAAATCAGGTTTTGATAAATTGTTGTACCATTCAGTGTCGTATTTCATAAACTTATTATACCTTTTAAAAAACAAAAAATAATTGTCGGGTTTGGTAAATTTTTGGGGTATAAGAAATTATTTTTGAATTTTTTTTAAAATGGATTCCAAAACTATCTTTACATGCGCATAGTTTAGCCCACCTTGCATATAAACCGCATAAGGCGCTCTGAGAGGTCCGTCAGCCGAAAGTTCTATGGTTGAGCCCTCAATAAAAGTTCCTCCAGCCATAATTACTTTGTCTTCGTATCCTGGAATATCATCAGGAATAGGCGTGACGTACGAATTTATCGGTGAAAGTTCTTGAACTGTTTTGCAAAAATGTTCAAGAGGTTCCGCGTTGTTGAATGTTATTGTTTGGATTATGTCGGTTCTTTTTTGATCGAATTTTGGGGTTGAAATATATCCGATTTCTTCAAATATTTTTGCCGCAAGAATCGCACCTTTTACCGCTTCTGAAACAATTGAAGGAGCCATGAAAAAGCCTTGGAAAATTAATCTTAGCTGATTAAGCATAGCGCCGCCTTCGGAGCCGATGCCCGGTGCAGTAAGCCGCATCGCGGCTTGTTCGACAAATTCTTCTTTTCCTGCTATGTATCCCCCTGCTTCTACAATTCCGCCGCCGGGGTTTTTAATAAGCGAGCCTGCAATCAAATCAGCGCCGACTTCTGTAGGTTCCATTTTTTCGACAAATTCACCGTAGCAGTTGTCTACGAAGCATATACAGTTTGGATTCTTTGATTTTACAATATGAATAATTTTTGCGATGGTTTCAATATCGAGAGAATTTCTTAATGAATAGCCTCTTGAACGTTGAATTAAAACCATATTGCACGTTTCGTCAATTTTTTCTTCAAGGGTTTTGAAGTCGATATCCATTTCGTTTAGCAGTGGGATTTCTTCATACAAAACGCCATAACCCATCAAGGAAGCTCTTTTGTCACCTCTTGTACCTATTACTTCTTGCATGGTGTCATAAGGAGAACCGGCAACAGAGATTAACTTTTCGCCTTGGCGTAAATTTCCCATTAAGGCGCACGCAAGCGCGTGGGTTCCTGAGACAAAATGGTTTCTTACAATCGCTTTTTCTGATTTGAAAACTTGAGCAAAAACTTTATCCAGAACTTCTCGTCCCAAATCATCATGTCCGTATCCTGATACTGTGTAAAAATGCTCCGGTGCAACTTTGTTTTCAATAAAAGCATTCAGAACTTTTTTTTGGTTGAAATCTCTTATTTCATCAACAAATTCAAACTGTTGAGAGATTTGTTTTTCTATGTTTTTAATATCAATTTTTGTGCTATTCATAACAAAATTGTACTTCAAAGGTTTTTATTAGTAAAGGTTCGTTTTAATTTAGCTGCAAAATGGTGTGTTTTTTATTTAAATTTTCAGATATCTCTCTTGTATTTATTTTATTTCTTTCATAAAATAAACTAATCAAAGTTAAGGGGCAAAATATGACAGTTATAAATGAAAAATTTGTTATAAACACACAAGGGTTTACGGACATAATCGACATTACGAAGAATATCCAAAACACCGTTTACAGACATTCTTTGCAGAATGCATCTGTTCTTATTTATGCGGCAGGAAGTACTGTAGGTATCACCAATATTGAATTTGAGCCTGGTGTAATGGTAGATTTGCAAGAAGCCTTGGATAAAATTGCTCCGATGGGAATTGATTATCACCATGACGAAACTTGGCATGATGGCAATGGATATGCGCATGTTAGAGCTGCTATAATCGGAAACTCGACGATGGTACCGCTTATTGATGGAGCGCTACAGCTAGGAACTTGGCAGCAAGTGGTTTTAGTCGACTTTGATAACAAGCCGAGACATAGAACTGTTAATGTACAAATTGTGTATTAATCGTTAAATGCCTTGTTACAAAAGGGTTTGTGGATTTTTTTAGGGGTCGAAAATTGTTTAGTTTGTAATATTTTCTTTACAAAGTACAAAGTTTCTTGAACTTATATTAAAATTAGATAATAATTTCGTTATAAATCCTTTACTATTTTTTGTCTTTAAAATAGTATGATAATATGTTGTAGTAAGTAGTATAAAAAAGAGGAATAATAAGTGGAAAATTTTGGACCAGATATCTTCGGTAAGAAAGAAGTTTTACAACAAAAACCAATGATAAGCCCTGCAAGCATAAAAGTTATAGGTGTTGGCGGCGGCGGCGGAAATGCTGTTAATCGAATGATTAAAGCAGGTCTAAGCGGCGTTGATTTTTGGTTAATGAATACAGATTTGCAAGTTTTGAATTACTCAACTTGTAAAAACAAAATTCAGTTGGGTGAAAAACTAACAAACGGCTTGGGCGCAGGTGGTGAACCTCAAATCGGCGAAAAAGCTGCAGAAGAAGCTCAACAAGAAATTACTGAAGCACTTGATGGTGCGGATATGGTATTTGTTACTGCCGGAATGGGTGGCGGTACAGGTACAGGTGCAGCTCCAATCGTTGCTAAAATTGCAAAAGAACTTGGAATTTTAACAATTGGTGTTGTTACAAAACCTTTCTCTTTTGAAGGGAAAAGAAGAGCTAACCAAGCTGCTCAAGGTTTAGACAAACTTAGAGAGGCTGTTGATGCTCTTATAGTTATTCCAAACGACAAACTACTTGATGTTGTAGATAGAAGAGTTTCTCTTCAAGAATCATTCATCGTTGTTGATGAAGTTCTTTTGAGAGGGGTTCAAGGTATCTCTGACATTATCACTATTCCTGGTCTAATAAACGTTGACTTTGCCGATGTTAAGAGTGTTATGCAGGCTTCTGGATCTGCTCTTATGGGTATCGGACGCGGTCAAGGCGAAGGTAGAGCGGTTGATGCGGCGAAAACTGCTATCGACTCACAATTGCTTGAAACTTCAATCAACGGTGCAAGCGGTGTTATCGTTAACATCACCGGCGGTCCTGATATGACTCTTCATGAAGTAACTGATGCTACAAACATTATTAACTCTGCAGTTCTTGATGATGCAAAAGTTATTATCGGTGCTGTTGTTGATGACAAAATCCAAGGCGAAATCCAAATTACTGTTATTGCAACAGGATTTGAACTAAGAAACCAAATTAATATGGCAGAAAAAACTGAAGCTAAAACATTGAGCGCTGCTGATTTCTTCTCAGGTGCTTTTAACCAAAAGAAAGCAACTACAGAAATTAGTCCAAGTTTTTCAAACATTGAAATTCCTGATTTCTTGAAAAAATAGATTAATTTAGTTAATTATACATTTAAAGCGGTTGATAAAATTTTTATTAACCGCTTTAATTTTGAATAACATTTTATAAAAATACTTGTTTGTGGGTTATTATTGTAGTACAATTATTGTTCCTGTTTTGTAAATTATTGTGAATATAGTAACAATAATTTTTTATAACATGTTTTTATAGATGTAAGTAGTGTAGTTGTTATTTTTTATAGAAAGGATTAGTTATGTCAGAAGTTACTTTGGGCCAAGCAAATGGTCAGTACGTAATAAATGCAAAAAAAGACGGTAAAGAAGTTCAGATTCCACTGCCAAAAGATGTAAAGCCACAAGAGGCTGAGGCAGTAAAAGTTGCGCTTCAAAAAAAGCTGGATGAAATAGACAAAAAAGGTGTTACTAATCCACAAGGAGGACCTCAAGCGCCGAAGGCGCCACCTGCTCCGCAAGATGCCGGAAAAAAAGTTGATACGGTAGCATAAGTTTAGAGAATTATACAAAAAACCGACTTTATTTTAATAAAGTCGGTTTTTTGTATATATTTTTGATTATAAAATATTTCTGCCTTTCAGATACATATTTTCTCTTTTATTTTTAATTTTTTTTATTTGATCTAGGTAATCTTTACTTATCAATTCACCAATTGAGGAATAGAGTTGAAGAATTGAATTTTGAATATTTTCAGAATTCATTGATACCATATCACTTGCCATTTCGCAGTTTGAAAGAGCGAGTCTTGTCACATCTCTAAACCCGCTTGATGCGAGTTTCATTGCAAGTTTGTTTTCGCGAGCTGTTTTGAAAATTGCCTGAGAAAGCAATAACGGCATGTGAGAGATGAGCGCAACTGCCTTATCGTGTTCTTCAGGAGTTGATAATACAGGTTTTGCTCCCAAAACTTTTATTATATCTGTGATTTTTTTGATATCTTTTTTTTGCGTTCTTTTAAAAGGAGTTATGACCCATTTGGCATCTTGGAAAAGAGATTCAAAAGAGTTTTCAAA
>JAEWYI010000019.1 GCA_023395735.1 Cyanobacteria bacterium OH_SFB_17
CGCTCACAATCCGAAAATTATACCTATTTTAAATTATAAGCATGTTATACCATCCTACTACGTAAAGCATGATAGTCAAGGTAATTTCGCATGATTTTAAAATTTGTCTTTACAAAATGTTACAAATCAATATTTAAGCATATTCTACCATGGCAAATATGCTTAAATATTGACTTTCGCTGTCAAGTGGGGCTCAAGTGAAATTGTACCTTTTGCAGCATTTTTTCATATTACAAATAAACATAAAAAAAAGCTATGGCACTTAGGGGTGCATAGCTGTTGATTAGGGATATGTGTATCGTCGTCTCTAAGGAGTATAGATGTATATTAGCAACACCTTCAAAAAATTAAATCATACGTTTTTATGATTTAATCATTTTTTTCTAAATAAAAAAGTTGAGTAGCCAGATTTAATGCTGGTTTTTAGCTTTTTCTTGCTCTTTTGCAAACCTGTACTGGGTAAAATATCTGGAAATACCTGCAACGAATAATCCCATAAACCCGATTCCGAAAAAAAACGGAACAGCTGTTATCATGGCCTTTTGCTTGAACAATTTTTTATATTCAAATTGCTGGGATGTTTGATTTTTCTCTGCAAGTGACTTTGCCAACTCAGGCAATGCTTTCAAACCCGGAACCTTTAATTTTTCATCAATTATATCTTTATATTTTGGATTTTTTCTAAGCACCATCTTGAAAGCTTCTTCCAGTTTTTCGCTGCCCGTAATCACATAAAGCCCCACTAACGGGTACCTGTACAAAACCTCTTTGAAATTTTGATTGCCTCTGTCTTTTGCAGCACCCGTATAGCCAAAAAATCCGGCCAAAACACATGCCGTAAGCTGCCCTCTTGAAAGCCCGAGTTTTCCGTTGTCATCTTTAAAATCTATGCTGAAACACTTATTAAATGAAGCCGCTTTTTCTTTATTTTTAAAAATTTTATTTCCCGGTGCCAAAATCAATTCGCTTAAATATTTCAATGAAGCTGATTTTTTGCCACGAACTACAAGCAAAGCAGAAAGCGCTAAACAACCTGAAAGAAGACCTGCTGCAATTTTAATATGTTTTTTTGCACTTTTCTTTACCTTATCCTGCTTTTGTTTATCTTCACTTTTATTTTTATTTAAATTCGCAATATTGTTAAAATCTGCTTGCTTAAAAAGTTTAAGAGTAAAAATATTTTTTACATAATTTAAGGAATATTCCATCAAAGGAATAGCAAGCGCAGAGACAGCGATTGCTGCTTTTACCGGCATTAAATCGTCTTTGTGTTTGCTGTTTTCGTTTATAAGTTTTTCTGCCGGTGTAGACAATATTTTTTTTGCATCCGGATTCAATTTTTTAGAATAAATTTTTCTAAACAAATTTTCCCCAAGGATTTTTGGACCGTAATAAACCTGCAGGCTCTCCATAAACTCCAAAAAAGACATGTCGGCAAAATCTGCCACGCTTCTTGAAAAAACTGCTTTTGGAGCCCAATTTACCGCCGTGTCTTGGACAAACCTTACATTTGCAAGATCACCTTCAGATTCCTGCATTTTTATAAAATTATAAACATATTTTTGAGGTTTAGATAAACTTTTAACTGCGTCAAAAGTGAGTGTAGTAACTTTCATGATAATTTCCTTAAATAAAATTTGATGACAAAAAAACAGCCTGCAACAAAATGTGCAGACTGTTTTTTATATTGTTAAAATTTTATTTAACGCCAACAAAATTCGCCTGCACTGAAATGCAAGCTCCACCACATATTGGTATTTTGTTGTAAATTAATCATAAAAATCCTTTACTATGTACATAACAGATTAAAAGAAACAAACCTGAATGTCAAGCCCCAAGCTCCCTCTTTTGTTTACAAATCCAAATTTTCAAACAAACGTTTGTTTAAGTATTTAGATTCAGATTTACTTTTGCGCTTGTATATGTATTATTTATTCGTGCTAATCTTTAAAAACTAAAACCACTTGTACAATATACTCTTTGCGTATGGTAAAAAAAATTAAAACTTCAACTATAATATAGCTATGGAGATAAAATTCGGAAAACTTAAGCCTTCAAATACGCAAAATCTATTTTCGCCTTCGCTTTCTGCTGAACAAAACGGAGACAATTTTTTTGCGTCCTCGCAACAAGAACAAAATTCAACCCAAAAGCAAACGGGCGGCAGGCTAAACGACTTTGATTCGAATATTCTTGAAAATAATGCCTACCAAGTAATTCCTGATGAAATGTTCAAACTTGAGCACAAAATGAGCCTGCTTGAAAGCTCTCTATCAAAAATCAACAGCGAAATTGATGCGCTGGAAAGCCTTGGCTCAGAAATTCAAATCACAGGCCTAAAAGCGAGAAAAAAAGCGATTGAAGAAGAATTGAAAGAAATCAACAACAAATATTCGAAACTAGGCATAAGTTCAAAATTTTCAGGCCAAATTACATCCGCAGTAAAAACAACATCTGAAAAGAAAAACGGAACTTTTACAAAAGCTTCAGCATTTCTTTCAAAAAAAATATTATCAAAAATTTCAAAAAAATTCGGCTACAGTCAATCAATAAAAGAAGCTCTTGAAAATCTTTCCAACATAAACTTAAGTGTTGACGAACTAATAAATTTGCAAACCCCCTACGGTGAAACAGTAGAAAGATATGAAAAATTAACCGCATACCTTAATAAAGCAAATGTAATACACTCTCAAATATCAAAAAATATAAAAAATATTACAAAACAATCTATATAAAAAAAAGCGGCAAAATCGAAATTCGATTTTGCCGCTTTTTTAAAATTTATAAATTTTATTTTACATCATCTTTAACAACAATAAGATTATTAATGATTTTCATAGCACAAGTGGGAAGAACAATCTCATCCAAGCCATTTGCGATACTAATGATGCTTCCTGCCTTCAAGACAACTTCTTCACCTTTATAATGAAATTTGTAATCGTCTTTTCTGTCAGATCTAATTGTAATTTTATTCATATTATCAACCTTTACTAGTCAAAAACGTAACCTATAATAGAAGCTTCTCTTGCTCTTTTAATAGAAGAAGAAATCATTCTTTGGTGTTTTGCACAAGTTCCTGTAATTCTTCTTGGAATTATTTTCCCTGCTTCAGTCAAATATCTTTTTAATTTTGCAGCATCTTTGTAATCAACTTGGTCAATTTTATCGACGCAAAAACTGCAATTTTTGTGTTTTTTCTTGTCTTGTGAATTTTCTCTTGCCATTTATTTTAACCTTTCTTTATTTTTTTACATATTTATAATTTATAAACAAGCCCTAACAGGGCAAGTACAATTTACTGTTTAAAACGGGATTTCGTCTTCACCAATCAATTCATCTGAAAATTCTTCTTGTGAGAATTTAACGATATCACCGTTGTCTGTGTTTTTCACAGAAGAAGAAGCGCCCATTTTTTCAATAGTAGCAGCATCAATCTCATAGACTTTACGTTCTGAACCATCGTCCATTTTTGCGGAGATAATTTGCAAACGGCCTTCTACAAGAACCTTGTCGCCTTTTGAAATACCTGAAATAACTCCGTCAAGAGCTGTTCTTTTTGAGATAACTCTAAGCAAAGTTTCTTCTTTTTCGCCTATGTCAAGAATAAATGCAGAAATCGCAACGTCATTCGATGTAAAACGTTTTTCCGGATTTCTGTAAACTACCCCTGTTACTACTGCTTTTGCTAATGTCATTATTTTATCCTATTTTCCAGCAACAATTTTGCTTTCTTCCATAAACATAACTCTTAAAATGCTATCGTTCAATTTCAAAACTCTTTTGAAATCAACCACTTTTTCAGCAGGTATAGATAGAATTTGTGTAACAAAGAATCCATCTCTGAATTTTTGAATATCATAAGCCAATTTTTTACGGCCAATTTTATCTGCGCTAACAATTTTACCTTTGTAGCTAACTACTGTTTCTTCTATCTTAGAAAGAATTTTGTCCACTTCTTCAGCATCCAAATTTGGTTTAAATACTGTTAATAATTCATAATTTTTCAATTTTATTCTCCTTTTTTATATTTCGGTGCTATAGAAAAATATTAACATAAACAAAAAAATTACAATATAGCTTCAGCAAAAAAACTGTATTCGGCAGGTCCGCTCATAAAAACGTCTGTGTCCAAATTTTGCTGAGAACCTTGCCACTCAATGATTAGAGGACCTCCGAGCAAGTTAACTTTAACTTTACTATCTGTTAAGTTATTTAAAATTCCTGCTACGGTTGAAGCACATGCACCCGTTCCGCATGCCAAAGTTATACCGCAACATCTTTCAAAAACTCTCATCTCAATTTCATTTCTCGAAATAACCTTAACAAACTCTACGTTGGTTTTTTCAGGGAAAAGTTCGTGATTTTCCAACAAAGGCCCGTAAGTCTTTGCCATCTCAAGAGTATCTTCATCTTTGTCTACAAATATCACACAATGCGGATTTCCCATAGAAATAGCATTTACTAAAAACTCTCTATCCCCCACATTAATCTTAAAATTCAAAGCTTTTTCGCCCTTAAAAGGAACCTTCTCCGGAGCCAAAATCGGTTTTGACATGTTAACCTTCACATTGCCGTCTTCCAATATTTCAGGAGTTATAATCCCTGCAAGAGTTTCGACGGCAAACTTATTTTTGTTTACCAAACATTTATTTTTAACATATTTTGCAAAACATCTGATACCGTTTCCGCACATTTGCGCTGTTGTTCCGTCGGAATTATAGAAAAACCAACCGATATCAGCCTTTTCACTTGCTGGATAAATATTAGGAATAATCATCCCGTCAGCACCTACGCCAAAATTTCTATCGCAAAGCCTTCTTGCCAAATCAGACATATCCATCCTGCTTTTTTCCAATTCTGAACAGTCCAATATGACAAAATCATTGCCCAAACCTTGCATTTTAGTGACTTTTATCTTCATAAACCCCGACCTTAGTACCAATTGCAAGCATCATCGTTACATAAAATAGCGTTCAATTCAGACATAAAGCCTTTTCTTGTCATCTCATAAGTAACGGGAGTTATTGAAATTTTATTATTTCTAACAGCCGCAATGTCAGTTTGAGCATCTTCCGGCTCATTCATGAGCTCGCCTGCCATCCAATAATAAACTTTTCCTCTTGGATCAACCCTTTTTTCATAGGTATCAGTGAACATTTTTCTGCCCAACTCAGTTATAGCAACCCCGATAATATCTTCAGGATCAAGCGCAGGAACGTTCACATTCAACAAAGTTTTTTGAGGGAACTGAAATTCTTTCAGCTTAGGAAGCAAGCTCAATATGAATTTAGCTGCAAATTTAAAATCGTCATAATCAGCTCTCATGCTCGCAAGAGAAACAGCGATACTTGGATAACCCATCATTGCACCTTCCATAGCGCAGCTTACAGTACCTGAATACAAAATATCAGATCCCAAGTTTGGACCATGGTTTATACCTGAAATAACAATGTCAGGCTTTTCGTTTTCTTCCAAAATGGCGTTTATACCTATCTTAACGCAGTCTCCAGGGGTTCCTGTCGTAACCCAGCATCTTTTTACGCCGTTTCTTGGCTCTAGCTCTTCAACTCTCAATGGAGTATGCAAAGTCAAAGAATGACCTGCTGCACTTCTTTCTCTATCAGGTGCCACAACATAAACGTCATGTTCTTGAGCCAAAGTTTCCGACAAAACTTTTATACCGTTTGCAACTATTCCATCATCGTTTGAAATTAATATTTTCATATAAAATCCTTACTTTTCTATTACTTTTTATTCTATTTTAGCCCAAGAGAAAAGCACATAGCTCGTTTGTTAAGAAATATTACCAAAATATAGCCAATTTATATACGTTTTAGCAATTTCGTATATCAATTTGTTTTTATATAAATATAGAACACGACAACAGCTGAAAATCACAGGATAAAAAAGAGAGAAAATTTAAGAGAAAAGAACAGAGAGAATTAAAGAAAATTTTTTAAAAACACACATCACTCACTTCACACTACACACTACACACTAACGAGGAATGAACAAGATTTGCATTCCAGAGGCTATTCAAAAAGCCTCTTTTTTTTTGCAAAATTAATAATCATCAATAAAAAACTATTTTGCACTATAAGTAACCCTATGTTAAAATATCAGCAGAGATTGTTTAAATTAAACACTCTAACTATTAATTCTAAAAGCTGGAGAACTTTTATGAGAAAGATAAAATTTAATATTTTCAACCTAAAAGCGTTTACGCTTGCAGAGGTTTTGATTACCCTTGGGATTATAGGAATAGTGGCAGCGCTTACAATTCCTCAGCTTGTTGCGAACTATACATCTACCCAACTGAAAGTTCAATGGAAAAAAACTTATTCGATATTTGAGCAAGCAACACAAAATATTATAAGAGAAAATGGCTCAATGAAAGGGCTAGACTGCGACTCTTGGGTTGTCGATACTTGCTTGAAAAATTATTATAGCAGTTTTATTAAAATTAAAGAAGAAGATGATCACACGAGAGGGAATTGTTGGCATAACGCAGGAGAATGGAAATCGATGGATGGAACATCTATGGATTTACCAAATGGACACGATGCTTGCATAGTCTTAAATGACGGAACTTTAATTAATTTTGAAAATTATGATTCTGCTTGTACAAATGATGATTGTGGCTTACTACAAGTAGACGTAAACGGGTTCAAAAAACCAAATATAATTGGAAAAGATATTTTTAGAATACACGTTGGAGAATACAAAACCTGGCTTGAAAAAAATTATTGTAATACAAATGTTAATGGCTGGGGATGCGGATATTATTATCTTTTAAATAATTAAAAAATAAATTTATAATAGAAATAATAAATTACGTAATAGCTTTTTATATCGGATATTTAGTTATTTCAAAATAATGTAAAAAAGTTGCAATCTTAAATTTTATGAATTATCATAAAAATAATTTAATTAACCCAATTTATAATTTTGAGCTTTTTACACATGGTTAAATGTTTTAAAAAATTATTTACTAATTTTCAACAACACGCAAAATCAACCGCTTTCACATTAGCAGAAATTCTTATTGTAATTTCTATAATTGGACTTGTCGCAGAGATAACTATTCCTTCTGTGGTTCAAAAATTTAACGAAGAACATACGGTTGTTGCCCTCAAAAAGTTTTACTCTACTTTTTCTCAAGCTTATATATCTATTTTGAATGAACAAGGCGATCCTTCGACTTGGGGCCTAATTGAAACTAATCCTGAAGAAAGAGTAGAGGCAAATAAAAAATTGATGGGATATTTTGAACCCTATCTTAGAATAGATAAAAACTGCGGAGTTGTGGCGAATACAGGATGTTTGCCTTCCGCCTACAGATCAATATATTCAAATACAAACCAATCTCAACTAAGTGATACAAATACTTATTCGGCAAAAGCACATCTGGCTGATGGTATGCTACTCAGTTTATGGCTACTTTCTACTGATTGCGCAGGAAAAAGAGGGGATTCTTTACAATTACAAAATATATGCGGGGTCGCAACAATTGATATAAATGGTTTTAACAAACCAAATGTTGAAGGAAAAGATGCTTTTAGATTTTTGATTACTAAATATGGGATATTGCCATTTGCATCTCCAGACGAAACCACTTATACATTCAGCAACAATTGTATTAATAATGCTAAGACAACATCTTGGGGTTGCA
Organism: Cyanobacteria bacterium OH_SFB_17; assembly: GCA_023395735.1. Classification (GTDB taxonomy): domain Bacteria; phylum Cyanobacteriota; class Vampirovibrionia; order Gastranaerophilales; family Gastranaerophilaceae; genus JAEWYI01. The sequence goes on from JAEWYI010000019.1 coordinate 7,673, forward strand.
CAGGGTGGGTTTTGGTAAATAACAATATGGATTACTTGCATTGTTCAGATTTATCGTGGAATGGCAAGCAAAAATGTAACTAATGCTAGATTAATAACAACTCTTTTGTTTGGTGAAAAATGCACTACTATTAAGTTGTTCTGGTGCAGTTAAATCTGCACCCTCCCGCTATGGGCGAGTTAACCTCCCCCTTGAGGGGGGAGTCGATGCGGCGATTTAAGTTAAAAATAAAAGCTAATACCATTCCGAGCCTCTAAACTTCCGAGCTTCCAACTTATAACCTACCAAGCCTCTAACTTATAACCTTATAACCTTATAACCTTATAACCTTATGGACTACTAACCAATCTTCCGTGCTGCAAAACTTCTAAGCCTCTAAGCCTCCAGGCTTGTTCTGGTGCGGTTAAATCCGCACCCTACTCTACTACTCTACAAAGCCTCCGTCCTTCAACCTCCTAAAATCCCAACTTATAATCTCATAACCTACCAAGCTTCTAAATTTCCGAGCCGCTAAACCTCTTAGCTTCTAAGCTACCAAGCGGCTAAACTTCCAAACCTCCAAACTTGTGTTATAATATAAAAGTTAATTAAGGCGACAACAAAATCAATAAACGTGAGGTTATAAAAATGATAGAAATGAGAGTAATG
>JAEWYI010000005.1 GCA_023395735.1 Cyanobacteria bacterium OH_SFB_17
GGTCAGATGTCTAATGGGGTTCAGGTCGCTGGTATAACTGAAGCAAAAGATCCTATAAAAATGGTGTATGACCCATCGCATCCTGATGCGGATGCGGATGGATATGTTCAAATGCCTAATATAAACATTGTTGAAGAGATGGTTGGTATGGTTACGGCATCAAAGGCGTATGAAGCAAATTCTATTGCGGCGCAAAACGCAAAAACAATGATTCAGGCGGCGATGAAAATTTAGTCATAAGTTTGATTAATTTCAAGGGGAGTATAAAATGGAATTACTGGGACAAATAAACAATCTTAATTTATCACCGATAAAAGACTATAACAAAGTTTTAAACAATGAAAAAGCGTTTAATTTAGACGATTTTGACTTAAACTTTGAAGATATATTGGCGAAACAGACGGATAAGCTTAATGTTGTTGAAGAGCTTAAGGGCGGAGTTGAGCTGAACAGAATAGATGACGTTGCGGCAAGAAATTCTGTTTTGTCTGTTGATTCAAGCTCCCCAACCGGTTCTTTCTTCCAAAGCATGGGAAATTCGATAACCGGGGGTCTTAATTCCGTGACCAACTCAATTGAGGCGGCGAATAAGGCTCAAGAGGACTTTGCAATGGGTAAAGACGTGAGCGTACATGATGTTATGATAGCATCCGAGAAGGCTTCTTTGAGTTTATCTATGGCAATGCAGCTTAGAAACAAGATTCAATCTGCTTATAACGAGATTAACGGCGTAAGAGTGTAAATAATATTTACATAATTGAAAATCAAAAAAAAAGAGGTTATATTAATATTAGGGAATAGTATAAACGGAGGTTGGAGGTTTAATATAAGGGTTATAATTCGATGAATTTATAAACCAAAAAAAGACCTCAAACAACGAAACTTCTTAAAGGGGAAACAACTTGAGCAATAATTATTTTAAACTGCTAAGCGGAGATATGAAAAAATTTTGGAACGGGCTTGATATCGCCCAAAAGTTCGGCATGGTTGCGCTTACTGTTGTAACGGCTATTGTTGCTACATATTTTCTGGTGAAATCAATGGAGCCGAATTGGGCGGTTTTATATACAGATTTGTCTGAGCCTGATGCGGTAAGTGTTACTGAAAATTTAAAAAAGAACGGTTATGCGTATAAAATTGCGGATGACAAGAAAACAATTCTTGTTCCTGCAAGCCAAAAGGACGAGTTGAGAGTTTTTGTAGCAGAAAACGATTTGATAAAAAATTCTACTCCCGGTTTTGAACTTTTGGACGACTTGCAATTAGGTTCAACTGATTTTAAAAATAAATTAACAAAACAAAGAATTTTTCAGGGTGAACTTACTCGCTCTATTGAAAAAATGACGGGGATAAAAAGTGTAAGAATTCAGATTGCAGAACCTGACAGGTCTATATTTGAACAAGAAGATGAAGCACCTACAGCTTCTGTAATGTTAATTTTGGATCCTGGCTACAAGCTTAAAACTTCACAAGTCAAAGCAATAAAAAATCTCGTTGCTTATGCTGTACCGAGGCTTGTTCCGGATAAGGTCTTTATCACTGACCAAAACGGAAACAGCCTAAGCGATGAAAACGGAAAAAATTCAAACGATATGGAGAGCTTCAAGTCAAATCTTGAAAGCCAAACTTCAACAAAAGTTACGACTGTACTTGAAAAAATAATGGGTAAAGGCAACGTTAATGTACAGATAAATGCTGATATAAATTTTGACAGCGCAAAATCTACAATAGAAAGCTATATTCCGGTAGGCGACAAAGGCCAAGGTGTGCTTGTTTCATCCCAATCGGAAGATGAAAGCTACGCAAATCCTGGGCAGGCACCTGCTGCAGCTGTGGGTGGGAATAAAAATCTAAATTATTCTAAAACAAAAAGCGCAAATAATTACAGCGTTTCAAAAGAAATCAAACAAGTTGTTTATGCACCTGGAACAGTGAAAAGACTTACTATTGCTGTTGCGGTAAACAAAATTTTAACCGCAAAAGAAAAAGAAGAAATTCAAAACCTCGTTTTATCTGCTAGCGGAGCGGATTATACAAGAGGCGATGTAATAACAGTTTCCAGTCTTCAATTTGAATCTCTTGCTGAAGATAAAGCAGCTCAAGAGCAAATGCAAAAAGATTTGGCAAAAGAACAAAGCATTGAGTTTTGGACAACAAAATTCGGGCCGTTGGCGGTAGTGCTTATCTTGGGCATGACAGCGTTGCTAGTTATCAAGGGACTGTTTAAGCTTGGCGGTGGCGGCGGAGTTGCTCAACGAGATGAGGCTTACAGCCCTAGAGTCTTTGAAGCACAGTTGCCGACAATCCAAGAAGCACCTACGGACTTGATTCAAAGCGAATCTTTACCACAAATTGAAGCCCACCTTGACCCTGAGCTTGAAAGGGTAAGAATGGAGCTTAATGATACAATTTTGGCTGATCCTGCAGAAGCCGCAAGACTATTAACATCTTATATTAAGGATTAGATATGGCAGTAGATTTAGAATTACAAAATATGACTCCAACTCAAAAAGTAGCGGCACTTTTAATAGTGCTGGGGCCTACTACTGCATCTGAAGTCCTTAAAAACATTACAGACGATGATTTATTGGAGCAAGTTACGCTAGATATTGCAAGCTTAAACAAAGTTCCGACTGAACTTTTAAACAACATATTGGAAGAATTTAAAGCAATATTTCAGGCTAGCAACTATTTGTCTGCAGGCGGTATGAATTATGCAAAAGAGCTTTTGGAAAAAGCTTACGGCTCAGATCAGGCGAAAAAGATTCTCGACAGGTTGGTTGTATTGATGAACTCAAACCCGTTTCAGTTTTTCAACGAAGCTGACCCGGGACAACTTGCAACGTCTTTTCAAAACGAAAACCCACAGTTGATTGCGCTTATTTTAGCGTATTTGAAACCTGAACATTCTGCGCAGGTATTAAATTATCTTCCACCTGAAGTTCAGGCTCCTGTTGCGATGAAAATTGCAGATATGGATACTACAAACCCTGAAATTCTTTCTGAAATTGAAAAAATTGTTGAAAGCAAATTTTCATCCGTTGTGGTTCAAGACTTCTCAAAAGCAGGCGGCGTAGAGTCTTTGGCAAACATCTTAAACCGAACAGACAGAACAACAGAAAGAAACGTTATCGAGCTTTTGGAAGTAGAAAGTCCGGAACTTGCAGAACAGGTAAGAGAATTAATGTTCGTATTCGAAGATATTATTACACTCGAAGACAGAGCTATTCAAAGAGTTCTTCGAGAAGTGGATACAAAAGATTTGGCAATGTCTTTGAAAGGTACAAAAGAAGATGTAAAAGAAAAGATTTTCAAAAATATGTCCGAACGTGCACAAGATATGCTGCGAGACGAAATGGAATATATGGGTCCTGTAAGAGCCAGAGAAGTCCAAGAAATTCAAAGTAAGATTGTTGGAATCATAAGAACTCTTGAACTTGCCGGTGAAATCGTAATTGCCAGAGAAAACAACGAGGATGAATTAATTGACTAGGATAAGAAGTGACAATATACAATTTGGCGGCTCATTTGTTGTCCCTATAGAAGAAAGTCCTCACAATAAAAAAATTCAAGAGGCATTGGAAAAAGAAAAAGAAATTATTGAACTGGGAGAGCAAAAAGCCCGCGAAATAGTTGAACAAGCTGAACAACAAGCTCTTGAAATAATCGAACAGGCTAAACAACAAGCTCTTTTGGAAGTCGATTCGATAAAAGAGGCTGCGCACAAAGAAGGATTTGAAGCCGGCCATCAAGAAGGTTTCGAAAAGATTACAGAAGAGATGCAGAACCAAGTGCTAACTGTAAACGATTTTGCAAAGAGCCAATTTGACATAAAACAGAATATTGTAAAATCGGCTTCTCTTGACATAATTACTCTCGTTATAAATATTGCAGAAAAAATTTGCACAAAAGCCGTTGAACTTAATCAAGATGTACTTAAAAACATCACCGAAAACGCAATAAATTCGCTGAAAGAAAAAGAAAACATAACAATAACTGTTAATCCTAAAATGGCAAGTGCAATTTACGAAATTTCAGAGGAGTTAAAAGAAAAAATTCCTCAACTGTCTTCTATAAAAATCGTCGAAGATTCAAGCGTGTCTGCGGATGGAACGATTGTAGAATCACCTCTTTCCAGAGTGGACAGCAGGGTTAAATCTCAAATCAACGAAATTTCTGAAAAAATGTTTATAAAACTCAATTCAGAAAAACCTGAAGATACAGAACAGAATTAAAATTTTTCAATAAGGTCAATATGTTCAAAGCAGAAGAATATTCACAAATAATAAAAGCAACGAACACAATGCGCGAAATCGGCAAGGTTATAGAAATTATCGGATTGATAATCGAAGCCGACGGGCCAAAATCGAGTATTGGAGATTTGTGCTACATATACAACAATCTTGAAGAAGAACCCGTTTGGGCTGAAGTCGTAGGATTTAGGCAAGGAAAAATTCTTTTAATGCCTCTTGGTTCGATGGAAGGACTTCAACCTGGTGCAATAGTTGTAAATACAGGCGGAGCAATGAAAATAAAAGTCGGCGAACAACTTTTGGGCCGTGTTCTAGACGGACTTGGCCGCCCCATTGACAACCTCGGAGAAATTAATTGCCAGAACCTTCAATCCACGCACGCAGAAGCGATTAATCCCCTAAAACGTCAGAGAATTCAGGAGCCGCTTTCTCTTGGAATAAAATCTATTGATGCTTTTGTCACAGTCGGAAAAGGCCAAAGATTAGGAGTTTTTGCTGGTTCAGGGGTAGGAAAAAGTACTACGCTTGCAATGATGGCAAAAAATACGACAGCGGATATGAACGTAATAGCACTTATCGGCGAACGTGGGCGTGAAGTAAGAGAATTTATTGAAAAAACCCTTGGAGAAGAAGGGATGAAAAGGACCGTTGTTGTGGCGGCAACGTCTGAACAACCTTCGCTTGTAAAAATAAAAGCGGCGCATGTTGCCACTTCGATTGCGGAATATTTCAGAGATACAGGCAGAGACGTTTTGTTTATGCTAGACAGTATTACACGTATCTCAATGGCGCAAAGGGAAGTTGGGCTTGCGATAGGAGAGCCTCCTGCAACTCGGGGGTATACTCCTTCTGTGTTTGCACTTATGCCTAAAATTCTAGAAAGAGCAGGCAGCAACGATAAAGGCACAATGACTGGGCTTTACACAGTTTTGGTTGAGGGTGATGACTTTAACGAGCCTATTTCAGACACCGCAAGAAGTATTCTTGACGGACACATTATGCTCTCACGTGACCTTGCTCACAAAAACCACTACCCTGCCGTTGATGTTTTGCAGTCCATAAGCCGTGTAATGCCTGACGTTACGACAGATGAGCACAGGGAAGCCGCAGGAAAAATAAGAAATCTTCTTGCAGTTTTCAAAAAGAACGAAGACTTGATTAACATTGGAGCTTACGTAAAAGGTTCCGACCCGAAATGTGATGAAGCTATAAGAATGATGGATAAAATCAACGAATTTTTACAACAAGAAGTCGGACAAAAATTTGACTACCAAATGACGACAGAAAAACTTATCGCACTGGCAAGTTAATGAACTTTTATTTTAATAATTCATAACCCAACCATCATCAATAACACGCGCTGTACAATAAGAACCCCATTTATTGTTTTTATTACATCCCTTACTAACTCCATCCCAATAGTTACTACCGCCTTGCTCTAACGAGCCTGAGTTAGTATCGGAATTGTAAAACCCGCCTCTAGGATACAACATAGGTGCCTTGTTTGATGTTATATAAAAAATAAAAACATCCCTCCCGTAGTTATTAGGCTTTTTTAACCCGTTTACATCCATATATACAACGCCGCAAACACTATTAGTCGGTGGTGCATCAGGGGCATCGTCAAAACCTCTATTTTGTGTGCAATTATCATTATTGCTTGCGATAGCAAATGAAATCCCGTCAGAAGTTATAAACTTATAATGGCTTGCCGTGTAAACACTACCTGTATATTGGCTTGTCGTTTTTGCACTTCCGTCATAATGATCATCAAAAGAGGCAAAACATTCATTGCCTTGAACCATCCCGCAAGTTTTTATCACTTTGTAATAAGAGGCAATTTTTGGGGCAACATCAACTGTTGCTCCAAAATAATCTTTTATACTTCCTACTGTATTGTTATCAGAAGACATCTGCAGAAGAACTTGATTCATTTGAGAGTATGCTTTTTTCAAAGAAGTTGCATATTGAGTCTTTTGGTAATTAGCAATCAAGGTTGGAATTGTCAAAGCCGCCACTATTCCTATTATTCCAAGAGTCAGCAAAACCTCAGCTAATGTAAAAGCTTTTAAATAAGAATATTTATTAAAAATATCCAATCCAATTTTGAATTTTTGAAAAACTATTTTTAATTGAGTCTTCAAAACTTATTAACTTCCTTTATTTTTATAACCTTGCGTTTTTCATATTCTATCATATTCAACAGATGATTACAAGCCAAACATAATCAGATTGGCAGAACTAAAAATTTAAATTCAAAAAAGGGTAGATTCTAGATAATTTTAAAAAATTATATTTTCTTGCTATAATTTTATTATACACATAATATTTGATTAGGCTCTGCCTTATCATGAAAAAGGATACATACAATGAAAGACATGTTAGAAAAGATTTTAAAAATAGAAAAAAAATATATGGAACTTGGAGAAACTTTATCAAAACCTGAAACTATCCAAGATTACAACAAGTTTAGAGATTTATCAAAACAAAGAAAAGCAATGGAAGAAACCGTTGAGCTTTATCACGAATGGAAAAAAGCCGTTGATGCAATTGATGAAGCAAAAGAACTTATCAAAGCAGAAAAAGACGAAGAAATGCGCGCATTTTTAAAGAGTGAAATGGAAGAAAACGAAGAAAAACTTCCTGACTTTGAAGAAAAAATGAAAGTTCTTCTTCTTCCGCGCGACCCGATGGATGACAAAGATATTATGCTTGAAATCAGAGGCAGCGCAGGCGGTGACGAAGCAAATATTTTCGCAGGCGACTTGGCTAGAATGTATTTAAAATTTGCAGACAAAAAAGGTTGGAAAACAGAAATTTTGAGCAAAACTGAATGCGAAGCAGGAGGCGTTTCTGAAATTATCATCTCAATGAAAGGCGACAGCATTTATTCTCAATTAAAATACGAATCAGGTGTTCACAGAGTTCAAAGGGTTCCTGCAACAGAGTCACAAGGCAGAGTTCACACCTCAACAGCAACTGTAGCCGTTATGCCTGAAGTAGACGATGTTGAAGTTGAAATAAAGCCCGAAGATATAGAAATGTCGACAGCTCGCTCTGGTGGAGCAGGCGGTCAAAACGTAAACAAAGTTGAAACAGCTGCAAGACTTTTCCACAAACCAACTGGAATCATGATTTTCTGCACAGAAGAACGCTCCCAACTCCAAAACAAAGAGCGTGCAATGCAAATTCTTAAAGCAAAATTGTACGACATGGAAGTTCAAAAACAAATGCAAGAAATAACCGACCTTCGTCGCTCACAAGTCGGAACAGGCGACAGAAGCGAAAGAATCAGAACCTACAATTTCCCGCAAGGCAGACTTACAGACCACAGAATCGGACAAAATTTGAACGTTTGGACTGTTATCGACGGAGATTTAGACGAATTATTAAAGCTATTGATTGAATACGACCAAAAATTAAAGCTGGAAAAACTTGCTCAAACAGAAGCATAATCTATAAAAATCCAATTGTAAATTAAGGTAAATAAAAGTTTATTTTATATCAAAATATTTTCTTCACGTGTTTTCTAAAAACTGTGTAGTGAAATAGGAATTTAAAATGACAACCCCGATAACAAGTGTTAATCCGCAAGTTTCTTCGACAAAACAACCTCAAAAAACAACGAAGACAAGCATTTTTTATATAAATGATGTGCATTCTAACATTACCAATTTAGAAAAATTAAAAAGCGCATCTGACAATTTCGATTCTTTTACCCCGTCGGAAAAAGTTGATAAATTGAAATTTTCGGCAGGAGATGTTTCTCTTGGAGTCGGAATTGATAAAAACAAATACGGTGTCATAGCACAAAACGCCATGGGGATAATGGCTACAGCGGTTGGAAACCACGAATTTGATTTGGTCAAAGATAATGTTGCTAAAGTTGTTGATGATTCTAACTTTAAACTTCTGGGAATGAACGTTAATATTCCAGAAACAATTGACAGCAATAAAAAAATCAAAAGCAAAATAATGAACTCTTATATACAAGAGCAAAACGGAACCAAATATGGCGTAATTGGCCTAATACCTTTCGATTTTCGTCTACATGCAACCCACCCTCAAGAATATAGTGATTTTGATGTTTATTCCATCGAAAAAACAATACCTTTGCTCCAAAAAGAAATCGACGCTATGAAAGAAAAAGGGGTTAACAAAATTATACTTCTTTCTCACGGTGGAAAAGATGCCGACAAAAAATTGGCGCAATCTGTTGAAGGAATTGATGTAATAATTGGCGGACACACACACAACCTTATAAAAGATTTGAAAGAAGGCGAAAACTTATTTTACTCTAAAAAAACAGGTGAGCCTACAATCATTACCCAAGCAGGCAAAGATGGACAATATTTTGGTATTTTAAACCTTGAATTTGACGAAAGCGGAGTCATAAAATCAGCTCAAAACAACGTAAATGAAACTGAAAAATACACAAAAAGCCCTATTATGAAAGCCATCACAAACAAAATCTTCGGAAAACCAAATACAGTAGGAAAAATTAACTCTGTAGAAAAATATTCTAACTGCCTTGTTGAAGAAAATCCGGGTGCGAATTTTATTGCAGACACAGTAAGAGAAACTCTTCCTGTTGATATTGCAATAATAAATCCAGGAAATATAAGAGGAAAATTTGAAGCGGGGCCTATAACTGACAGGGATATCTCAGAAATGACTCCTTTCAAAAATGAAATGTGTATTTTACCATTAAGTGAAAAAGAAGTTGTTGATGCAATAAAAGTAGGCGGAAAATCACTCACAAACAAAGCAAGTATGCCGGGAATTTTAGCTGTTTCCGGGCTTAAATACACTCTTTCTAAAAATGGTGACGTAAAAGAAATTCTCTTTGTAGACAAAGAAGGTAAAGAAACCAAAATTGATGTAAACAACCCTAACCCGTTTAAAACATATAAAGTAGCTGCAGATTCCTTCATTATTAAAGGTGGAAACAGTTATCTTTCAGACAAAAGAAGCTTTGTTGATAAAAAGTTTGACTACGACAAAGATAAAATCGCCATAGATTACATAAAAAATTCAAATAAACCTATAGATATAAAATATGACGGAAGAATCAAAATTGAAAATCAATAAATATGACTTTAAAACATATTAACACTATGATTAAGCCTTATTGATTTAGGTACTTGTTTCATATAAAGAGTTTTATTTTATTCTGGAATTTAGAAAATTTGTCAATATAATTGGAACAAAAGAGGCAGGAAGTGCCGAAAAATCGAACACAAATTCATTTATTCCCATTTTAGTCAATTTATCAATTTCTTCAAATTTTTGCAGAATAGAATCTTCAAACATGTGCATCCTGCAAAATCCATCGACTGTGAAAGGAATTATTTTCTTTAAAGAAGGGTCTTTGAGCGCATATTCGCCTTTATGACAAGGTGCCTTGCACGAAAGTCTTGAAATTATTGCAGAATCATTGTTCAAAGGGCAAAGCCCCAAGCTTGGAATCCTTATATTGCCTGCAATCGTGTATTTTTTATCTTCAATAATATCTTTTATCTTTTTTAAAGTGTCTTCTGTGTTGTTAAACGTAGTAAAATCAACTGCTTTGATAGGATGGAGATTATTAAGACACTTTATAGACATACTGTTTAAAAGATTTATACCTTGACCAATTTCTAGCGGAATTTTATTTAATTCTGAATCATTAATAACCGCCCAAAAATATCCGATGTTGTTTATTATCAAGGATTGCGGAATAGGAGGAGTCAGACAAAGGTTTTTTACGTATTCATAAACTCTGTCAAAGTCTCTTTCAATAAGTATTCTTGGAGTTGAAATTTGAAGTTTTATTTCTTGCTGAACACAAAACTTTTTCACAGTATCAATAACTTCGTTAAAACTGCTCTTTGCAAGGTCTGCCGTAGATAAAATTTCGCCGTATTCAATTGAATCAATCAAATTAAACCCTATTTTGTGAATAAATTTTTTAACCTGATTTATCTGCTCCAAACTTGATAAACGTAGATTAACTTTAAAATTATCGAGATTATATTCACAATTGGATTTCAATTTTGAACGCTTAATTTGCCAGTCATATTTTTGAATATTCCTGCTAAATTTGAAATCTCGGCCTTGCGCACTCACCATTTCTCCTGAAAAATGATTTGTTTGATAAGTGCTTTTTCTAACGTGTTTGAAAGGAAGTTTTTGATTTTTAAACATTTTGGGTTTTTCAAGAATCTTTTCAACCAATTCAATCCCTTCAAGAATTTCATCCGAAGAATTAAATTTACCCTTTATAACCACACAGTCAATCGCGTTAATCTTTTTTATGTCCTCAGCACACCACGGCAAGTTATCCGAATCTATTGCAAGCGGAAGATTCGTGTATTTTTTGATTTTTGCTATATTTTTCATATAAATTTCTTCGGTGATTATAACTTCATCGACCTTATGAAATGTATTTACAAAATCGAGCCCTGAAAGATTATGGATATCGAAATAAGAATCAATAATAACCTTGAAAGGAAGAGAAAAAACTTTTATAGCTTCCAAAATTGCAAAACTGTTTATAAAAATACCATCAATTTCTGTCGTCTTTAAAAATTTAATCATTTTTTTTATCTCGATTAAATCTTCTTCTGAAATATCGTGTTTGAAATTGATATAAATTTTTGAGTTATTCTCGTGAGCAATTTGAATAAAATCTTTAATATAATCAAAATTATTATTTAAAAATTTGTGATAATACACATAGAAATTACGGCACTTTGACCCCTGAACAAAGGTTTCAATATCTTCCGGTTTTTTTAAAGGCGCTACAACAAAAATTTCTTTCATAAATGGTATTGTACAATTTTTCTAAGCTAAAATAAATCTTTTGTAAACAAAAGTAATATCTTTTGCCAAAAAAAGAAGAAAATGCTACAATCTTATTGAAGAAGAAGGTTTTTTTAACTCTTGGAATTTGAATAAAATACACCAAATAAGGGATACCTTATGTAAAGGTGAATTATACAATTAAATTAGGTTACTGTGGAAACTTGTAGTCAAGGAATAGAAGGAGCTTTAAAGTGGAAAATGAAGTATCAAAAACAATAGAAGAAACAACAGGAATTGAAACTAGCTTAGCAACTGCACCAACTAAAACTAAAAAGAAGCTTGTACTTGCTAAAGACAAAAAGGAAGCCGCTTTAGCTATTATAGTTTCGGCAGTCTTTATCTTGAACGGGATTTACATGATAATCAAATATATAATTGAAAACAAGGTGGGATAAAATGGCCAAAAAGGCGAATCAAGCTGGAAAGAAAAAACAAAAAATGGTTTTTGCAAAAGACCCTAAACAGGCGGCTTTGGCAATAATTGTAATGGTTATTTTCGTTTTAAACGGCATTTATATGCTAGCAAAATATTTGATGGAAACGTACGCACCTGTTCAACAATCATCCCAAGCTACAGAAGAGGTTGTCAATGAGGATGGTACAATTTCCACCACAAATAATAAAAGTCAAAATGCCAGCTCTGGAGGGACGGAACCGGTTCTTGAACAAAATGCTCCACCAACACCCGCACAAGCGACTCAATCAACACTTCCTATAATCCCTATAGTTGCAGTTCTTGCAGTTTTAGCTATCGGCGGAGGGATTACCTTTTTTATAATAAAATCCAAACAAAATCAATCTGGAAGTTCAAGTTCGACTGATTATCAAAAAGCGTTGAATGAAGCATCCGGAGATTCACGAAGAAAATCAGGTAAAAAAGGAAAGATGGAACTTGCAAAAGATCCTAAACAAGCTCTTTTGGCAATAGTCGTAATGATTATTTTCGTTGGAAACGGCATTTATATGTTAGCAAAATATTTGATGGAAACATATGCCCCCGTTGCATCCAGTGATCCACAAGCTGCTCAAATGGCAGAACAACAACAACAAAGTTTAGAAAGCTTAAATAACTCATCATCAGGGTCTTCTGCTGGAAATAGCGATATTGCACAAGACGCAAACGATATTTATTCACAAACAATGAACGGCCAATCTCCTCAAGGAGTACCTGGGATAAACCAACACCAAGAAGATAACAACATAGAGATTATGTCACAAAGCAAAGGAATTAAAAAAAGCGGAAAAACAGTAATGATAACCGTATCAAATTCAGGTCGTACAAATCCGTTTTTACCAGCTGCAGAAAATTACTCTCCGACATCTTCTGCCTACTTGACATCTCCTCCTGAAACGCTTCCAAGTGATTCAGATGCAGGGAAAATAATGAAAACAACAATTTCAGGAATTTTATATGATAAATACAGCCCTTCTGCCATTCTTAATATTGAAGGCACTGACTATTTGGTAAAAAGAGGCGATATAATAAATAAGTATAAAATTTTAGGAATTACAAGAAACGAAGTCCTTGTCCAGCTCGGGAAAAACGTATACAAAGCCGGAGTCGGCGAACTTCTTTCCTTGACAGACATGAACTTCAATACAGTTGCAAATTTAAACAAAAAATTTGGCGGAAATAATATTCCGATAAGCGTAAGAAAAAAAGGTTATTAACCGGGAGCAAATAAATGATAATTGAAAATGTGAAAAAGTTTTTATCAGGATCGCTAATTGCGGCATACTTTGTTGTATTTAGTGCCCCTGCAGGAATGTGCGTTTCTACAATCCCCAAAATGACAGGCCAAATAGACAAACCTGCTCTAAGAGAAGCAAAAACGCCGTCTGCAATGAAATTGGAAGGCGACATTTCAATTTCAAAGGGCAATCCTAAAATAAATCTGAGCCTTAGAGATTCAGACGTACAACAAGTTTTAAGAATGTTCGCTGATAAAGCAGGACTCAACATCATTTTCCACGACTCTGTAACCGGAAAAGTAACCTTAGATTTGGTTAATGTCCCGCTAAATGAGGCATTCAAACTCGTTATGCAAGTGACAAACCTCACATATTATATCGACAACAACACAATGATTGTTATGTCGGCATCAGCATCCCAGTCTTTGAATCTCGCAAAACAAGAATTGAGCGTTATTCCGGTAAAATATGTAAGCGCTGCAAATCTTGCCGCATTTTTAAACACAAACATTTTTTCAATAAACAAACCCGGACTTTCAAACGCACAAATCGCAGTAACAAATCCGGCAAGCAACGAAATTTTAATTTTCGGAACTCCAAATGACTACCTGATGGCCAAAAAAGTTGTGGCACAGTTTGACGTAAAGCCAAGAGAACAAACTTTTGTGGTAAATCACACAACCCCAAAAGAAATGTCAGATCTTTTGTGCACAGTATTATTTAAAGATTTATCATCTAGCCCTTCATCAGGTGGTGGAAGTTCTTCAGGGGGAAGCTCCTCAAGTTCTGGCAGCTCATCTAGCTCTTCAAGCTCTAGCGGAAGTGGAAGCTCAACAGGTCAAGCAGCCCCTATTAAAGGTTCAATGACAGGGGCAGCAGGCGAAAGCTCCGGCGGAAGCTCTGGTGGAAGCTCTGGCGGTGGCGGAGTTGATGGGCTTGCTTTAGGTGCCGGCGTTATAGCATGCCAGTTTGAAAGCACTGTTAGTGCAGGGACTCTAACATCAATGGGTGGACCTAATATGACAGTTTCATATTTCCCTCAACGAGGAGTTATAAACGTATTAGGCGGCTCTGCTCAACAAATGCAAATGATAAAAGATTTTATTGAGCAAAACGATAAAAAACAGCCTCAAGCGTACCTTGAACTCTCTATTATTGAATTAAGCGAATCCGGTTCAAGAGATTTTGCAAACACTTGGCAGGTTTGGAGCAAATTTTTCACAGGAACTTTCGATGGAACAACTTCAACAAACCCTCTCTATCCAAACTTCATAAAAGGGGATAGCTACTCTGTCGTTGATTCAGATAATGAAGACGACCCTACAAAAGTTTTGTACACAATAAGCAAATTTGCAGGAACTCCTACAATAACTTATGCGGTAAACTATGTAATTGAAAATTCAAAAGGAAGAGTTTTAGCAAATCCAAGAATTATGATTACAAATGGACAAACATCGACTATTGACCTTTCATCAGATTATGTAAAAACCGTAAAATCAGAAGTGTTGACAGGCTCAACAGGTGTTACAAGCGCTGTTCAAAGAACTTATGAAGTCGGCAGCGACGAAGGCATAAAAGTTAATTTAGTACCATTTATAAGCCCTGACGGTTATGTAACTTTGAACATCAAACCTGAATATGCGACTGTCAAGGAACAAGTTTTTGTCCCAACAGTAGTAAACGGAAAAACATATAACGATTTGATGGCAACGCTTTTACAAAGACGTAATCTTGATTTGAAAAACGTCAGAATCAAAGACGGAGAAACTCTTGTTGTCGGTGGAATGATGAGAGAAGTTGAAACAAAAGGTGTTTCCAAAATTCCGGTTTTAGGTGACTTGCCTGGGGTTGGAATGTTTTTCAGAAACAGCTCTACGAAAAAAGAAAAACAGGAGCTTGTCATAATGATTACTCCTAAAATTGTTAAAGACACAGAGGATTTGGTTAAAAATTCGGGTGATACACTATAGATGAAAAATGTACTGGATAAATTAAAAGAAAGCATAAGTCAAGACCTTGTGGTTAAGTTTGACCTTGATTTATTGGAACAAATGAAATTTGTTCCAATAAACGTAAAGGACAACGTTGCTTATGTTGCAATAAACCCTTTTGCAAATAAAGAAGAAATCGAAGGGCTCACAAAAGAAGATAATTCTGAAGTAAGATTTATCCAGATTTCAGAAGATGAAATAGAAAGCCTCTTAGCCTATGTAGCATCTCTTCACGCTGATGAAGAAGTAGGTAAAAAAAATATAGAAATCAAACCTGCTAAAATTCAAGGGGGAGCAGAACCTCCTCGCAAAAAAATTGGGGAACTCTTGATAGAAGAAGGTTTGATTACAGAACCACAACTTATTCAAGCTCTTTCTGAAAGCAAACAACAAAAAATGCCTTTAGGTTCAATGCTTTATAAATTGAATTTTATAACCCTAAAGCAATTAAAAGAAGTTCTTCAAAAACAGCAGGGTTACGAAACAGTAGATTCTGACCAGCTTAAAATTCAAGAAAAAGTTATAAACATCCTTCCTGAAGATTTTATTAAAGCCAACAAAGTTATTCCTATCTCGACGGATGGAAGAAATCTTGTTGTGGGGATGGTAAATCCTAGTGAAACAAAAATTTTGAAAGACATTGTTTATTTGACAGGTCAAAAGCCTCGGGCAATGTTAATCACTCACTTTGAGTTCCAGAACTTCATTGACACAATGTATAGCCACTCTAAAAAAGAGGCTAAACAAATCATTCGACAAATCGAAGAAGAAAACTTGGAAATTGGCGGCGAAGAAACTCTTTGGGAACAAGTGGAAAGAGAGCTTCAGGATTCAACCGGTTCTGTTGCAAAATTTGTCAACAAAATCATAACGGATGCAATCGACACAAAAGCCAGTGACATTCACATTGAACCAAGATTGCAAAATTATGTTGTAAGATACCGTACCGACGGGATTCTAAAACACGTAATTGACATTCCGACAAAGGTCGAACAAGCTGTTTTGACTCGTTTCAAAGTTTTGTCCAGAATGAACATTGCGGAGCACAGAAGGCCGCAAGACGGAACTTTTTCGATTAAATACAAAAACAACTCATTTGACTTCAGAATAAACACTCTTCCGGTAGGCGGCAAAGAAAAAGTCGTAATCCGTGTACTGGCTCCTGCAGTCAGCTTGAACTCTGCCGATAGAGCAATACAACTTGTCGGTGGGACTGACGATGATATTATGAAAATCAAAAAAATGGTATCTTGTCCAAACGGAATCATCTTAACTTCAGGTCCTACAGGTTCAGGTAAAACAACTACTCTCTACTCTGTTTTAAAAAGCTTGAACGATGAAGATGTTAATATAACAACGATTGAGGATCCAGTTGAAATCAAACTTGAAGGGATAAACCAATCCCAAGTTAACTCAAAAGCTGGAATCACTTTCGCTTCGTGTATGAGGGCAATATTAAGACAAGACCCTGACATCATCCTGGTTGGTGAAATCCGTGACTATGAAACACTTGAAGTTGCTATATCAGCTGCGCTCACAGGTCACCTTGTTTTAAGTACCGTCCACACAAACTCTGCTGCGGCGACGGTTACACGTTTGATTGAAATGGGGGCAAAAGATTATTTGGTATCTTCTACATTGTCTGGGGTTATTGCCCAAAGGCTTGTCAGAAGACTCTGCGATGATTGCAAAGAAGAATATTATCCAACTCGAGAAGAAGCTTCTATGCTCTTTGTTGACGAAGAACAAGTCGAAAAATTCACTAAAACAAAAGTATACAGAAAAAAAGGTTGCAGCCATTGCGATTTTTCAGGATATACAGGGCGTTTAGGCGTTTATGAAATTATGCCTATAACAAAAGAAATTAAAAAATTGATTGCAAACGGCGCGCACGATATTGAAATCGAAGATTCTGCCGTTGCATGCGGTATGAAAACCCTAAATCAAGCATGTTTAGGACATATTTTAAGAGGACAAACAACAGTTGAAGAATTCATCAGGGTTCTTGGTATTGTTAGTGAATAATAAAGGTAAAACTTGTGGCAGTATACAATTATGTAGCATTAAAAAACAATAAAGATATTGTAAAAGGTAAGGTTGAGGCCACTACCCTTAGAGAAGCTCGCGATAATGTCAGAAAATTAGGGTTCTTACCGACAAAAATTTACGAGGAAGAAAAAGAAGCCACAGAAAATAAAGTTGAGGCAAAAAGAGTCCAAAGCTTGGGGCTTCAAGACAGAATAGACTTTACATCAACCTTCCAAATCCTTGCCCAATCAGGGATTCCTGTAATTGAATCACTTGTTTTTATCGAAAATGATGCGGCAAAATTGAAAATCAGACTTCTTGCAAAAGAGTTGAGAAGACAGATTATGGCAGGCTCTACCTTCGCTGACACGATTGCAAAATATCCAAAAATTTTCGGACAAATTTACATTGGTCTAATTAAAGCAGGGGAAGATTCCGGTGAACTTGAAAAAACGATGGAAAGACTTCTGGAACTTTTGAAAAAAGAAGCAGCGATCAAAAGTAAAGTTATCGGAACACTTATGTATCCAGCGTTTGTAGTTATATTGGCAATGGTTATTGTTACTGTTATGCTTGTTTTCGTATTTCCTGCGTTTAAGGATATGTTTGACAATCAAGGCAAAGAGCTTCCGTGGATTACCGCGACACTTATGTCTTTGGGTGAATTTTTGAAAGCATATTGGGTCTTGATTCCTATAATATTTGGTACGGTAATTTTTGGTACAACATTCTTGCTTAATTGGGAGCCGAGCAAAAGAAGAATAGATAAATTTGTATTAAAAGTCCCTCTTTTAACTGACTTGATACAATTTTCAAATTTCGCAAACTTTATAGCAGTAATGCAAGTGGCCTACGATGCAGGGGTTCCGATTGTTGACTGCCTGTATCTTTCAAACTTGACATTGACTAATTTCACGCTTCGGGATAAAATATCATCAGCCACAACAAATGTGCAACAAGGTCAACATTTGTCTTTGGCCCTAAAAACGACACAGGTTATGCCTAAAATGATTTTGTTTATGATTGCAACAGGAGAACAATCAGGTCGCTTGGGAGATATGCTACTTCAGGCTACTTCATACATTGACAAAAAACTCGATGCAATTATAGACACAATGACAAAAATGATTGAACCGTTTATGTTAATCTTTATCGGAAGTATCGTACTGGTTTTGGCTTTGGCGCTATACTTGCCACTATTTCAATCATACGCGGCAAATTAAAGGAAAGATAAAATGGAAGAAAAAGAAATCGAATTATTAAGTGATGATTTTATAACAGGAGTCTGGTCAGAGCGTGTTCTTGTTATAACTCAAGATTATGAAATAAAAGGTTATGTTTTCATGCCTAGAACAGGCAAGAAAAACCGTGTTCTTTCTGATATTTTAAACGGACTTAAAAGATTTGTTGCGATTAAAGATTGCGAAGTTACTCACAGATTGATTCCAAACAGAAGAACCGAATACCACAATTTTTTACAGTTAAATTTAAACTCCATCATTCTTCTAAGACC
>JAEWYI010000059.1 GCA_023395735.1 Cyanobacteria bacterium OH_SFB_17
AAAACAGGAGAGGAGGGGATTCGAACCCCTGGTGGAATTGCTCCCACACAATCTTTCCAAGATTGCACCATCGGCCACTCGGACACCTCTCCACTTTTTGCATGGTTTTGCTTATTTTATTTTATCATAAAAATTTTTTGGTTATAATATACGAAAAGAGACTATCATAACCGTTTCAATAAAAGGAGTTTATTATGATTTTAATCGGCGAAAATATTCATATAATTTCAAAAAGAATACAAAGTGCACTTTTGGCACGCGATGAGGAATTTATTCTTGATTTAATAAAAAAACAGCAAAACATGGACTACATCGATTTGAATGTTGGACCTGCCAAAGGCGAAATGCAAGGTATTTTATCTTGGCTTTGTCAATTGGTTGAGAAAAATTCTTCTCTAAAAATCTCTTTTGACTCCTCAAACGCAAATGAAATTCAATCAGCACTAGCCTTGTGCCAAGATGCTTCAAGTTCAATCATAAACAGCACTTCAGCAGACGCTGAAAAGCTAGAAACAATAACTGATTTAGCTAAAAAATTCGATTCTAATATAATTGCACTCACCATGAATAAAACAGTCGGAATCCCAAAGACAGCAGATGAAAGACTCGCTTTAGCGTTTGAAATTATTGAAAAATGTCAGGAAAAAGATATTCCAAACGGAAAAATATTTTTTGACCCACTAATTTTGCCTGTTTCAGTCGAGCAATCACAAGCCCTTGAAGCAATAAACACAATACAGATGATAAAACAAAGTTTTGACCCGCAAGTTATGACAACTATCGGGCTTTCCAACATTTCTAACGGTTCGCCAAAGGAAATAAGGCCTCTCATCAACAAAGTTTTTGCAGCGTTTGCAATTGGTGCGGGTTTGGATTCTTTTATTTTGGACGCTTTTGATGTTGAATTAGTCGAAATCATAAAAAATATTTGTGCGCAAACCCCTCAAAATGAGGTTCAAAAATTGTATTGCAATCTTTCGGATATGATAAGGGATTTCTCCGAACTCGAAGAAATCCCGTTTGATTTAAACGACCCTAAGCAGGCCGAAATTATTAAGACTGCGCGTATTTTACTCAATAAAGATATCTATACTCACAGTTACAAATTCAATTGTAATTAACTATAAGCTCCTTTCTTGACTAGCTTTTTTCGTCTGACGGTTTTGGCGAGGGCAATTTTTTATTACTTTGTCAGCAAGTGACCTTTTTTACTCTGCCGAATCCGTTTTTTACATTTCCACGCCAGGATAATTCATTCTTGCGACATTTGCATTACTTTCAAGGCAAAGCGTAAGTGCTTTTTCTACAAAGACCTTGACTTTTTCAATATCCTGCATCAATCTGGCATGATTTTCTTCTTCTACTTTTTTTAAAGCTTCTTTGAAGTGATTGTAATCAAATCCTAACATTTTCTACATCTCCTAACGACTTTACTGCTCACTTCTTAGTAATCGGCAATTTAAATTTTTTCTTTAGGTTTTTAAGTTTGGTTGTTACATTAATTAACAAATTGAGATTTTACTGTTTTAATAAGCAAAATTTTTTTTGTTTGCTTTTTTTGTCACTATGAATAAATTATCTATAAACGACAGATTATCTTTTAAGGGCCAATATTTTTGTTATATGCAAAGCGGAAATAATCTTCATAAAATCCCTTCTAATCCTGTGGAATCTTGTGTTTATGCGGATAGAATGATGATTAAAACTGTGTCTAAAATATTAAGAAAGCATCCTTCTGAAGTTGATATTACGGTTGAAGAAGCTAGTAATTCTATTCACTTTAATGTTTTGACCAAGACTGTTAAAAAAAATCTTCCAACTTTTTTGAAGATGACAGAAGGATATTTTTCCGATTTGAACAGTCCTGTTTTTTGGAGGTTAATTTCTAACGAAAAAGTTCGCTCAGTGAGCTTTGCAATGAATAAAAATGATTTTAAAAAAATGGTTGATTATTTTTTGCAGCCTAAAAAAAATAATAGATTTTTTATAAAATCCAAAGAGGATAAAAATATCGTCTCTTATATACAAAACATGAAAAATATTCTTTTAAAACAAAAATTTATAACAAAAGATAGTCTGCAAGCCCTTAACAAGATTATTCCTTACTAATTTTTCCATCACAAATTTTATATATTTTGACGCCCTCTAAAAAATTGTTATCAAACAACAACGTGTCAACGCTTGTTATAATTGTTTGTGTTGTTTCATTTATTGTCTTTAATAAAAAATTCTGTCTTACATCATCCAACTCTGCCAAAACATCGTCCAGCAAAAGAATAGGGCTCTGTCCGATTTTGTCTTTTATAATGTCAATCTCTGCAAGCTTCAAAGACAAAACAACAGTCCTTTGCTGACCTTGTGAGGCAAATTTAGTAGCTTCCTGTCCGTTTATATAAAAAATCAAATCATCTCGATGCGGGCCTACAAGTGACTGGCCTCTTATAATTTCAAGCTCTTTTCTTTCTTGAAGTTTTTGCTTGAATTGTTCAAGTATTTCTTCAACTTCTTCTTCTTCTTGTAAAAAAGAACAATCGTATTTTATCTCTAAAACTTCCTTCTCACTAATGTTTGTGTGCTTTTCTCCGGAAAGTTTTTCTATTTCTTTCAAGAATTTTTTTCTTAAATAAATTATGTTGCTCCCCAAAATTGAAAGCTGCTCGTTATAAACATCCAGCAATGTCTCGTTTTTGTCGTATTCTTTTAAAAAATTATTCTTCTGAACCCTGATTTTATTGTATTTAGAAAGCCTTTCCTCATAAGCGGGATAAATTTGTGAAATTGCAGAATCCAGCCAATCCCTTCTATCCTGCGGGTTCCCTCTCAAAAGCAACAAATCTTGCGTTGAAAAAAGTACTGTTTTTAAAACATTTTTAAACTCTTTCGGCCTTGTCTTAAGCCCGTTTGCTTTGATTTCGCGTTTTTTTTCTCTGTCGTAATGAAAATCCAGCTCAATATCAGTCTCGGATTTTTCAACCAAAGAAGAAATTTCTACTGAATTTTCTTCGAAATTAATCAACTCAATATTGTTAGATGTGCGTTGGCTTTTTAAAGTGGATAAAAAATAAATACTTTCTAGTATATTTGTCTTTCCCTGCGCGTTTTTCCCTATGATAAGTATTTTTTGCGCATCAAAATCAAACTCCACATCTTTGCAGTTTCTGTAATTTTTCAGTTTTAAATGTTTAACTTTCATAAATTGTATAAAAAAGTCCTATTTTACAAAATCTCTTCCAAAAGACAGAAAAGAAAAATAAAAATTCTAAACCTTTTGTCTAGCTTCTTATCTGAACAGGCATAATTAAGCAAACAAAATCTTCTTCATTGTTTGGCTTCAAAACTGTTGCAGACAAGCTGGAATTCAACCCGATTTTCACTTCGGATGTTTCCATCGTCTTTAAACACTCAAGAACATATTTGTAATTGAAAGCTATTATCAACTCTTCCGACTTGAAATCGATATCAAATTCGTCCTCAGAAGCTCCTGAATCAGGCGTGTCTGCTGATAATACCAATTTGTTTTCCAAAAATTTAAATTTGACAATGCTGGTTCTTTCGTTAACCATAATCGCAACTCTTTCCAAAGAAGAAATTAGCTGTGAAATGTTTACCAACGCCTCTTTTGGACTATCAGAAGGTATCAATTGGTTATATTTAGGATACTGACCTTCCATTAATCTTGAAATGATTATTGTGTTTGCACTTTTTATTATCAATTTTGTTTTTTCAGTGTAAATTTTCACAAAATCTTCGTCAATAAAAGAACTCATTTTTATAAATTCTTGAAGCGTTCTTGAAGGAATAATCAGTTGTCCAGTCTTGCCTTTGTTTTCAATTTTTTCTCTAACTCTTGCAAGTCTGTTTCCATCCGTAGATGCCATCTCTAAAATGTTTTCGGAAATATCACAAACAACGCCTGACAACAAATTGTTGCTCTCATATCCGGCAGCCGCAAATCCTGCTTGTTTTATCGCTTTTACAAAAGGTTTTAGCTCTATTTCGATAGCGTTTTCATCTGACAACTCTATGTTGTCTCCTACAGTTGGAAATTCGCTTGCCGAAATTCCGATTATATCAAATTTTGTGTTTTTGCATTTAATGTTTACTGAGTTTGTTTCTTCGTTTTGTTTAAACTCAACAAGCCCGTCAGATATTCTGGAAACAATGTCGCCTAATTTTTTTGCAGGTAATGTTATTTTTCCTTCTTCGACAACCTGTGCCTGTACATTCGCGATAACGGTTAAATCCAAGTCGGTCGCACTAAACTTCAATGTGGATTTGTCTATAGACTCGATTAAAATATTTGCCAAAACAGGCTGCAAGCCCTTCATAGCAGTCGCTCTTTCGACTATTCTGATTCCGTTAAATAAATCTTCTTTCTTAATTATAAATTCCATCTTTTTTAATCCTCACACTTATTGGTTTTGTTATTGCCTGTATTCGTCTTTTTTCTTGTTACAAGTTTTTTTGAATTATCGGCGTATTCGATTTATGCGCTCGGGGCTTTTGCCCTGTCTCTCAACTGATTCGACTAACCCCTCGCATCTCTTTTTAGTCCTCATACTTACTAGTTTTGATATCGTTTTTGCTTGTTTTTATTATACCACAAGATTGTGGGATTAGGCTTTATGTAACATGTTAGTTTGCTAAAACAGTTAAATTTATTTTTGTGCGCCAAGATCCATATTATACTTTCTGCGAAACTGTAAATCTTATGGTATAATGAGAACGAATAAAACCAGTAAGTGTGAGGATATAAAAAAGATGAAACAATCAGAGCGTTTAAGTAAAATTCCTCCGTATTTATTTGCG
>JAEWYI010000107.1 GCA_023395735.1 Cyanobacteria bacterium OH_SFB_17
CAACTGTTTCCAATGCGTTGTCAATCAATTCCTGAGCGCCTGAAACAAGCTTAAGATTACGGGCAGGAACTTCTCCGTCAAAATATTTAACAAGCATAGAAAGCGTTCTGTTAAGCAAATTCCCCATATTATTTGCCAAATCTGCATTTACTTTTTCTTTAAAATCTTCGTCTGAGAAATTTCCGTCTTTTCCCAACGGCGCAGCAGTTGCCATATAATATCTAAATGCATCAGGATTTTCTAATTCCCAATTAGACAAAATATCAACAGGAGAAATAACATTACCCAAAGATTTTGACATTTTTGCCTGATTTATATTAATAAAACCATGCACAAATAGCTGTTTTGGAAGCTCAACCCCCAACGCCAAAAGAATTGCAGGCCAATAAATACTGTGGAATTTCAGAATATCTTTTCCGATAACATGGACATCGCAAGGCCAATATTTTTTGAACAAATCGCTCGGATTTTCAACATCATATCCAATTGCGGTTATGTAGTTTGAAAGCGCATCAATCCATACATATATAACCTGTTCATCGTCGCCCAAAACAGGGATGCCCCAAGAAACGCTTGATTTTGCACGTGAAACCGAGATATCTTCAATCGTTTCCAGCTGATTCAAAACTTCATTTGCTCTGAAAGAAGGAACAATAAAGTTAGAATTTTCTTTGATATGATTGATTATCGCATCTTTATACTTTGTTAGTTTAAAGAAATAATTTTCTTCACTGACTTCTTCAGGTTTTTTCATGTGAATCGGGCATAAGCCGTCTTCTGTCAAATCTTTTTCGTTCAAAAAGCCTTCGCATCCGCTGCAATAAAGCCCTTTGTATGAATGTTTGTATATGTCACCTTGTTCGACAAGCTTTTTAAAAATTTGTTGAACCACTTTTTTGTGGTCTTCATCAGTTGTTCTGATAAATTTTGTATATTCAAAATCAAGGGCCTGCCAAGCCTCTTTGAATTTTGCAACATGATTATCGCACATTTCTTTCGGGCTCAAGCCTTTTTCAGCTGCCGTTTTTTGGATTTTAATCCCGTGTTCGTCAGTACCAGTCAAAAGGTATACATCATCGCATCTTTGCGAAAAATGTCTTGCGATAACATCTGTAATAATTTTTTCGTAAGCATGCCCGATATGTGGGGCACCGTTAGCATAATCAATTGCTGTTGTTAAATAAAATCTTTCCATAAAAATATTATATCAAAAAAAAACCCTATATAATAATATATTAAAATTTTTATAATTTGTTCATGGTATTATTAAAAAAAAGGGAATCAATATGCCAGCAAATTATAAAATAGCACTACTTATGACTTTATTCGCCGGACTAGCTACTGTTCTTGGCGGTTTTTTCACGTTTTTTATCAAAAGAACTAATATGAGAGCGCTTTCAGTTGGTTTAGGATTTTCTGCCGGAGTAATGATTTTTCTTTCTTTCACAGAAATTTTAACCGGAGCGAAAGATCTTCTAAAAACTTATTATCCAACAAATGCCGAGTGGATGGTATTTTTGGGATTTGCAATCGGAATTCTAATCGCTGTTTTGATAGATTATTTCATGCCAGATCACATAGAAGAAGATTTGTTCGGGGTCAAAGACAATTGTTCAAACTCACTATGCTCGCACCACCACAAAATAAAAAGAGCAGGACTTTTAACAGCTATTGCAATATGCGTTCACAACTTTCCTGAAGGGATTGCAACATTTTTTGTTGCTTCGCAAAATCTCGCAATCGGGGCAACCGTCGCACTTGCGATTGCACTGCACAACATTCCTGAAGGAATTGCCGTGGCTCTTCCTATATATCACGCAACAGGCAAAAAAAGGCTTGCGATATGGTACACGTTTCTTTCTGGCATCTCTGAGCCGATAGGTGCGCTTGCCGGAATGTTTGTTCTAAAAACATTTTTACCGGAAGCCGCAATAGGATTTTTATTTGCCGCTGTCGGCGGGATTATGGTATACATCTCATTTGATACGCTTTTACCGTTATCAAGAGAATACGGCGATGACCACTATTCAGTTTTCGGCATTTTGTTCGGCGTTTTCTTTATCTGGACAAGCCTTTTATTATTAGGTTAAGGAGTTTTAATATTTGAATACTACAGAAGAATTATACGATTTATTTAAACAGGTTCCAAAAGCTCAGATACACCTTCACCTTGACGGCGCACCTTCGTTTAATCGTGTAAAGCAAATTCTCATCAACGAAAAAAACTTCTCTCAAGAAGAAGCCGAAAAGTTTGTCTATATTCCGGAAAAATACGACGGATTAGTCGATTTCATCCACTATTTCGACAAAATAACTCCTATTATTAAAACGCCTGAACAAATTATGCAATCTACATATGATTTTTGCATGAAAGAATTTGAAGATGGAGCTTTATATACCGAAATGCGATTTGCATACAGAGGCAATGATGAGTTTCAAGGAGTAATCGACGGAATTACTTCGGCTAAAAAACAAATCGAAAGCAACAATTCAAAATCCCCTGATTTCAGAGTGATTTTAGCAGGCGAAAGGCATTTTCAAAACGAAGTTGAAAATACATTCGTTAAAGCTGTAGAATTAAGCAAAAAATATCCTGAATTTTTCGTTGGAGTAGATATTGC
>JAEWYI010000034.1 GCA_023395735.1 Cyanobacteria bacterium OH_SFB_17
GCTTCTGCGATTGCGGCGTATAGCATCCAAACAGGAACTTTTGAAAATATTTTTAAGAACACAGGATACACGATAAAAAATTGTATCGCAAATCCTATGGCAAGAACCAGCAGATATTTTGATATACTGCTGAAGATGTTCACTCCAAAGCTGGAAACGGCCGTTGCAGTAAGTGCAAAAACACCTGGAGCTGCAAAATACATTATCCAGTCTGTAACTTTCATTGTGGCCGCAAAAATCGATTCGAAAAACGAAACAACAGGACGATTAATTTCACCCACTTTTGCAAGTGCAACCGCAAAAATCAACGCAAAAACGATAATGCCAATCATATCGCCTTTTGCAACTGATTCTAAAGGGTTTTTAGGAATCATGCCTATGAAAATATTTAAAATATTACCTTTTTGAGCTTCAATGCTTTCAGAAACCTGATGTTGGATTCCGATAGCTGCATCTGTGTTTATGTATTGTGCTGCGCCGATTCCAGGCTTGATTGCAAGAGCAAGAACAGCACCTAGAGTCACCGCAATAATTGTGATTATTCCATAATATACAATCATCTTAGAGCCGTATTTGCCAAGTTGTTTGTTGTCCCCAATGCTTGTAATCCCTATCACTATGGCAGAAATTACGAGTGGAATTACGACCATTTGAATCAGTCTGATGAAAACTTGGCCAATAAAGGTAAGGATTTTTGTTATAAGAATATTGTCATGCCCGTGTAAGAAAATACCGACAACAATCCCTGCAATTAGCCCAAAGAAGATGTGCCAGTTGCGTTTTATTCCTAGACCGAGTGCAATTAAAATTTGCATATGTAATTTCATATAAAGTTCCCTCGCATTTTATTTATAATAAGTATTCTTATATTGTACTACTTTATAAAAAAAATACAAATCCTTTACAAAGAGTAAAAGAAAAATAAAAAATTGTAAATAATTTGTAACTTTTTCTACAATGGTAGTATAAAATTATTTTCAGCGGATTATTATATTAAATAATGAGAATCGGTGTTATACAGAACAGTTGGAATTTATCTAAAAACAGACTTGGGATAATAGATTACAATTCAAGGCCTGCGGATTTTCAGCCGAGTTTTAATGGAAAATTTAGTGGCGTCGATACTTTTGTTAAAAAGACTAAGGTTTTTGAACATCTCGGTGTCGATAAAAAAGAATTTAAGAAAACCCTTTTTTACATGGCAAAAGATTTGAGAAAAATTGATAATTTTCCGTGTGGTTATTCAGGTATACCAATGATTTCACGTGTCTCGTTTTCAAAAATTTTTACAGAAGCAGGTTTGAATTATTCGATTAATTCTTCATTAGGAAGACTTAATCCGTTTGCAAACAATCTATATCCGACAGAGCAGGCAGTATTAAAAAAAATAAACACTGTTAAAAAATTTGCGGGCGTGAAAAATTTGAAAACAGCTCTAGACATCTTAGCTCCGGAAAGTGCTCAGAGACTTGTAGCAAAGCAACAAAAAACTTTTGAAGAAATTTTTGATATGACTTCTAAAATGGGTCCTGTTGATAAAAAGGAAATTAGAGAGATACTCGGAAAAACACAAGAGGTTATAGAAAAACACGCTCCTCCTCCTGATACTGTCAGAAGAATTTTAATAGATCACTTAAAAGCTATTAAAGGTGATGTTTATGACAGAGAATCTTATCAAAAAATCTATAAGAAAGCCGAAAAATTGGCTTGTTCGATAAATGATGAGGATGCTTTTATAATTCAATATAAACAAAAAAAATCAGAATATCTTGAAAGAAGACTTGTGCTTCCTTCAGTTTCTTCTTTTGATCATATTATCCCGGTAAACCGCGGAGGCGAAGAGTTTCCGGAAAATGCAATAATAGTTTCTAATGAAAGAAATTCTGATAAAACAAATATTCCTTTTGCAGATTGGATTCAGGATAAAAAAGAAAAAGTCGAACAAAGCATGCAAAAACAGGTTGATTTCATAATTAAAGAAAGCAACAGAGGCAAAATTAAAGATATGGCTTGGTATGTTGTTGCTTTGAAAAATACAATATCCAAGCTCTCTAACGGTGAAATTCAGCTCAATATTAGCAAACTTCAGCCGAATAAAAGAGAATTAAGTTTGATTAAAAGAATTGCACAAGAATGTCCTGAGGTTTTTGGTAATTTTTTAGAAAACGCAGCTTAAATTTTTATTATTTTGAGGAGTTGAACAAATAATCGTTTTTCTTTTTTATTTCATCTTGAATCTCACGATAGTTCGCTGATACAGGTGTTGGTTTTGATGTTTTTATGACTTCGATAAAAACTTCTTCGTGTCTAGGTTTTTTAAAGGGCGAATTTTTGCCTCGGATGTTTTGAGGCGAAAATTCGCCTTTTGCAACATCATTTCTGGCAGGAACAATTAACCCGCTTTTTGTAAGTTTTTGCAGATTTTGGTAAGAAGATAAAAATTCAATCAGTTTTAAAGCTTCTTTTTTGTGTTTGGAGCTTTTGCTCAAAGCCCATCCTGAGGCATCCATTGGAACAATGCTTCCATAGGTTCCGTTTGGAAAATTAATCACGTCCCAATCAAATTTTGCTTCTTCTCTATATTTAGGCACAAGCCATCTTCCTGACAGTTGCATTGCCAAGCGTCCTTGTAAAAAAAGTTGTGCCATAGTAGCGCTTGCACTTTCGGATTTTTTTGGAGCTACATTATATTTGTTGCGCAAATCTGCGTAAAAATTGAGCCCTTTTTTGCTTTTGGAGGAGTCTATGATTTGAGTTTTTAAATCGTCTGATAAAATTCCTCCGCCTTCTGACATCAAATACGGAAGATAAAAAAGTATAGGTTCTTCTTCAAAGCTTACGCCCCAGATGTCGGTATTTCCGTCTGAATTTGTGTCTTTTGTGAGTTTTTTACAGGTAATCAAAAAATCCTGCATTGTCCATTTTTTATATGGATAGGCAACATTGTATTTGTCAAAAATATCTTTGTTGTAATAAATTACAAGGTTTGAAACATCCCTTGGAATCGCGTATAATTTGCCTTTGTAAGAAAGTGAATCCAGCGCTTTTTGATAAAAAGGTTTTGTGTCAAAGCTGCTTAAATCCTCAAGTACTCCTGCATCTGCATATATCGGCAAGTATAAATTATTCAAAAAAACAATATCGGGTGCGAGATTCGAAGCAAAGAGAAGATGGATTTTTTGAAAATAATTTTGTGGAATATGCATAAAATCAATTTTAATCTCTGGGTTTTGTTTTTCATATTCACTCAGCATCGGTTTCACAAGTTCAATTTCAGATTTTGAACCCCAGCTTGCAAATTGTAAGACAATTTTGTCCTGTTGTTTTTTATAAGAAGATAAAAAAACAATAAGAATTACTAAAAATGAAACTGATATAATTAATTTTTTTTTCATAATCACAATTCAATCAAAAGATTCATTCTTTCAGGTGTAACTTCCACAATTCCTTTAAAGCCGCCGATTTTCGTCATGTAATTTGTGGAGGTTCCTTTTTGTTCATTCACTCTTGCCTGAATTTTTGCAGAAATTTTGTTATTAAATCTTTTTAAAACAAAAATCTCTTCTTCAATATGCCCGACAAGCGCCGTAGAATCTTCAAAATCAACTAGATAGAACCCTTTTGAGTTATCGATTTTAAACTCGGATTTAACCAGTTCGTCTTCATCGTTTTCCTCAATTTGTTCGGAAGCGATAGGAGAAATAATTTCTTCGTTGTAAGAATGAAGTTCAAAATTTTCTTCGTTTTCTTCGCTAAAAATATCGTCAATGGATGCTTCTGAGATTTCTTCGAGTGAATAATCATCTACATCTTCAAGATTGATTCCAAATTTGTCATCTTCAGGTCGTTCAATTATATTTTCTTCAAAGTCGGAATTTGTATTTATTTCTTGATTATAAAAGTCTTCGTTTTCTTGATTTTCGTTTATTTCATTTTCGTTTTCAGAAGGATTTGAAAATAATTCGTCTAATTCTTGTGAATCAATTTGTTGCGGCATTTGTTCTTCTTCAGTCAGAGTTTCTTGTTGTTGGGAGGTTTCTTTGTAGGTCTTAAATTTTGTTCTCCAGTCCATGCTTTCGTCAATTTTTTCGCTGTAATCTATTGCAGAATCTGGTTTTTGCTCAAGATTTTGTTTGAAAAATTCTTTTTGTTTCATTGCGTTTTTAGCTGTTTTTCTCGCAGCTAAAAGCAAAAGCAAAAATATCGATGCGATTGCGCCAAGGGTCAGGTAAAGGTTGTTTTTTACTATATTTTTGATTTTTTGTTTGTATTTTTGAACCCTGCCTATGCTTTGTGGTTTTGGCGGTTCGGGTGTTACAATTGGAGAAACTTGATTCAGGTTTTGCGGTTGTTCGGTTTTGAGCTGTGGGGTTTCAAGTTCTTGTTTTTTTGCTTCGGTCAGAACAATTTTTTCTTTGCTTAACTGAGGTTTTTGCGGAACTTTAGTCGGCTCTGCTTTCGGCGAAGTTTTTTGAGCAGTTTTTTGTTCAATTTTTGATGGCTCTTGCTTTGCAAGAGATTTTTTAATTTTTGTTTTTTCTACAGAAGAAGCTTTCTTTAATTTCTCTGTTTTATTTTCTACAGAAGAAAGCGTTTTTTTAGAAGTCTCTTTTGTTTTTGTTGAAGATTTTTTCTTTGTTGAGGCTTGTGTTTTTGATACTTTTTTCTTTTCGCTTTGGACTAGAAGTTCGCTGTAGTCTTTATCAGTCAATGATTCTTCAACTTTTAGCGTTTGGGTTTGGGTTGAGATTTCAACAGGTTTTTTTGAAGAAATAGTGATTTTTGTGTAACCTTTTACCCCGTTTTGGTATTGTTGGGTTTTTACCTGAACATCCCCAATTACATCTGAAACTGCTTTTACAGAGGGTTTAGATGTCATTGAATTTGCTGTTTCAGGCATCAAAATTACGTATTCGGTGTCATTTTTTTTGTTAACAACTATGTTGTCATGGTAAGGTTTGCTTGTGTACAAAGTAACTTTTACACCGCTGATAGAGCTTTTTTTAATCTCTGTTTTTAAAAGGTTGTTTTGGAAAGATTCAGAGAAAGACTGGTTTTGGACAGCAAAAAGTACCGCACAAAGAAAAATAGAATTAAGATATTTTTTTTTGCAATTTTTCACCGAACACACCTTCCCTAAAGAAATTTTAACACTAACCGATAGAAATTTGCATCATTGTTAATAAATTTTTACTGTAATACTATGAAATGCATATAATAAGCGTATCCTACGCCCAACAATGCCCCTGCAAAAACTTCCAAAGGTGTATGGCCAAGAAGTTCTTTTAATTTGCCGCCGACTGATTGAACGTCGTGTTTGTAAAAATCGTCCATAATTCTGTTCAAACAAGTTGCCATTTTGCCAGAGGCTCTTCTTAATCCTGCAGCATCATACATTACAATCAAAGCGTAACCCATTGCAATTGAAAAAGAAATTGAACTGTAACCTGTCAAAATTCCTACGGTAGTTGCTATTCCCACAACTCCGGCAGAGTGTGAACTCGGCATGCCTCCTGTGGTGGTAAAAAGTTTGAAGTCGATTTCTCTTTTTACTAACAAATGGATTGAAAACTTTAAAACTTGCGCAATAAAGGCAGCTGATAACCCTATAAATAAAACTTCATATCCTGTTCCGAAAATATCTGATCTATGTAACACCAAATTCTACCTTTTTGCCCTTTCTTTAATTCCTTCTATTATCTCATTAAAAATTTCTGAGTTAATATTATTTTTTGCAATTATATCACAAGCACTTTCCAAAAGGCAAATTACTTCTTCGCGAGCTTTTTCTATTCCAAAAAGTGAAGTATAAGTGGACTTTTGAGCTTCTTTATCTTTACCTAAGGTTTTGCCCATCTCTTCAAATGTAGATGTTTCATCTAAAATATCGTCACAGATTTGAAACGCAAAACCAAGATTTTGTGCAAATTTTTCCATCGAATTGATTTTTTCAGCATCAGCACCTGCGATAATCGCTCCAGATTTCAGTGCAAGTTTAAATAAATCAGCGGTTTTGTGAGTGTGGATAAATTCAAGAGTTTGAGGAGATATTTTTTTACCTTCAGAATCAATATCTACAATCTGACCTGCAATTAGGCCGTATGCACCGGCTGCTATGCAGTATTCTTCCACAAGTTTTAATTTTGTTTCCGCTGAAAGATTGTGTGATTTTTGGATAATTAGTTGAGGTGCAAAGGTTAAAAGGGCGTCTCCTGCAAGAACAGCAGTAGCTTCACCGTAAACCTTATGGTTTGTAAGCTTTCCTCTTCTGTAATCGTCGTT
>JAEWYI010000041.1 GCA_023395735.1 Cyanobacteria bacterium OH_SFB_17
TGAGACAAGAATTAAAAAAAGAGAAGTTTGAACTATCTTTTAACCAAATAAAAAACCTGATGACTCCTTTTGAAAAAGAAATTAATGAAAAATTTGATTTAGAACTGGATTATGAATATTATTTCCCATGGGATAGATTTTTTGAAGTTGGAATCATTCCCAAAACAATTGAAAAAATTACTGACTAATTTTTTCAACTTTTTCTTGCAAATCTTTTACCTCGTATTTTAGTCGATTTAATTCGCAAGCAATCGGGTCAGGGATTCTGTTGTGCATCAACACTCCGTTTTCTTCATCAAATACTTTTTGAATAACAATTTTTCCAGGAATTCCGACTACAGTTGCATGTTCTGGAACATCGTTTATCACAACCGAACCTGCACCTACCTTCGCGTAATTTCCGAGTGTAATATTACCTAAAACTTTTGCGCCTGCACCGACGACCACACCTCTTTTTAAAGTCGGATGCCTTTTTTCTGCCTTTGAGCTGGTTCCGCCCAAAGTTACGCCCTGATAGAGCAAAACATCGTCACCAATTTCTGCCGTTTCCCCTATCACAACGCCCATCCCGTGGTCAATAAAAAATCTTCTGCCTATCGTCGCTCCGGGGTGGATATCAATCCCTGTCAAAAATCTTGAAAAAGTAGAAATAAGCCTTGGCAAAACAGGAATTTTTATAATCCACAATTTATGCGCAATTCGATGAAGCAAAAGCGCGTGAAATCCCGGATAGCAAAAAATCACTTCCAGCAAATTTTTCGCTGCAGGATCTTTTTTATAAATTATTCCGATATCTTCTTTTAGTGTTTGATAAATTTTTGTAATCATTTAAAGTTTTATCCTATAATTTGTTAATTAAACAACTCAGTCGACAAATATCTTTCGCCATAATCGCACATTATTGCAACAATCAACTTTCCTTCATTTTCAGGTTTTTTCGCCAAATCCAAAGCCGCTTTTAAAATTGCGCCGGATGAAATTCCGACCAAAACCCCTTCTTCTTTTCCTAATCTCTTTGCCATTTCAATCGCAACATCACCTTCTATTTTAATCACACCGTCGATTTTTTTGCCACAATAAAGCTCAGGTACAAAATTGGCGCCTATTCCTTGTATTTTGTGCGGATGCGCATGTCCTTCGGTCAAAAGAGGGCTTTCTGAAGGTTCAACCCCAAAAATTTGAACTGAAGGTTTTAATTTTTTTAAACCTTCTGAAAGCCCCATAACAGTGCCAGAAGTTCCTATTCCTGCAACGACTATATCAACTTTTTCATCAGTGTCTTGCCAAATTTCTTTTGTTGTTGTTTCTATATGAGCCAAAACATTTGCAGGATTTGTAAACTGGGAAGGAATAAATGAATTAGGATTTTCACTGTGAAGCTCTAGTGCCTTATCAACAGCTCCCTGCATCCCAAGCTCTTTTGGAGTCAAAACAAGTTCTGCCCCGTAAGCCGCAATCATTTTTCTTCTTTCTATCGACATACTCTCAGGCATAGTCGCAATAAATTTTAACCCCATAACAGAAGCACACATCGCAAGCCCAATTCCTGTGTTTCCGCTTGTGGGCTCAATTATCAAAGTATTTTCATTAATCTTGCCCGCTTTTTTTGCCTCGTTTAACATATAAAAAGAAGCTCTGTCTTTGACCGAATTTGAAGGATTAAAATATTCCAACTTCAAAGCAATTTCTACATTGGAATCGTTCATTTTATTCAATTTTACCAACGGAGTTTTACCGATTAATTCTAAAATATTATTATAAATCATTTTTGTCTCCTTTTTTGCTATTGCAACTTCTGCAAAAAGCAACACGGTGCTGAAATAAATTCGGCTCTAAAGATTCAACTGCCTATTAATTTACTATTTTGACAAAATTTCTTTTTCCTGCCTGCAAAACAGTTTCTTTATCAACATTCAAGACTAAGCCCAAGTCTAAAACCTTTTCTCCATCAAGCTTCACGCCGCCGCCTTGCATAAGACGTTTTGCTTCACCTTTACTTTGAACAAATTTTAGCTCAACAAGCAAGTCTAAAATATTTTTCTCACCCTCTATTTTAACCTCAGGAATATCTGTTGGAATCCCCTTGTTAGATACAACATTTATAAATTCGGATTTTCCAAACTCTGCGCCTTCTGTTCCACAATACTCTTGAGTAATAATGTAAGCAAGATTCATCTTAATATCGCGTGGATTTGCACCTGATTTAAGTTGTGAGTTAATTTGTTTCAATTCGCTTTCTTCAACATCTGTCAAAAGCACGTAATATCTCATTATCAACTCATCTGGAATACTCATGAGTTTTCCAAACATATTTTTTGCGTCCTCGTTGATAGAAATACAATGCTCTGGATAAGATTTTGACATTTTCTTAACCCCGTCTGTACCTTCCAAAAGCGGTAATAAAATTACCATTTGAGGATTCTTTTTACCATAAGCCGATTGGATTTCTCTTCCCAACAAAACATTAAATCTTTGGTCTGTTCCTCCAAGCTCAATGTCTGAATCAACCACAACCGAGTCATAAGCCTGCATTAGAGGGTAGAAAAATTCGTGGATTGAAATAGGTTTATTTTCATCCATTCTTTTTGCAAAATCGTCTCTTGTAAGCATTTGAGCCACTGTCATCTGAGATGACAACTTCAAAGTGTCTACAAAGCTTAATTTATGTAGCCAATCCGCGTTGTTCACAATCTCTGCATTTTCAACATCCACAACTTTTGACATTTGTTCAAAATAAGTTTTTGCATTAGATTCAACTTCTTCTTTTGTCAAAGCCGGTCTTGTTTCAGACTTACCCGAAGGATCGCCGACCATAGCAGTAGCTCCGCCAACTATCAACACAATTTTGTGCCCAAGTTTTTGAAACTCTCTCAATTTTCTCATTACAACGGTATGACCAAGATGCAAATCAGGTCTTGTAGGGTCCATACCCAATTTTACTCTTAGAGGCACTCCGCTTTCTTTAGATTTCTGAAGCTTTATCGCAAGTTCCTCAATTCCGCCAGGCAAAACCTCTGCACCTCTTGCAAGAATTGCTGCCTGTTTTAAAAACTCTTCTTTAATAATAAATTTTTCACTCATTTTATAATCCTTAATTTTATTTATTTTCAGCTATTCAATTATATCAAAAAAACAATCATAATTTAAGGCGCAGGCCTCAACTTCTGATTTTTGCAAACTTTTGTTAAAAATTTTAAAAAAAACAATGTGAAAAAAGCAAAAAAAAGTTTTACGGTTGTTTTCACAAATAGTGATAACACTGTTAAAAAAGGAATAAGAAATGAACATTAACCGAATCAGACCAGATAAATATCCGGAAATAAGCCCTATTTCAATTGAAAAAGGAATTGGAAAAGTTTTGACAAAAGCAGAAAAATTAGCTAAACAGGCAAAAATGGCTAATGAGTGTGCAAGCGATACATTTGTTGCAAGTACAAAAACAAAATAAACTGATTAAATATATTTTATCCCCCCATCACCAGAGCAAAAGAGTTTTAACCCTTTTGTCAATCTTGCTCTATTTACTTTTAATTTTTTTTCTATAAAATTATCTTATGTTAAATATTTTTGTCACAGCTACAGATTCAAACATAGGTAAAACTTTTATTTCTGCAGGATTGGCCGCAACAATGCAAAGTCTGGGGTATTCCACGTGCGTCTACAAGCCAATACAAACAAAAGCGCCCAGCAAAAATGGGTTTGCGCAGTCACCTGACTTGCTTTATGTGAAAAATGTTGATCCCTACATAAAAACTCGCTCAACATATTTGCTTAAAGAAAATGCCTCTCCGTTAATCGCGGCAGAGATGGAAAATGTATTTATCGACCACACTCTTATAAAAAAAGAGATTGAAGCCTGCTGCAAAGAATCTGACTGTCTTATCACAGAAGGCACTGGCGGGTTAATGACACCAGTTTCTATAAATTTGTCCGTAAGCGACTTGATAAAAAAACTTGAATTGCCGACTCTTATAATTGTAAACCCTCAAACTTCTTCGATAAACCAAATCCTTTTGACTATTCAACACGCACAGCTGAAAGGTCTTTTGGTAAGCGGGGTCGTAATTAATAATCTCCCTGAAGAAACTTCCGACATCGATACAAAATCCTGCCCAAGACTAATCGAAGAATATACAGATGCAAAAGTTTTAGGCATTGTAAAACAATTCAGCGACCCCAAAAACATTAACCCAAACGATTTGATAACCTCAATTTTAAACGGGATAGACATAGAAAGTGTCTTTAATGTAAAAATAGCAAAATTAAATCTGGATTTAGACTAAAATTTTTTGATTTTTTATTTAAAATATCTTTTAAAAAGATTTTTTCTATGAGTGTCAGATCCACCAAATTTAAACAAGCCAAGCTTTTTAGACAACGAGTCTACCAATTTTTTTATCTCGGTATTATCTTGAACCTGTTTTACATTCTCACCGTAACTTTGATAATAAACCTCAGTAAACAAAGCTTTTTCTTTGCATTTTTTCTTAAATTTTTCATAAAAAGATACCAGATATTTTTTTTGCAAAGCTAAGCCCGAAATCTTTTCAGTTAACTCAAGCGGATGCGCCACGCCAATAATCGTCTCTGGTTGATTTTTAAAAGCTTGATACACATCTGCTGCATCCGGAACATATTTGAATCCATTGTAATTCCCCGCATTAAACTTTTCGACATCTGTTTCAAAAGTTTTTACAAACCTTAAATACCCCTCAGATTTTTGAGTTGAATTAAGAATTTTTTCCACATCTGAAGGTTCGACTTGTAAAATTTCTGCCAGATAAAGAGAAATTGTTTTTTCTGGAGCTCTCGCCTTGTTTGTTTTATCAACTTTATAAAAATAATCACGCAAGCCTTGTGTCAAAAAATCCGCATCCGGTTTTATACCTTTTGAATCAAAAATCTGTAGAAATTTTTTATTCTTAACCACAACTTCTTCAAGAACTAACTTTGTTTTTATATAAGTTCTTGCATAATTAAATGTACCCATGATGTTTTTTTTCAAAGGATTATAAAAGTTCTCAGCTTCTTGCACAGAAAAAATCTTTTTTCCTGTTCTGAAAGATTTTTGATAAATTCTATTTGAATCATCAATCATCTTTTTTAAAACTTCCGATTTAGTATTCTTGTATGTCTGCAAAAAAGCCGCATAAGTTTTTTCATTCGGATCAATTCCATACGCCAAAATATGAGCGCTAGTCGGCGAAGAAAAAACGTCAGGAGCAAATTTGTCAAAAGTTGTGTGCTCAACCCCTAGAACCACTCCCAAATTTTTATATTTTATCGGGTTTTCATAAACAAGATTAATCAAATCATTTGCAGATTCTGCTGTGTCATGATCGCTTACTCCTGTCAAAAATTTTCGCACTCTTTGATTTTGTAAATCACTTTGCGCAATAAAATCAGCATGGGCTGAAGATTTTTCCAAAAATTCTTCTGCTGAAAGAAAGCCGTCTGAGCTTAAAGTATGCAAATGTGTATTAGCACCCATTGTACCGTTTTTTATATTTGAATCCATTTCGCCTGCAGAAAAGAAATCAGGATTGTTTGAATTCTTTTTCATAATTTCCAACAACTCCTGCGGCCCCACAATCGCATAAAGTCTGTAATATTCATCAGGATTTTTACCTGCATTAATCAATAGTTTCTTCTTGTAATCTATATCATGCGGATACTTTTTTGCTTTTTCCTTTAAAAAAGAAATCTCATTTTCCTTTAAATTATTTCCTAAAAAAGCAAAACCACTCACCTTCTTATTATCAGGCAAACGGTTTTGCTTATTATATGTATTTTGTATCTTGGAAATTAACAACTCAATTCCCTTGTGGGTTATTGTAACTTATTATTCCTGATTATCTAACAAACTGGTTTGTTCTGCAACTACTCCATCGTCTACTTCTTGAGAGTCTTCAGCCTTTACAATCTCATCAACGTCATCGTCTGGGTTGATAATTTTTGTAACAGACATAACCATATCGTTTCCTACAAGATTTTGTGCCTTAACGCCAGTTGCAGGACGACCCTGTCTTGAAATGTCGCCAGCTTTGATTCTTGAAACGATTCCATTTGCTGTGACAAGCATAATTTCATCTTTTTCTTCAACAATGGTCAAAGCAACCAATCTTGATGAACTTGATTTGAATTTAGTCGCGATTAAACCGATTCCGCCTCTGTTTTGAGTTCTGAATTCGGACAATTTTGAACGTTTTCCAAATCCGTCGGATGTAACGACAAGTAAATCAGCATCATAATCTCTTGGAACAACGTCACAGCCTACAATGCTGTCACCTGTTCTAAGCTTCATAGAGGTCACCCCTCTTGCGCTTCTACCCAAAGGTCTGAGATCAGCTATCGGGAATCTTATCGCCATACCACAGCTTGTTCCGATGATGATTTCGTCTTTTGAATTTGCAAGCTTAACCCAGTTCAAAGCATCGCCTTCTTCAAGTCCGATTGCAATGATACCGTTTCTTCTTATGTTTGCAAAGTTGTCAAGTTCGATTCTCTTTATATAACCGCCTTTTGTAAGCATAATCAAATTAGCTTCTTTAGAGAAATTGCTTACAGGAACAACCGCCGTAATCTGTTCATCCTGCTCTATAGGAAGCACGTTTACAATCGGCAATCCTTTTGATTGTCTTGAACCTTCAGGGAAATCATAAACATTTAAGCTATAAACTGTACCTTTTGAGCTGAAGAAAAGTACTTTATCGTGCATCATAGCAGTAAAGAAGTGTTGGATGTCATCATCTTCTTTTGTTTTGATACCTGATTTACCTCTTGTTGCTCTATTTTGACGCTCAAAAGTATCTAGAGAAATTCTCTTCAAATACCCTTGGTGAGTAATAAACACAGCCATTGGAGTGTTTGGAGTCAAATCTTCAATACTCATTTCACCTTGCTCAGGAAGAATTTGAGTTTTTCTGTCATCTCCGTATTTTTCTTTATCTTCAAGAAGTTCTTCTTTGATTATATTCAAAACTTTTTGTCTGTCAGCAAGAATTCCTTCGTATTCTTTAATCTTTTTAAGAAGTTCTTCGTATTCAGCCTTGATTTTGTCCTGTTCCAAGCCTGTCAAACGTCTCAACTGCATTTCTAAAATTGCGTTTGCCTGATCAACATCCAAACCGAATTTGGACATCAAGCCCAAACGAGCTTCTTCTGTAGTTTTTGAAGTTTTGATTAATTCGATAACAACATCCAATGATCCAAGTGCGATTAGCAAACCTGACAAAATATGTGCTCTCATTTTTGCTTTTTTAAGGAAGAAAATTGTTCTTCTTGTAATAATTTCGACTCTGTGTTCAACAAATTCATTAAGCACATCATATAAATTCAACAAACGAGGCTGTTTGCCAACAAGAGCAAGCATGTTAACCCCAAATGTAGTTGCAAGCTGCGTAAATTTAAACAAATTATTTTTTACAACATCAGGCTTAGCGTCACGTTTAAGTTCAATAACGATACGCATACCATCTCTGTCAGATTCATCTCTAAGATCGGAAATTCCGACAACTCTTTGTTCCTTAACAAGCTCTGCAATTTTTTCAATAAGCATAGCTTTGTTTACCTGATAAGGAAGCTCAGTTACAACAATCGCTGTTCTCGTTTGTCTTCCTGCTCCGCCTTGAATTTCTTCAAAACCAGCAACTGCAGACATTTTTATTGAGCCCCTGCCTGTTTGATAAGCTTGTTTAATCTCGCTAAGACCAACAATAGTCGCAGCAGTCGGGAAATCTGGACCTTTTACATACTCCATCAAACCTTCGACAGTAATATTAGGATTGTCAATCAAAGCAATTGTACCGTCAACAATTTCGCAAAGGTTGTGAGGAGGAATATTTGTCGCCATACCAACAGCAATACCTGAAACACCGTTTAACAAAAGCATTGGAAGTCTTACAGGAAGAACAGATGGCTCTTCAAGTGAACCGTCAAAGTTTGGCACGAAATCGACTGTCTCACAATCAATATCTGCGACCATAGACGCAGTAATTTTATGCATTCTTGCTTCAGTATAACGCATCGCAGCAGCCGAGTCACCATCGATTGATCCAAAGTTGCCGTGTCCGTCTATTGTTTGATATCTTGTAGAGAAATCTTGCGCCATACGAACCATTGATTCGTAAACAGCGGAGTCGCCGTGCGGGTGATATTTACCCAAAACTTCACCAACGATACGGGCAGATTTCTTAAAAGGTTTATCCGGAGTCATACCCAATTCGTTCATCGCAAACAAAATTCTTCTGTGAACCGGCTTTAGACCGTCTCTAACATCAGGAAGCGCACGTCCCACAATTACACTCATCGCATAATCGATATATGAACGCTTCATTTCTTCTCTTATATTGACAGGAACAATTTTTCCGTCACTAAACATATTTTGCTGACTCAATTTCTTTACTCCCCATAATTCTATTAAACCTATTATAGCATAAAAAGCGCTACAAGCAAGAATATTAAGGATATTTAAGCTAGCAAACCACTATCAGAGATTATTATTTTTTACATAACTTTTTATAAGAACGCATACCAGCACTGAATATGCCTAAAGCAGAATTATTCTTGGCTTCAGAGACCTTTGCTCCATCACCCAAAATGGCTTTTAATTTATTTATAAAACCTTTTTTTCTAACAGATACTTCTATCTTGTCAGTTTTGGTGATATAAGGAACATCTTCCCAAAAACCTTTTTCTATCGAATAAACACGAACCATCTCACAGTTATATTTCGGTGCAATTTTAACAACAACATTTTTTGCACCCGTATTCAAATCATTTTGAATATTGTTAGCCAATTGAACACCAGCTTTGAGCGCATTTTGTCGTTTACCTTTTTCCAAAGCATTGGATACTATAATTCTTGTTTTGCCTACATTTTTACCCGGATTGATAAAATTAACACTAAGAGACATTTTTACCTCCACTTAACACATAACATTATTTACTAAAACACTAAAATTATTTCCTTTGCTAATTTAAAAACAAAAATATACAAAAGTCAACAAAAAACAAAGATGCCGACGTTTAAAATCGGCATCTTTATCAATTTATTTTTTTATTTATTATCTAAGCGATTTCTTCTTCATGCGATTCTTCTTTTTTTGTCGGAAGCTTTATCAACTCAGCTTTATTTCGGTTTTTAACCATTTCAGCAGTAATAGTATAATGCTCTATTTCTTTTGACGGAACATCGTACATTACATCGAGCATGATTTCTTCAACGATAGAACGAAGAGCTCTTGCACCTGTCTTTCTCTTAATAGCCTCTGATGCTATCAAATCGATTGCGTCAGGCTCAAAATCAAGCTCGACTCCATCCATATTCAACAAGCACTTGTACTGTTTCAATACAGCATTTTTAGGCTCTGTAAGAATCATTTTCAAAGTTTTTTCATCCAAAGCATCAAGTACTGCATAAATTGGTACACGACCGATAAATTCAGGGATTAAACCGAATTTCAACAAGTCTTCAGGTTGAAGCTTCTTAAGCATCTTAGAAGAAATAGCCTCTTTTTCAGCCCTTGTTGCAGGTGCTTTCGCGCCAAAACCAACTGCAGAACCTTCATCTGCACGTCTTTCAACGATTTTTTCCAATCCGACAAACGCACCGCCAACGATAAACAATATATTGCTTGTGTCAATTTGTATGAATTCTTGATGAGGGTGTTTTCTTCCACCTTGAGGCGGAACATTTGCAACAGTGCCCTCAATCATTTTCAAAAGAGCTTGTTGAACACCTTCGCCCGAAACATCACGGGTAATCGAAGTATTTTCTGACTTTCTTGCAATTTTATCAATTTCGTCGATATAAATTATACCGCGCTCAGCTTTTTGAGCATCATAATCAGCACTTTGCAAAAGTCTCAAAAGAATATTTTCTACATCATCACCGACATAACCTGCCTCTGTTAGAGTTGTTGCATCAGCAACGGCGAAAGGCACGTCAAGCATTTTGGCCAAGGTTTGTGCAAGAAGAGTTTTTCCGCTTCCTGTAGGTCCCACAAGCAAAATATTCGACTTTTGAATTTCAACTCCGCTGTCTTTTCCTTCTTTGTTGTGCTTAAGCCTTTTATAATGGTTATAAACAGCAACTGAAAGGACTTTTTTAGCATCATCTTGACCTACAATATGTTCATCAAGATGAGACTTAATTTCTGCAGGCTTCGGAATCGGTTTTTCTACCGCTTTTTCGCCTTTTTCACCTTTATCGTCCTTTTCTTTGCCTTCGAAAAATTCTTCATCAAGAATTTCATTGCAAAGTTCTACGCACTCATCGCAAATGTATACTTCAGGACCTGCGATTAATTTCTTAACCTGATCCTGTGTCTTTCCACAAAACGAACATTTTAATCTGCTGTCATCGTGTTTTTGCATTTTTTCTCCTATTTGTCAGTTCACAAAGAATACTTTGTGTCGGCTAGTTAGATTCTTTCAAAGAAGTTTCTCTTGAAATAACCTTGTCAATCATACCATACTCAAGCGCTTCTGCCGGAGTCATGATATAATCTCTGTCTGTATCTTTTTCAATCTTTTTCAATGATTGACCTGTGTTTGAAGCCAAAATTTCATTTAAAGATTTTTTGATTCTGATAATTTCTGCAGCCTGAATTTCAATATCAGTCGCTTGACCTTGCGCACCGCCCAATGGTTGGTGGATAAGAACACGTGAATGAGGAAGAGCCATTCTCTTGCCTTTTGTTCCTGCTGAAAGCAAGAATGCACCCATGCTCGCCGCTTGTCCAAGACAAATTGTACAAACATCTGATCTGATATGCTGCATTGTGTCATATATTGCAAAACCTGCCGTAACGCTTCCGCCCGGGCTGTTAATATACAACATTATGTCTTTTTCGGGATTTTCGCTGTCTAACAACAACATTTGAGCAACAATAAGGTTTGCCACCATATCGTCAATTGCTGTGCCTAAAAAAATGATTCTTTCTCTCAATAATCTTGAAAAAATATCGAAAGAACGTTCACCTCTGCTTGATTGTTCTACTACTACCGGTACAAAACTCATTTTTTATTCCCTTTCTTTATTCCAATTATATCATAACATGTTTTCTTAAAGATTGGAACAGCCCACTATTCCGCTTTTGCTTTTTTAGCTTTTGGTTTTTTAAATTCAACTTTGTTATTTTCTGACAAGAAAGCTATAACTCTTTCGTTCAAAGCCTGTTGAGAAATAGACGTAAACAAAGATGGATTTTGTTGAAGCTGTTTCATCAACTCAGCTTTAGGCATTTGATAAGCCATTTCCAATTCTTTGAATTTCTTTTCCAAATCAGCAGACTCAACTTTAATATTTTCAACTTGAGCAATTTTGTCGATTACAAGCGAATTTTTGATTCTTGCAATAGCATCTTCTCTAATCGTTTTCATGATGTTTTCTTCGCTGTCTGATTTAATAGCATCTTCCCAGCTGAAACCTTGCATCTGAAGTCTTTGTTTGTATTCTGCAATCAAAGATTCTGATTCTCTTTCAATCATTGATTCTTGAATATCAATTTTCACCCCTGCCAAAACTTTTTCGAAAATTGCGTTTTCGCTAGCTTTTTTGTCTTCTTTTTCTTTTGTAGAATCAAGAAACTTTTGAATATCTGCATTCAAATCCTCTACGGTTTTAAAAGATCCTACTTTTTGAGCAAACTCATCGTTCACTTCAGGAAGAACTCTTTCTTTAATTTCTTTAATTTTGATTTTGAAAACTGCAGGTTGACC
>JAEWYI010000119.1 GCA_023395735.1 Cyanobacteria bacterium OH_SFB_17
ATGAAGTTCCTTTTTTGTTGCACTAGATAATCCTTATCCCTAACAGTTGTGCAAGTTCAACGGCTTGCATTGGATTAACTTTCGCATCTTTTATTTCTTTAAAAGTATCGGAGATAGCAATGCCCTCGATAATACAACCTGACAGGTCAATTCCTTTTAGTTTCGTATTTAAAAAATTTACTCCTGAAAAATTAACGAATTTAAGCGTAGGTCGTATAATTTTCACTTCAGG
This sequence comes from Cyanobacteria bacterium OH_SFB_17, assembly GCA_023395735.1. Taxonomy (GTDB): domain Bacteria; phylum Cyanobacteriota; class Vampirovibrionia; order Gastranaerophilales; family Gastranaerophilaceae; genus JAEWYI01. Next base: position 233 of record JAEWYI010000119.1, read on the forward strand.
GAAATAGGCTTCTGTGAAATCACAATTTGTAATAACAAGATATTCCAATAAAGCCCCAGAGAAATCTGAATATCTAAAAACACTGTCTTCTAAATATGTTTCTTTTAAATGGCTCTGATTAAATTTACTCCCGTCACCTTTGCACTCGAGAATTTTACAATTTTTCCAATAGCTGTTTGTAAAAACACAATTTGCAAAATTACAGTTATCAAAAACGGTGTTATAAAACTCGGCTTTAGTAAAATCGCAATTAATAAACTTGCACCTTGTAAAGTTTACAAATGAAAATTCAATTTTAGATATATCACTATCAGAAAGAACCTCTTTTTCAAAGCTTCCTTTTGAGATATAATTTTCATCTTCTTTTGCTGCTGTAATTGTATTTTCGAGCATTATTCCACAATTATTACCTATAACTATTATAATATTATATAATGAACAAACCTATGCCACATTAAACATTTTTAAGTTCAAGTATATTGGACTCTGCCGATTTAACTTTAAGTAGTATATCTCTAATTATCAAGCAAGGGTGGGCAAAGCTTGCAGGATTGTACGGCTTGACTTTTATTTACTATTTTGTCCACCATAATTGCTACTTGCTCTTGATAATTAATATAAATCTTTACTGAAAATTAACGAAATAGTACAAATCAGCAGGAGAATTTTCATTTATAGGTTTTTTCTTCCAAAGTTTTATCGCCATTTGGGCTGGGAGCGTCATCGGGGCTCTGAAGAATAGGTAATCTTGGTAAGGGGAGGCATTATTACATCCTCCGTTGTAGCCACAGCTTCCGCCCGTGTGAATAAAATCTTGTAACTGTTGCACTCCAGTTGACAAGTTATTTACATGTTCTCCGTAAGATATATTTTGGGATGAATATGCATAAGCATAATTGTATCCAAAATCGCGTGCATTAACGCATTCAAAGACTAGGTCGCCAACTCCACCTTCGATTCGAAAAGTATTGTCATCAAATAGCAATCCTAGATCTCTGTAATATCCTAATATATCATATGTTACATATATAGTTTTTTTACTAGGGTTTATTGAGATTGAAATAGGTTTAGCATAAATTTCTGATTGTTCATTTTTCCTAATATGTTTTATATATCCATTATTAATCCCAAAAAATAGTAGGGGATTGTTTATAAATCTTGATTCTTCCGAGCGCCCATCAATGCTTTGTTCTCCTGGTTCATTCGTTAATAATCCCCACCAAGGTTTATTGTCTTCAATTTGCCCAAAAACAATGTCAGATGGAGAATAATCTGAAGGTAAAATTGTGGGCGTTTGAGCTGCATATTGTTTTCTTAAGTCAAAAATTTGCTTTTTTGTTAAAAAATCGAGCTCTGTTGGTTCGTTTATTGCAACATTATAAATAGATGTGTCATTTTCGTTTAGAATTAAATTATTGACTCTAGTATCAATTTTAGTTCTGTTTTCAATATCATTGTAAGAAGAACTGTTTTGTTGATAAACATATATTCCCAAAGCTATTAAAAATATTATTAATAAAAAATTTTTTCTTTTCAAATCAAATAACCCAAATAGTAATTTTAAAATTCTAACAATTCTGTTCAGGAATTGCAAAAAATTAATAAATCTTTAATTAATAAGATAAAAAACGTGTTAAGTTGTTTGTTAGTCTACTTTGATGTGCTGAAGCTCATCTTACTTGCTATTAAATCTTTTATTATTTCAAATAAATATTTGTTTGAAATAATAAAAGATTATTCACACAACTCTGTAAATTACCATCTTGATTTTTTAGATAAACATGATAATATAATATTGTTACAAATGAAACGCATTGTTTTTAAAACGTTTTACAACAGTAAATATCAGTTTGGAAAGGTTAATTAATGAAGTATGAATTTTTTACAGATAGCATAATCTATCAAATGCAGCAAGCTACTGCATATTGTCTGGAAAAAGGTGATCAGTATCTAAAAGCTGTAAATTCAGGTTTGACGTTGGACCAATTTATTACGCTTGATGTTTTAGCCAATCAAGAAGGAATTTGTCAGATGGATTTGGCTAAAATAATTTTGAAAGATAGAGTTTACACAAGTAGACTTGTCAATGTATTAGAGGAAAAAGAACTTATTGATAGAAAGCTTGAAACCAAAGGCAAAAGATTGGTTAAAAAATTATATCTTACAGATGAAGGTAAAAATTTGCATTTAGAAATTAAAAATGATTTAGAAGTTTCATTTAATGAAGTCTTTTCTGAAGTAACAGACGAAGAACTTAGATCAATAAGCCAAGGCATAATGAAATTAAAGAATTGCATTAGTAAATTTACAATAATGCCATTGTAGTTTTTTAATGTAAATAAATATATAATCTAATAAAGGATAATTATAATGACTACAGCAAAGACACAAACAGAATGGATTCCAACGATAAATCCGTGGTTAACAACAATCGCAGTTATGACAGCTACTTTTATATTTGTATTGGACTCAACAATTGCCAATGTTGCGCTCCCACACATGGCTGGAACTTTTTCATCCAGCAACGAAGAATCCATGTGGATTTTGACTAGTTATATCATTGCGAGTGGAATCGTATTACCTTCTGTCAACTGGTTTAGCCATATTTTTGGTCGACAATCATTTTTTATTGCTTGTATCATAATCTTTACTCTATCCTCTTTGCTTTGTGGTTTGGCTAACACTATGGAACAGATGATTTTAGCAAGAATCTTGCAGGGGCTTGGTGGTGGTGCATTGATGCCTATTTCGCAAGCAATTATGATGGAAAGTTTTCCAAAAGAAAAACGCGGTTTAGCTATATCAATTTTTGGGATGGGGGTTGTAATTGCGCCGATTATTGGGCCGGTGCTTGGTGGTTTTTTGACAGATACTTTTTCTTGGCGTTGGATATTTTTTATTAATATTCCATTTGGTATTTTTTCAATTATTTGTTCAAAAATATGGATTGAAGATCCACCATATGCAAAAAAACAAGGTTTTAAAAAAATTGACTATGTAGGATTTTCTTTTTTAATTGTTTGGCTTTCAACTTTGCAAGTTGTACTTGATAAGGGAAATAATGTAAATTGGTTTGAAGCTGATTGGATATGTTGGTTAAGCGCCATTTCTATTTTTTCTTTTATCGGATTTGTGTATTCTCAAATTACAAAAAAGGATGCAATCATAGATTTAAGTATTTTTAAAGATAAAAATTTTACATTTGGCACAATTGTTCTCGTAGTTGTAAATGCAATTTTATACGCTTCGACCGCAATTTTACCTTTGTTTTTGCAAAATTTACTTGGATATAGCGCTTTTTTAAGTGGATATGCGATTATGCCAAGGGGGGTTGGAGCAATACTGGGTGTGGTTTTTGCCGGTGCATTTTCAAATAAAATTGATGAAAGATTATTGGGGGCCTTTGGTTTATTATTTATGGGGATAGCCGGAATTATGTTTGGTTTTTTAAGTCTGCAAATTTCAATGATAAATATTATTATACCTAATTTACTTTTCGGGCTAGGAATGTCGCTTTCGTTTATTCCCCTTACCACTTTGTCTATGAATACATTAAGCAATACTCAGATGACAAATGCAAGTGGAATACAAAGTTTGGTGAAAAACATTGGAGGTGCTGTTGGTACGTCTATTGTTTCGACAATGCTTTCAAGATTCGCGCAGATGCATCAGCACAGTATGGTCAAGCATTTAAGTCAGCTTAATCCGGTTTTTCAGGCAAAAGTTCATGGAGCAACTATGGCACTTGCTCAATACATGCACATATCTGTTGCTGAGACGAAGTCCAATTATCTTATGTATGTAGAACTGCTGAAACAATCTAATTTGTGGGCATTTATAGATACATTTAGAATATTTGGGTTGGTTGCTCTTTTGGTAATTCCGATTATTTTTATGATTGATAAAGCAAAACATGATCCTGATAACGAACATATTGCGGTTATGCACTAGATATTCATTAAACATTTTTTTAACTAATACAAAAATTTAAGAATTAAAAAAAAATGGGCCCGGCTGGATTCGAACCAGCGACCAAAGGATTATGAGTCGTGTTTAACCTTTTCTCAGAATGCGGTTATAGCTTTTGTTTCAGGATTTTAATTCTTGTTTGTGTAATATTTTGTGTAATTTTTAACGTATTGTGTAGAGGTGTAATACCCCCTGAAATTCATACTGTAAAAACCTATTTGTAAAATTTGTTTTAAATATTTACACTTTAAACAAAGCCATTTTGAATTTGGTTTTAGCTTCAAGTCCGTGAGGTTCACCTTTAGGCATCAATATAATATCACCCTCTTTAAGGTCAAACTTTTCGCCTGAAATTGTAATCTCAATTTCACCTTCTACCGCTTGCACCACCGCATCAACAGGTGCAGAATGTGATGCTATTGATTGTCCTGCATCAAAAGCAAACAGAGTTAGCGAACTATTAGTATTGTTGGTAATCGTCTTACTTACTATTGAATTTTCTTGATATTCTATACTGTTTTTAAGGTTCAAAACCTTTTTAGCAAATGTATTTGTCATAAATTTTCTCCTTCTATTTCTACTTCTCAGGTGTAAAACAGCAATAGCCGATTTTATCACATGCTTCTTTTAACCTTGTCCAATCATCAGAATTTTTAATTACTTCCAACGATGTCGGATAAAGAATGTTATTTTCTTTGAAAATATGGTCTCTTAATGTCATAATCAAAAGTTTTGAAGAAGCGTTTAATCTATTTTTAAACTCTGTAAAATCTATATTGGCGGCATCTTTAGCAAGGTCTTGAACATCGTGTTTGTATCTTCTCAAATCTTCATGTTCCATAACCATAATCCTTGTCGGTCCTGTAACACCTCTACCTTCAACTTCTGGGAATAGAACTTGTTCTTCTCTTTGGTGATGCGGTTCTGCTCCAATCAGATGTTCGGCTATATCTAAAAGTTTAGCAAATACTTCATTATTTGAGTCGTAAGCATCTAACTTTTGAACTTCTTGATTTGTTTCTTCAAGCTTATCAAGGAAGTTTAGTATGACTTCATGCTCTTTTACCAATGTATCTATGACATGCCCTACTTCAAGGTTGCTTGTCATTTTTTCAAGTTCGCCTTTTAACATTTCCATATGCATCGAGCAAAGATGTCTTAAATCCTCTGGTGCCATTCCTGCTTGTATGAGTTTTTGTTCGGCTAATGACAGTTCTGTCGGGTCAACTTGAGCAAGAAATTCTTGTGCTTCTTCTCTCACCGCATCAGGACTTTCGCCTGAGTTTAATCTTTCAAGTATTTCTACTAATTTATCTATTTTGTCCATTTTAAACCTCCTTTAGTTTAAATACATTGTTTCTAATAATTTTTTACCGTACGCTGTTTTGAAGTATCTTTCTTCAATATGTTCCGCTTGTTCTTTTGAAAGCCCATCTTCAAAAATATTAACTAAAAAATCAGCTTCTATTAAAATCTGGTAATCAATACCTTCTATATTGTCGTAGCTATGATGATTAGCAATTAAAAAGCTAACCCTATCTATCAAACCTTGTTTAAAATCCAACTCTGAAAGCATCTTTTGAGCAACAGCAGGACCTTCTTTTTCTTGATACTTCCCCGATGTTGAGTTGTATTTTTCTAAACTTATTTTTATCCCGATATCGTGAACAATTGATGCAACAGAAACAATCTGAATAATATCTTCTGAAAGGTTTTCATTTTCAGCAATCAACTTTGCAAAGGAATACACCTTCAAAAAGTGGTTAATTCTTTTAGTGCATCCCATCTCATATTCAATCATTGTATCTATCAGTTTTATTAATTTATTCATTTTGACCTCTGTGAAAATAAAAGGGGGCAAATGCCCCCGCTAATTTTATCCTAATATTGCTTTTAGGTCTTCTTCTGGAGTAGTAATAGGTTTGATTTTGAATTTATCAACCAACACATTTAATACTGTCGGAGAAACAAAAGCTGGCAAACTTGGTCCAAGTCTTATGTTTTCAATTCCTAAGTATAACAATGTAAGTAAGATACAAACCGCTTTTTGTTCATACCAAGAAAGTACAAGCGATAAAGGCAATTCGTTTACTGAACAATTGAATGCTTTTGATAAAGCAACCGCTACTTGAATTGCGGAATATGCATCATTACATTGACCCATATCAAGCAATCTTGGGATACCATTGATATCACCTAAATCAAGGTCATTAAATCTGAACTTACCGCAAGCAAGTGTCAAGATAATTGTATCTTTCGGTGTTTGTTTAACAAAATCTGTATAATAGTTTCTGCCTGGTTTTGCACCATCGCATCCGCCCACTAAGAAGAAGTGTTTGATAGCTCCTGCCTTAACGCCTTCAATCACCTTATCAGCAACTGACATTACTGTGTGGTGTCCAAAACCTACCGTCAAAACGTCTCCACCATTGATACCAGTCATTTTTTTGTCTTCTGGGTATCCGCCTAATTGAAGTGCTTTTTCGATTACAGGAGTAAAATCTTTGTTATCGTCAATGTGAACCATATTAGGATATTCAACTACTGATGTTGTAAATATTCTATCTGAATAGCTGTCTTTTACAGGCATAATACAGTTTGTAGTGAATAGTACTGGAGCAGGAACATTGTCAAACTCTTTTTGTTGGTTCTGCCAAGCTGTACCAAAGTTTCCTTTTAGGTGTGAATATTTTTTCAGTTGAGGATAAGCGTGGCAAGGTAACATTTCACCGTGAGTGTAAATGTTTATACCTTTGTCTTTAGTCTGTTCTAGAAGCAAAGCTAAATCGTGCAAATCGTGTCCTGTTACAATGATGAAAGGACCTTTTTCGATGTTAGTGGTTACTTGTGTCGGCTCTGGATTTCCGTAAGTTTCTGTATTTGCTTTATCAAGAAGCTCCATGCATTTTAGGTTAATTTCACCTGTTTTCAATACAAGCCCTAAAAGTTCGTCAATTGAAAGGTCTTTTGAAACAGCCTGTAGTGCTTCATAGAAAAAGTTATTAACTGCTTCGTCTTTGTAGCCCAATGCCCAAGCGTGGTGGGCATATGCTGCGATACCTTTTAGACCAAATAGTATTAAAGATTTCAAACTTCTGATATCTTCGTTGCATTCCCAAACAGACTTGATGTCAAAATCATTTGGACGTTTAATCATAGCTGAAATTTCACTATTTAATTTTTTTATTGACTCATCATCGAAATTTACGTTTGTAATTGTCGTAAATAAACCATCAATAAGTACTTTAGTAACTTTTTCTTCAATCTCGTTTGAATTAGCAAGTTCGATTAAAGTACTGGTTAATTCATCCTGTAAATTTGCGGTATCTGCTTTTTTACCACATACACCCTGAACGGTGCACCCTTTCCCTTGAGCTGTCTGCTCACACTGAAAACAAAACATTGATGTCATTTCTTTCTCCTTTTTCTCTTTTTTGAATAGTTTGTCAAAAAACATTTCTACGTCTCCTTGATTGTTATCTTTTGCAGGAAAGCGTTTCCTGCTTATTGTACTAAATAAGTCCTTGTTCTAAATCCTTCTTTTGGTTACAAAAATCGGATAGTCTTTTATTGCCGAAAAATTCTCTTACGCTTTTGTTGGTTTTGTTTAAGAAATCCCCCATTATGCAAGTCTCGCAACTACACAAATCCTTGCCAAACAAACAGCAACCCGTGTTGAGTTTTCCGTCTATTGCTTCGTATATCTCTAAAAAAGTAATGTCTTCACATTTTTTTGTAAGTTCAAAACCTCCAAGTGGTCCTTTTATAGATGTTAGCAAACCTGCCTTAACAAGTCTTTGAAGTACTTTTGAAAGATGATTTATTGATACCCCAAAGTTAGCTGCAATATCTTTAGTACAAACAGGTTCATTACTATGAAACACAATGTATGTCATTGCATGTAGTGCTATTGAAGCTGCATCTGATATTTTTAAAACGCTTTGCATTTTTATCTCCATTCTTATGTTGGTATTTTAATACCACAATACCAATATACAGTAAAAGAAAAATTTGTCAAGGCTTTTTTAATATTTTTATATTGATAACAATTTTATCAAATTAATCGGCTAATCCGTCAATTGCATCATTAATTTCTTGCTGACTGACATCAAGATAAATTTCAGTCGTTTTTGATGACTTATGGTGCAATACTTTTTGTGCTATTAAAATGTTGCCTGTGTTTTTATAAACTCTAGTTCCAACGGTTCTTCTTATATCGTGAGTTGTCATGTTTTCAAAATTAATACTTTTGCCTGCGGTTTTCAGAGCTTTGTTGATACTTTTAAACGGTTGCCCTTTGTACTTGCCGCTTTTATGTGTAAACAGATAATACTCGGCATCATTGTAGTATTTTTTTATAATTTCTTCTGCACGTTTATTAATTTTTAGTTTGATATTTTCTTCTGTTTTATTTTCATCAGGTGCAATTGATATTACTAGATTTTGCAGGTCAATTTGGTTTTTATTTAAAAGTAAAACATTGTTTATTCTTAATCCCAACTGCAAATTTAATTCAACTATATCTCTTTGCACTGTTGTTTTTTTAGTAAATCCGTCAAGGAAATCCTGTTGCTGTTCTTTTTTAATAATATTTTTCTTAGCTTCTTTTTCTGTAAACTTTTTGATACCATCGCAGGGGTTTATCCAAAAGTCAATTTTCTTGTTATTTTTAATGATGTTGAATGCCCGTCTTAAAGAACTCATGTACCTGTTGATAGTTGCATTGGATAAAGTTTCACCCTTTTTGTTTTTATGCGTTCTCAGTTCAATTATCATATCCGTTAATTCATCTTCATCAATTGTTTTTATGTTCCTGTCTTCGCCGAAAAATGCTTTAAAAAAATCGGTATGAGTTTCTATTTTGTCGATTGATTTATGATTTGATTTTTTGTAATCGGTAATCAGTGCATCGCAGAGTAACTTTGCGTTATATTTTTTGTACAGCAATGTTCACAAGGTTCAATTGGTGAATAATATTTCTCTGCTTCATCAATCGCTTGACTAATCGATTGGAAGTCTCCCAAATATGTTTTACTATCAGTTAAGCTCAACCATGAACATCCTTCTTTATGTACAAGATAAGCTTGACTTTGTGCTTGCATGTTATCATTTACATAATATCTATCCTCGTTAATTTGTTTATTAATCATTTTAGCTTCATTGATATTAATTCTTGCACTATGCCCATGCTTTTCAAGTAAATGTAATAAATTCGAACCATTCAACAACGCCAAAGGTTTATCTTTTATAAATTCGTATGAATCAGGACCGTAATCAGAGGTTGTAACTAAAATACCTTTAATTGCACCTTCATTCATAACTGTTCCATACAAATCTCTGACGGCTGATACTCCAACAACATTTGTATAGCGTTTTGCCTGAATAACAATTTTGCCTCCCCTAATCGGGTCAGGGTCAAATGCAATAGCATCAACACCACCGTCTCTACTTGACTGTGTGACTTTTACCTCCCCACCATTTTGACTAAATTCTTTCTCAAAAATTTCTCGCACTAAATTTTCAAAATCTTGCCAATCCATTGTCGCCAAATTGTAACTTTCACCCATATCGCCAATAACATCGTATGCGTCAATAAAACGACTATCTTCTTTGTTAATCATCATTATAGGGCGAATTGGAGTTAATGAAGCTAGCTCTGTAGCGGCAATACCTTTAAGAGATTTAAAACAGGTTTTAGGGTCAACATTTTTTAAATCAATATTTTGGAATTCATTTTTATTTGTTTGCAATGAACAGATACAAGATACTCTTTCTTGTCCTGTCGCCCTATCAATATGTGATAAAATACCATTAAAGCTAATAATATCGATTAAATTCGTTTTGTTATCAAGTTCAAATATTTCCGATATAGTTCTTAAACATATCTTATAAATAATATCATTATATAAATTTTTTAGTACATTTTCTTTATTTTCTATAATCGTAAAATTATTTTTTGTTGCATTATAATTTATTTTATCTATATTATAGATATTTTCAATATTTGGCAATTCATAATCAATAATAAGAATTTTATTATCATTTGAATAACTTAATTCAATATTTTTCTTGCTAAGAAATGGATAAACAGAAAATTCTAAATTTCTCAAAACAAATTCTTCAACTTCTTCTTTTACCCCATTTTGAAAATCAATGATTTTACCTTGTACTTTTTCATTATAGTTTTTTTGATTTAATAAAAAAGTCTCTTTTTCTGATTCTAAATTTTTTAAATATTTTTTATATTCTTCTGATTTTTTCTTGAAAGTATTTTCCTCATTTTTATTAAATATTTTTGCATCTTCAATTTCTTGTTCTATTGAAGCTTTTGTTTCTGCCTGTTGTTTCTCCCAATATCCAATTAGCTTTTCTAACTCTAATTTTCGTTTTTTATCGACTTTTTCTTTAAGTGGTGTTTTTAGTAAAACTTTGTCTAATATCGATAAATGTATATTTTCTTCTGTAGGTTTATTTTTACCTAAATTATTAAATTTATTTTCAATTTCAATAATGTTTTTAATCTTTAAAATGGGTGGCTCTATGATTTCTAATTTAGAAACAAATGGTTCATTGTTAAATAGTTCTTCAAATTCAAACTTATATCCATTTTTATAATCGTAATCGATAATTGAAGTAAATTGTTTTTTTAAGTTACTTACAACAAGATTTTCTCGTTTTTCATGATATTTACATAATTCGGTGTTCCACTTATCGTTTACTTTTTTTAATGTTTTCACAATTTTATTTTGTACAACACTAGGATCCTTACCCGTGACTATTTCTTCTAAATCAAGAGGGATACATTCAATACTTACCTCAGCTTTTGATGTATCAAAATCTATATCTTCTGTAATTTCAAAAATGTCGTTTTGTGTTAAAAATTCATATTCTCCTATTGCGTCATCAAACCAAGTCTCCTCGTTTTTCTCTAAAAATTCAATTAAATTACATTCAATATTACTAATAATATCCAAAATTTCATTATAAGTTATATTTGAATTTTCAATAAGAATTTCAATGGCTTGTACTCTATTCCCTATTTTTATACAATTTAAAATGTCAATTAAAACTTCAGAATTATTAAATTTTTCTATTATTTCCCGAATTTCGGCAACATTATTGTTATGCAAAGATTTAAAATTGAGTCGTATTTTTTCCATTTGCCAAGAAAAGCTGCATGCATTTTTCAAAGCACTATGCCTACTGGATAAAACAGCTCTTCTAGCTCTTTCTTTTTCCAAATATCTTTGATGGCGGTCATATTCTCTAGCTGAACGTTTTGCTTCTTTTTCTACTGCTGAAATAAAGGACCCCAGAATATCTTTACGTCGTCTTGCCATAATAATTTACTCCTAATTTTTAATTATTAATTGATATAAAAAACATTTATACCAAAATTTTGTTAATCTCATTTTATCTTTTGTTCCAATATTAATGATGAAATACTTTCATCATATCGCCATTCAATTAATTTTATGCCATGTTCCTTGCATAATTGTGCTTTTTGAATATCAAGTTTTTTTCGATATTTAAAACCTTCTTCCCCACCAAAAAGGTCAATTGGCTCGTAATGCTGTATCCCTTGATACTCAATTCCTATATTTTAGCTCGGAATAAAAATGTCTAAAGATTGTAAACCTAACCAAGATATTCTATATTGATAAATGCTGTCTGGAAACATTGCATATGCTGTTCTGAATAATTCTATTTCAGATTTCCACTTTTTTACTATTACACCCTGTTCAATTAACGATTGCTTAATTTCATTATACTTTGGCTTCATTTCATTTTTATATTCTTCAATAGTTTCCCACACAGGGTTTATGCATTTATAGTTTTTGTCATGTCTGCCATCAAGCTTCATAAACTGAAATAAAAACTCGAATACTTTTTTGTACATTAAATCTTCTGCAACTAAATTACTGAAAAATTCTTTCGGTAATTCTGTATAATTAACATCTAATCCATATTTATCATAAATTATTTTTACAAGAGTTTTAAAATTTTGTTTTTGCTCTAGTGTTAAAAAATGCTGAGATTCTTCATTCATACTTGCATATTTACCTTCTAGTCCTTTATAGAAATCCATCATAGGTAGTTTATACACAGCACTTCCACCACACGTATTACTCCTTTTTGCCCCATCAAATAAAGTTGCTGAAAATGCACATCTATTGTTTGGCGTTCGGTCAAGAGCATACAACATAAAAGCAATATCTTTTATTCTGCTTTTGTTGTATTTTGCACAATAATTTATAGTTTCTATATCGTCCTCAAATTTATTAGGTATAACTGAAAAGCAATCAGCGTTTTTACAAAATTCATTTACAATATAAAATGAGTCGCATTCTTTTTTATAAAAATAAAAACAAACATTATCCTGTTCGTCTAACATCTCATAATGTAATTCCTTGAACTGTTTAAAATCAAGATTATAACACTGAATAGCTGTTCCTTTTTGTACATTTTTCACAGAATTATCAAGTATATTTAATTTGTTTCTCGCCCCTTTTGAATTTGTATATAAAATTTCTCCATAGTTATTTACCTTGGGATTGGTAAAATTATTTATTAATGTTTTAACCAAAGTACCATTATGATAAATTTCTAAATCAGAGCAAACACAAAGCCCAATTTTAGAATCGAAATATGAACATCTTTTTTCAGGGCTTTCATATAATTTTGTAACTTTGTTAACCAAAAGAATCCAATCGTCATAAGTATCGTTCAACTTATCAATTGTTGTACCTCGTTTTTCTTTAAATTTTGCCACTTGTCTATAGCCTTTTCCTTCGACTAAAACATACAATGCGTAATTGTGTACATTTGTAGCTTCAAATATAATTTTAGAATCTTGAAAAAAATAAAAATCGCCACACACAAGATATTTAAATTTTAAACTATTTGATATAAATTTAATACAATTTTTTGATTTTGATTTTACTGGCGGAGTGGTAGTGTTTAAGAGGTCATTGCGTAATTTAATATTTTCATAACCTTCAATATAATTTTGATACTGTAAATCAGTAGCTATAATATCTTGCGAATTATAAATCGTTGAAGAATCAGATTTATGTTGTTTAAAATTCTCTTTTTTAACAGAATAAATTACTATCCAAATAATTAAACAAACAATAAGAAAACCCAATATCCATACCCCTTATTCTTTAAATTGATATTAAAATATTAACATAAAAAAACAAAGTTTTTGTTAAGGTAAAATTATTTTTTTTCAACAACTACATACTTCTGATTTTTGCTTGTTGGTTTGTCAGGTATTGTTGGAGCGATAATACCCTTATCAAGCAAAGGTAGCAGATATGTTTTTTTGAAGTAACCTCTATGCGAAATGTTTAAAAAGCCCATAATTTCTTGTAAGGATTTAGGTGTTTTACAAAATTCACGCAATTTCATTTCTTTATCTTGTGCACTATCTTGTACACTATCTTGTGCACTGTTTTGTTTCAATTTTTCAGTACTGTACTTTAACGTAGTTACAAACAGCGTATCATCAACAAATTCAGGATTGTTGCCAAAATACTCTTTTGAGTATTTCATGATATTTCTTATACCCGAACCTAATTCTTCTGCATAACCAATTTCTTTGAAAACCTTTGCAATTGTAGGGTTTTTTGTGTATGGTCTGAAATCATCAGGTTTTATGTTACCGCAAACAAAAGGTTTATTACCATTTTCTATAACAATTTTATCTTTTTCGATTATAAATCTTGCAAATGAATGTGATGTATATTCCCTGTGTATAAGTGAGTTTACTGCAAGTTCGCTAAAAATTGCATTTCTTATATCTATTCTTACACCCTTATCGTCTTCTTTGAACGGTGATGATAAATGTTTTTCAACAAATGCCATAATCCTGTCGTAGCTGTCAATAAGATTTGTTTGAACCGTATCTCTATCGTCATAACGGTCAACATTTTCTCTTTTTAGTATTAAATCCGTTCTGTAATGCGGTAAAATGTTTTGAATAAGTAAATCTTTACCAAACAATAATACGCATGCTAAAGTAAAACCCTCTTGTTGATTTGAATAATCTTTCAGGTGTAAAGACGCACTTTTTAAAAGTTCAAAGTTATCCATCTTTGCCCAAGGATGGTTTTTATTTCGTAATACTGCCATTTTACGAACTTTTTCAATTATATCTTGATTCAAATCATCCATTGAGATGGCTGGGTAAAGAGTATTCTCACTATAAGTTGAACTTTTTCTTGCAAATAAATTTCCAATTAACGTTTGATTATTCGAAATATCGTAGTCGCCTTCGTGATTTCTCAAATATATTTTGTTATCGCATTTATACACCTGTGAACCTTCAGGAACGTTAATGTATAAAATAATTTTTCCGTCAATGTTAATATCTTCCATGCTAAGATAAACAGTCGGATTTATTTTTTGCGGGTTATTTATTTCGCTTGAAAAATTTTTCTTAAACGTATCAACACTTTCAGGTTTTACTCCAATAACGTTTCTATCGTCATCTACACCTAGAATAATTTCGCCACCTTTAGTATTTAAAAAGGCACAAACAGTTTCATAAATACTTCTTGGTAGAGCTCTTTGAGCCGCTTTGTATTCAATATTTACTCTTTCACCATTTTTAATTAATTTTTTAATACGTTCTTGCATGACTGAATTATATCACAAATGGTTTAGCTATTATGTTTTAGTTGTTTTAGTTACCAAAAATATATCTTAAAAAATTTTGTGTAATTTTTTGTGTATTACAAATACATTTCATCAATATTAATGCATAAAAACAAATCTAATTTGAAATTATTTACCTGCTGAAAACCCTGTTAAAACACTAAAAAACTCCCGTTAATAGGGAGTTTTAAAAAATGGGCCCGGCTGGATTCGAACCAGCGACCAAAGGATTATGAGTCCTCTGCGCTACCGCTGCGCCACAAGCCCACGGTATAGATTATATTTAGTTTTCAGCGGTAGCTCCTGTGCTACCTAACTCGTTTCAAAATGACACCCAATCATTTTGTACACTCACGTGTCGCAAGTCTAAAATATTAAATGTTCATCTCTGGTTTGATTTTAATTCTTTCAATCTCTGAAAACTCTATTTATAAAAAGCTTTCCAAGCTAG
>JAEWYI010000039.1 GCA_023395735.1 Cyanobacteria bacterium OH_SFB_17
TAATTGCGTATAGACTTTCTCTACAAGCGACTTTTCGGAGTATTTTCGTATGCAAAAATATCCTCTGTTTAGTCTGGTATTTTTAAATTACTAAAAATGGATTTCAAATTCAGAATAAGTTTTGAAAAATAACAATATGACTAAATTTGAACCTGTTTATAGACCATGTGGTCTAAATCGTTTTATACACCCAAAACCCCTGTAAAATTGACCTTTGTATTGATGATAAACTCCTCCAAAAGAATGTACTATCTTTAGTGTAGGAAAGAAAAAATTTACTTTAAGCTATTGATAAGGAGTTAAAAAACATGAGAAGAGTAATGGAATTCAAGAAAAAGGCAAGAGTTTTATTAATTGATGACAATTATGAGCATCTTGCGGGGATTAGGGAGATTATCAGTTTAGAAGGACAGTTTGATGTTGTTGGAACATCAACAAGCGCAAACATCGGAATTTCATTAATTAAAAAACACCGTCCTGACATTGTGTTGATGGATATCAACATGCCTGAAAAAGACGGGCTTCAAGCTATTCAAGAAATAGAAAAATTAGACTTAGGGGTGCGAATTGTTGCATTGAGCGGATATGATGATGCTGATCTTATCTTTAGAGCAATGAAACTAGGCGCAAAGGGATATGTGCTAAAAACCATGGCATCTGCACAACTTATTTATGCTATAGAAGAAGTTGCCGCAGGAAAAATTTATCTTCCATCAGCTCTTTCATCAAGATTCTTCGAATACTTCCAACGCTCATTCAAAGAAGAAACTTGTGTTTGCACAACGGAAGAAAATTTACTCAGCTACTTAACTCAAAGAGAAGAAGAAGTTTTGGATTTGTTGACTCAAGGCGTAACCTACAAAGGTGTTGCAGGAAAATTGTTTATCTCTGAAACAACAGTTAAAACTCACGTAAACAACATCTTCCAAAAACTTCAAGTAAACGACAGAACACAAGCTGTACTTTATGCGATTAACAACGGATTTGCAAACAAAAGAAAATCATTAATGACCGTTTAGGGGATTTTGAAGGCTTGCAAACTTCAAACAAGGGATTTTTAAAAGTGTATCAAAAAAACAGACTAAAAGATTTAATTTATATTCAAGAAAACAAGCCTTGCAACGAACAGACCATCAACGGTCTGTTTCGTTCAATTCTTGAACCGGTTCTTGAAGAAAATACAGACTGTCTTGTTTTACTTAGGTTGGAAGAACAAAGCAAACAGAATTTTTCCAGCCTTTTAAAAAGACTTCAATTTTCTAATGCAAAAGTCTACGATTTTTCTTACTCGGCTATTGAAGGATTTGAAAACGTTTTGGAAAGAAACCCTTGGGAAAATACAGAGTTTGTTTTTGTTTTGGCAGAAAGATATGGAGCCGCTTTCATATTTGATTTTGAAACATGCGAAATAAAAGACTGCGCTGATATTTATATTATGCACCACTCAAAAAATCTCTCAGAAGCTTTCTCAATAATAAATGAAAATTCAAAAGTTGATTTAAAAGGGTTTGAAGACAAGTGGCACCCGGAAAGACGTGAAAACGACCTTTTGAACCTATCCGTCAGAAAGATTATTGAAAACTTCAACGAAACAAGCCAAGAATTTTTAATTTCTCAAATCGAAAAAGAAAAAGTTGAAGAAACAACCGATGCAAAAGAAAGACTTGAATTTATCCTCGCAAAATCAAGCTACATTGCACATGAAATGAGAAATCTGCTTTCTATCTGCAATCTTTATTCGGCGATTATAGAAAAACAACAGGCCAAGATTCGATTTGAAGACGAAGAGACAAAAAATTCAATCTTAAATGCAAGAGACTGCATTAGAAAATCTCTACAAATGTGCGGAAATCTTCTTTTAGACTTCAAATCACTTAGAAACGTTGAGCTAAAAGAATATGATTTGAGAAAAACTCTTGAAAATGCAGTAAATATGGCAAAAATTTATGCAAAAGGAAGAGAAATCGATTTTGAAACAAACATAAGTCAAGAAGCACAAATTTTAATCGATGAAAACAAATTTTTAACCGTGTTGATTAATTTAATTAAAAATGCAGTTGAAAGTATGGAAGAAAAGGGTAAAATTATTGTTAACACAAAAAATGAAGAAGAAAATGTAAAAATAATAATTTCAAACGACGGAAGAGCTATTTCCAAAGAAATTCAAGATAGAATTTTTGAAGAAGGCTTCACCACAAAAGCTTCAGGCTCAGGACTCGGTCTTGTAATTTGCAAAAAAACGCTTGAAGAATTATACGCAAAACTGGATTTGAAAAAATCAGATGAAATATCTACAGAATTTGAAATAACGGTTTTAAAAGGAGGTTTGTAAAATTAGATTTTGAAATTTAATTATTCAAACAACTTGAACTGGAGGTAAAAAATGGATTTAATATCAACAAGAACAATTGACGTAACAAAACTTGCAATGGATGGGCTAATGACCCGCCAAAAAGCCATAACTGCGAACATCGCAAACGTTATGACACCTGGTTATCAGAGAAAAGAAGTAAGCTTTGAAGGCCAACTTGAAGAAATGATTTCAAAAGACGAACTTAAACAAGAAATAAAACGCCAAAACAGCATAGAATTTAATCCTATGTCGCTTGATTCTGTTATGTCGTCTTCAAACGGAGGGCTTTCCCCACAAAAAGCTTCTTATCTTCAATCAGATATTTATGGAGATTATAATCCGCAAGTAGCAGAAGATACGGCTTCAGGTGTAGATTCCAGCGGAAACAACGTTGATATGGAAAAAGAAGTTATGGATATGGCTTCTGTGGGTCTTCGTTACAATGTTCTAGCTGGATTAGAACAAAAACAACTCAAAAATATTGCAGCTGCAATAAAAGGTGACATGAACGGATAACAAAACACTCGGATGTGAGAGGTAAGTCGCATCAGGCGAAGGACAAAATAAAAAGTCCCGAGCGCATAAATCGGGTAAGCCGATATCTCAAAAAAGCTTGTAGAAATAAGAAAAATTGGTACAGGCAGTAATAATACAATTAAGTGTAAGGAATAAAAATATGAGTTTTGATGTATTTGATGTAGCGGCTTCAGGGATGCACGCACAAAGGATAAAAATGGATGCGATATCAAGCAATGTCGCAAATATAAACACAACAAGACGCCCTGACGGAAGTGTTGGACCTTATATTAAAAAAGAAGTGAGCTTCAAGGCGATTTACGACGAAAAGCTGTCACAGGGGGCTTCGAATTTTTCAAACGGGACAAGCAGTGCAAAGTTTGATCCTGCGACTGGGACAATGAGAATACAAAGCGGGGTTTCGCTTAATCAAGGTCAGATGTCTAATGGGGTTCAGGTCGCTGGTATAACTGAAGCAAAAGATCCTATAAAAATGGTGTATGACCCATCGCATCCTGATGCGGATGCGGATGGATATGTTCAAATGCCTAATATAAACA
>JAEWYI010000078.1 GCA_023395735.1 Cyanobacteria bacterium OH_SFB_17
ATTTGTAACATTTTGTAAAGACAAATTTTAAAATCATGCGAAATTACCTTGACTATCATGCTTTACGTAGTAGGATGGTATAACATGCTTATAATTTAAAATAGGTATAATTTTCGGATTGTGAGCGGCGTGGAAAAATCCATGTAACAAGGCCGGTCCGATAGCCCTTATAAATAGCAAAAAATTTAATTGTACGTACACCACAAACATAGACGAGGTGAATTAATGTCTAAAACAAAATATGCAAAAAGAGTAACTCCTATGGGTATCCCGAATACCAGATTGGATGATTTACCGGACCTGATTGAAGTGCAAAAAAAATCTTTCGAATGGTTCTTGAAAGAAGGTTTAAAGGAGGAGTTACTTTCCTTCTCACCTATTAAGGACTATACAGGAAGATTAGAGCTTCATTTCTTGCCAAACTATACGTTTGACAATCCAAAATACACTATTGAAGAAGCTAGAATCCACGATGCGACTTATGCAAAACAGCTTCGTGTAATGATTAGACTTGTTAACCGTGACAGCGGTGAAATCAAAGAACAAGAAGTTTATATCGGTGATATTCCGACTATGACTGACAAAGGTACATTTATCGTAAACGGTGCAGAACGTGTTATCGTTTCTCAAATCGTTAGATCCCCTGGTGTTTACTTCAAGAGAGAAGTTTCTCCAACAGGAAAACGTTTGTACAATGCAACTTTGATTCCAAACCGTGGTGCATGGTTGAAAATCGAAACAGATTCAAACGATTTAGTTTATGTAAAAATCGATAAAAACAGAAAAATCCTTGCTACAACATTGTTGAAAGCAATGGGTATCACAATTTCCGAAATGGAAAGTATCTTTACTCACCCTGATTTCTTGAAAAAGACTTTGGAAAAAGATACAACTGAAACAACTGACGACGCATTGGTTGAAGTTTATAAAAAACTAAGACCGGGAGACCCTGCTTCTCCTCAAGGCGGACGTTCTATTTTGGAAGCAAGATTTTTCGACGAAAAGAAATATGATATCGGAAGAGTTGGCCGTTACAAGTTGAACAAAAAGCTTAACTTGAATATTGCTGCATCAACAAGAACATTAACAGTTCAAGATATTGTTGCTTCAATCGAGTATTTGATTAACTTGACTTATGACGAAGGCGCTGTTGATGATATCGATCACTTAGGTAACAGAAGAATCAGATCAGTTGGTGAATTGCTTCAAAACCAATTCAGAGTTGGTCTTTCAAGAATTGAAAGAATCGTTAAAGAAAGAATGACTCTTCAAGATTCAGAAACTTTGACTCCATTGAACCTTTTGAACACTAAACCTTTAGTTGCTTCATTGAAAGAATTCTTCGGATCATCTCAGTTGTCACAGTTCATGGACCAAACTAACCCACTTGCTGAATTGACTCACAAAAGAAGAATCTCAGCTCTTGGACCTGGTGGTTTGATGAGAGAAAGAGCCGGCTTTGCGGTTCGTGATATTCACCCTTCTCACTACGGTCGTATTTGTCCGGTAGAAACTCCGGAAGGTCCGAACGCAGGTTTGATTGGTTCTTTGGCGACTCACGCGAAAGTTAACGATTATGGTTTCGTTGAATCACCTTTCTTTATTGTTAAAGACGGTGTTGTAACAGACGAAGTTGTATATATGACAGCAGACGAAGATGAAAACTTCCGTTGCGCTCCAGCTGATATTAAATTGAACAAAGACAGAACATTCAAAGAAGATTATGTTCCTGCTCGTTATCGTTCAGAATTTATTATGTGCGAAAAGGATAAAGTCGACTATGTTGGTGTTTGCCCTATTCAAATCATATCAGTTGCGACATCTTTGATTCCGTTTATCGAGCACGACGATGCTAACCGTGCGTTGATGGGATCAAACATGCAACGTCAAGCTGTACCTCTTTTAATCACTCAACGTCCTGTAGTTGGTACAGGTCTTGAGGCTAGAGCTGCAAAAGACTCAGGAATGGTTAGCGTTTCTGAAGTTGACGGTATTGTTGAAAGAGTTGTCGGCGAAGAAATCACAATAAAAGACAAAGAAGGTCATCGTCACGTATATCAATTGATGAAATATTTAAGAAGTAACCAAGATACTTGTATTAACCAAAGACCTATCGTAAAAGAAGGTGAAGAGGTTAAGGCTGGCGATGTAATCGCTGACGGTGCTTCTACTGATTGCGGCGAACTTTCATTAGGTAAAAATATTCTTGTTGCTTATATGCCTTGGGAAGGATATAACTTCGAGGATGCTATTTTGCTTTCTGAAAGATGCGTTCACGATGATATTTTTACATCAGTTCACATTGAAAAATTAGAAATAGATGCAAGACAAACAAAACTTGGACCTGAAGAAATCACAAGAGAAATTCCAAACGTTTCTGAAGAATCTTTAAGACATTTGGACGAAAGAGGAATCGTGAGAATCGGGGCAAGAGTTTATGCAGATGATATTCTGGTAGGTAAAGTTACACCAAAAGGTGAATCTGAACATCCGCCTGAAGAAAAATTGTTGAGAGCGATTTTTGCTGAAAAAGCAAGAGACGTTAAAGATAATTCTCTTCGTGTTCCTCACGGAGAAGGCGGTAGAGTACTTGACGTAAAAGTATTCGACAGAGAAAAAGGCGATGAATTGCCTCCTGGTGCTAACACAGTAATCAGAGTTTATATCGCTCAAAAACGTAAAGTTTCAGTAGGGGATAAACTTTCAGGTCGTCACGGTAACAAAGGTATTGTTTCAAGAATTCTTCCTAAAAACGATATGCCGTTCTTGCCTGATGGTACGCCGGTTGATATCGTGTTGAATCCACTTGGGGTTCCTTCACGTATGAACGTTGGTCAAACTTATGAATGTTTGCTAGGTTTGGCAGCTTATTTGACTGGAAATCACTACGAAGCTCCATCATTCGATGAAATGTACGGCGACAACCAATCTGAAATAGCTACAAAAGCTGAGCTTATGAAGGGTATTAAAGATTCTGGTTGTGATTGGGTTAGAGAAGACGGAAAGGTTATGCTTCTTGACGGAAGAACCGGTGAACCGTTTGATCAACCAGTTGCTGTAGGTCTTTCATATATATTGAAACTTGTCCACTTAGTTGATGATAAGATTCACGCAAGAAGCACAGGCCCTTATTCATTGGTAACTCAACAACCGTTGGGTGGTAAGGCACAATTCGGTGGCCAAAGATTCGGTGAAATGGAAGTTTGGGCGCTTGAGGCTTACGGTGCCGCTTATACATTGCAAGAAATGCTTACAATCAAATCCGATGATGTAAACGGAAGAAACAGAGCTTACGAAGCTATTGTTAAGGGTGATAACATCCCAAGACCTGGTATTCCTGAATCATTCAAGGTTCTTGTAAGAGAATTGCAAAGTATCGGTTTGGATATCACTGTTGCCAAGAAAGACGGTGCGGAAGTCGATTTGATGAGCGATATGGATGATTTGAGAAAATCAGCTCCAAAAAGAACGCTTTCCGATATAGATTCAGAGTTGTTGAATATCAACTTCTTTGAAACACCTACTACATTTGGAGAATTATAATTGAAGCTTAGGCGTTAGGAAGCTAGAAGCTTGATAAACAAAACAAACTTCTAACTTCCAAACCTCTAGACTTCCAAATAAAAGGAGAACGACATTGTCTACTAGTATTGATTATTTTGATTATATAAGGGTAAGTATAGCTTCACCGGAAAGAGTTATGAACTGGTCTTTCGGCGAAGTTACTAAGCCTGAAACTATTAACTATCGTACGCTAAAACCTGAGCGTGACGGTTTATTCTGCGAAAAGATTTTTGGACCAACAAAGGACTGGGAATGCTATTGCGGTAAGTATAAAAGAGTAAGACACAAAGGTATCATCTGCGAACGTTGCGGAGTAGAAGTTACTGATTCAAAAGTAAGAAGACACCGTATGGGGCACATAAAACTTGCTGCTCCTGTCAGCCATATTTGGTTCTTGAAAGGTATTCCTTCTTATCTTGGACTTCTTCTTGATATGTCTTTGAAAGATTTGGAACAGGTTATTTATTTCAACAATTATGTTGTAATTGACCCTGCTGAAAGCTCTTTCAAAAAATTCCAGCTTTTGGGCGAAGAAGAATATGAAGACTATATCATTGAAAACGAAGAATCAGAGCTTAAAGTCGGTATCGGCGCAGAAGCTATTAAGGATTTACTCGCTGAATTAAATATTAAAGAAATGGCTGAAGAAATCAGAACAGAACTTGAAGGTCATGTTAATTCTGTTCAAAGAAAAAGCAAATTGATTAAAAGATTAAGATTGCTAGATTCTTTAATTTCTTCAGATACAGATCCAACTTGGATGATTATGGATGTACTTCCTGTAACACCACCTGACTTGAGACCAATGGTTCAGTTGGATGGCGGAAGATTTGCAACATCAGATTTGAACGACTTGTACAGACGTGTAATCAACAGAAACAACCGTTTGGCAAGATTGCTTGAAATGGGTGCACCTGAAATCATTGTAAGAAACGAAAAAAGAATGTTGCAAGAAGCTGTCGATGCTTTGATTGATAACGGAAGACGCGGAAGAACAGTTGTTGGACCGAACAACAGACCGCTTAAATCTTTATCAAACATCATTGAAGGTAAACAAGGTCGTTTCAGACAGAACTTGTTAGGAAAACGTGTTGACTATTCAGGCCGTTCGGTTATCGTTGTAGGTCCGCAATTGAGCTTAAATCAGTGCGGTTTGCCTAAAGAAATGGCAATCGAGTTGTTTAAACCGTTTGTTGTAAATAAATTAATCGAACGCGGATATGTTCAAAATATCAAATCTGCAAAGAAAAAGATTGAGCGTTCCGAATCGATTGTATGGGATATATTGGAAGAAGTAATTGACGGACACCCGGTTATGTTGAACCGTGCTCCAACTCTTCACAGACTTGGTATTCAAGCATTTGAACCGAAACTTGTTGAAGGTAGAGCGATTCAGCTTCACCCGCTTGTATGTACTGCGTTCAACGCCGACTTCGACGGTGACCAAATGGCCGTTCACGTTCCTCTTTCAATTGAGGCACAGACAGAGGCAAGAATGTTAATGTTAGCGACTAACAACATTTTGGCACCTGCCACAGGTAAGCCGATTATCACACCTTCTCAGGATATGGTCATGGGTATGTATTATTTGACTCTTATCAAAGACAACGATATGGAGCCAAAAGGACATTTCTATAACTTTGCAGATGCTATTTCTGCACTTGAAGTCGGAGTGATTAAGCTTCACGATAAAATTATAGTTAGAGACGAAAAAGGTGACAGAATAGAAACTACCGTTGGTAGAATTCTATTTAACGAAACTGTAAGAAGTGCTCTTGCTTAGTTTTAAAATGTATGTAAGTACTAATAAAGGGAAAGAATAAAAATGGATTATACAAAAACAAAAAAAACTCCTGAATTTATTAATAAACAAATGGATAAGAAAAGTTTGAATAACCTTTTATCTCAAATCTATTTGGAATATGGCGGAGCTAAAACAGCAACCTTGGCAAACAGCCTTAAAAATTTAGGATACAAATTTGCTACAAAATCTGGTGTAACTATTTCAATTTCGGACTTGTCTGTTCCTCAGGCTAAATCAAAATTGCTAGAAGATGCGGAAAAAGAAATTGATAAATCTACACACCGTTACTTGAAAGGTGAAATCACCGAAGTAGAACGATATACAAAGGTTATCGACACTTGGTCAGAAACAACTTCAAAATTGACTGACAGTGTAGTAGGAAACTTTAATAGACTCAACCCTGTATATATGATGGCGTTCTCCGGAGCGAGAGGTAACTTATCTCAGGTTTCTCAGCTTGTGGGGATGCGTGGTTTGATGGCAGACGCGCAAGGACAGATTATCGACTTACCGATTAAATCAAACTTTAAGGAAGGTCTTTCTGTTACCGAATATATCATTTCATCATACGGTGCTCGTAAGGGGCTTGTAGATACAGCGTTGAAAACAGCCGACTCAGGTTATTTGACAAGACGTTTGGTTGACGTTGCTCAAGATGTTATCATCAGAGATGCAGATTGTCATACTGAAAAATCTATCAGAATGAAAGGGATTATGGATGGCGAAAAAGTTATCGCTCCTCTTTCTGACAGACTTTTGGGCAGAACAATTGCTGAAGATATTAAAGACGAAGCTGGAAATGTAATTATCAAATCCGGTACGACTCTTGATAGAGAAGACGTAAAAAAAGTTGCTAAATTGAACTTAAATGAATTGGATGTTCGTTCAGCTCTTACTTGCGGACTTGAATATGGCGTTTGCCAAAAATGTTACGGATGGGCAATGACAACTCAAAAACTTGTTGATGTTGGCGAGGCTATCGGTATTATCGCGGCGCAGTCAATCGGGGAACCTGGAACACAGCTTACGATGAGAACATTCCACACAGGTGGTGTATTCAAAGGTTCTGGAGCTACAAAAGAAATTATTGCAGATGATGCTGGTGAAGTTATTTCTAAAATAAAAACCCGTGAATTAAGAACACGTCATGGTGATGTTGTACAAGTTGCAACTTATGAAGCAGACATTGAAGTTAAAAGTGCAAAAGGCGCTAAGAAATATCACATTCCTGCAGGATCAACAGTTCTTGTTATCAATGGAACTCAGGTTAAAAAAGGCGACAAGCTTGCCGAATTTGAACCGGGATCTCAAGGGGACGGAAGCCGTTTGACAGAAAAAGCTACAAAGGATATTACATCTGATCTTTCAGGTGAAGTATTGTTTGAAGACTTTATCGCGGATGAAAAGAAAGACAGACAAGGCAACATTTCTAGAACTGCAAACAAAAACGGTATCGTTTGGGTTTTAGGTGGGGATGTTTATAACCTTCCTGGCGGTTCAAAAGTTCTTGTTAAAGATGAACAAAAACTTTCTAAAGGAGATAAACTTGCTGAAACTCTTACCATCTCAGAACACGGTGGAGAAGTTAGAGTCGGACAAGACTTGGTAATTGAAGACGCAGATTTTGATGGTAAAAAAATCAAAAAAATCGTTCAAGGTAAAGAGCTTACAATTGTAATTGCTTCTTTAATCCCTTCAAATGCTACGTTTGAACAAACTAAAAAAGAACAACTTTGGACAGTTGAAGCGACAGGAGAAAGATATATCGTTAAAGCTCCTGTTGATACTACTGTTGAAAACGGTATGATTATTGCCGAATTGATTGACGATGAATGTTCAGTTAAATCAAGCGGAGAAATCAGATACGTTGACGTTGAAGTTGATGATAATCAAATTATTACAAAACCTGGTGATGTTGTATTTATTCCTGAAGAAATTCACCAAATAAGCAAAGATGCTACTTTGAAAATGGTTGAATCTGGAACATTTGTTACAGCAGGAACTGAAGTTGTAAAAGATATTTACAGCCACATCGACGGTATTGTAGAATTGAGAGAATGTAATGATATTATTCACGAAGTTGTAATCAGACCTGGTGAAATTCATTCGCTTTCAAGCGTTAACGAACTTAAAGTTGAAGAAGGCGAAATTGTAAGCAAAGGCACTTTGATTGCTCAAGGTATCAAAGCGAAAGAAACTTCTATCGTAACGATTATGGAATCTGATGTTGATGATTTAGACATCGATGATTTGGATGAAGAATTGGATGCAAGTTTGTCTGTTGACGAAGAAAACATCGCAAATCAACCTATCCAAATTTTGGTAAGACCTGTTCAAGTTATGAGCATTAAGCCAAAAGATGTTTCAATTAAATTCGATACAACAGAAGAATTAATCGACGTTGTACCTGTTACTCAACTTCAATACAAAGATGGTGCTAGAGTTAGAAACCTTGACGGAGCTACTTTAACAAGAACAAGCTTAGTGCTTCAAATGCAAGGTTACTTGTCGCATCTAAAAGGTATGGTTGAACTTGACAGCGAAAACAAACTAAAAGTCGTTGTGTTGGAGACATTGATTGTTCGTCGTGAAATTGAGGGAGCTTCAAGACTTTCTTCTTCACTTCAAACAGAACTTCTTGTTAAACACGGACAAACAATTAAACCAAAAACACCTGTTGCAAAAACTCAGGTTCTTGCGATTAATGATGGTGTCGCTTCAATCAAGAGCGGTGTTGAAGACGCAAGAAGATTGTTGTTGGTTTGTGAACACTACGAAACAAAATTGCCTATTAAGACAAAAGCTTGTGTTAAAGAAGGTGATTTTATAAGACTGGATTCAGTAATCTCTGAAAGTGGCGAAAAATCTACTGTTTCAGGTAAGGTTGTAAAAGTTTCTAAGACAGAGGTTGTTGTTAGAAACGGAAGACCGTACTTGATATCTCCGGGTACAATGC
The DNA here is from genome assembly GCA_023395735.1 of Cyanobacteria bacterium OH_SFB_17. Taxonomy (GTDB): domain Bacteria; phylum Cyanobacteriota; class Vampirovibrionia; order Gastranaerophilales; family Gastranaerophilaceae; genus JAEWYI01. The sequence goes on from JAEWYI010000078.1 coordinate 8,325, forward strand.
TTCAAGTTGATTCAGGTGCTCTTGTATTAAGAGGTGATATGCTTGCGACATTGGTATTCGAAAGACAAAAAACAGGTGACATCGTTCAAGGTTTGCCGAGAGTAGAAGAACTTTTGGAAGGAAGAAAACCAAAAGATTGCGCTATTCTTGCAGAAGATGACGGCGTTGCTGAGCTTGAAATTGAAGATGACGTTCCAAGATTATATCTTGTTAACGAAAATGGAAGAGTCGAAATCAAATATACAATCGATTCAAACATCATCGTTTCAGATAAACAACCAATCAAAAAAGGTCAACCTTTAACAAGTGGTCCTTTGAACCCGCATGACGTTATCAGATTGAACGGACCTGAAGCTGCTCAACAATATCTTGTAGACGAAGTTCAAAGAGTATATCGTTCTCAAGGTGTTGAAATTGCAGATAAGCACGTTGAAATCATCGTTAGACAGATGACTAAAAAAGTTAAAGTTCTTGAACCTGGTGATACTAAATTACTTCAAGGCGAACTTGTCGAAGTTCAAACGTTTGAAAACGAAAACAAGGCTGCTCAAGAAGCTGGTGCTAACAAAGCAGAATGTGAACACTTATTGCTTGGTATTACAAAAGCAAGTTTGAACACAGAAAGCTTTATCTCAGCTGCTTCATTCCAAGAAACAACAAGAATCTTGACAGAAGCTGCGGTTGAAGGTAAAAAAGACTTGTTAAGAGGATTGAAAGAAAACGTTATTATCGGACGTTTAATCCCTGCAGGTACAGGCTTCCATCACTTGACAAACGCTAGTGAAGAAAAAGACAGAGAAGCTCAAAGAAGAGCAGCTCAAAGAAATCAGGCAAGAAAACCTTCTGCGATTTTGGAAGAAATCGAAGGAATGTTTGGAACTCCTGACTTTACAATAGATGATGAAACTTTTGAAGAGTAGTCAGATATAATTAAAAAAGGCGGATTTGTTAAAAACAAATCCGCCTTTTTTTTAAATTAATTTAAATTAAATAAGATTCAACGTGAAGAATTTTATTATTTGTATCAAGAATGGCTTTTACCCCTGTTGGGAGGGTTAATTTTTCTTTTGCGTGGGTTATTTTAAACCCATCAAGAGTTGGGATTTGGTGTTTTTGTGCAAGTTCTTTTATAAATTCTGAAAAATATTCTTTTTCGGTGTTAAGAAAATCACCAAGGACGAGCCCTTTTATATTTTGTTTAAATTTTTCAATATTAAAAAGTTGGGTGAACATTTTATCTATTTTGTAGGCTGGTTCATTCAAATCTTCAGCAAAAAAGATAAAGTTTTCATCGGGTATAAAATCCATACCGCAAAGAGATGTTATGGTTGCCAGATTACCTCCAAAAAGTATTCCCTCGTCCACTCCTGAATAGTATTCAAAACTATTGTTTTCGGGTGCTATATTGATTGGGGAGGTTGAGGTTAGGGTTTTGAAAAAAGAATTTTCTGTGTATTCACAAATTTTTTCGTCTCCGAAATCTCCTGATGCCATCGGTGAGTGGAAAGTAATTAGACCTGTTTTTTTATATATCATTGTCAAAAGTGCTGAAACATCTGAGTATCCGGCAAAAATTTTGGGATTATTTTTTATTATAGAAAAGTCAATTTTCTCTAATAATCTTATTACGCCATATCCGCCTCTTGCACATAAAATTGCATTTATAGATGTATCGCTGAAAAAATTGTGCAATTCTTCAACTTTTTTTTCATCACTTCCTGCAAGATATCTTTCTTTGTCGAAAATATTTTTAGACAAAACAACTTTAAATCCTTTTGATTCTAGATATTTTTGGGCTTTGAAAATTTTATTCTGTTCTTCTATGCACCCTGAAAGCGCCAAAATTCCTATTGTCTCGTTAATATTTAGTTTTTTTGGTTTAATTATGTTCATAAATCTACCTATTTAAAAGCAATTACGATATAATAGTTTTAACATTAATATTGTTATAAGACAAGAAGAATTTCTGACAAGAATTGAATAGTAGGATTAAAAAATATTAAAATATGAGTAAGTATATTCCGTTATATCGTAAATACAGACCAAAAAATTTGCAGGAAGTAGTTGGGCAATCCCATATAAAGCGTGCTCTTACAAATGCAATTGAGTTGAATAAAATTTCTCATGCCTATCTTTTTACTGGCCCAAGAGGAACAGGAAAAACTTCTACTGCAAGAATTCTTGCAAAATCTCTTAACTGCCAAACAGGACCAACTTTGATTCCTTGTGAAGATTGTCCGAGTTGTATTGATATAAAAAACTCAAATCCAATTGATGTAATTGAGATTGATGCGGCGAGCAACAGAAAAGTAGAAGATGCGCAAAATATTCTTGAAAAAATCCAGTATGTGCCTGTTAATGGGCGTTATAAGATTTATATAATCGATGAAGTCCATATGCTGACAAATCATGCTTTCAATGCGCTTTTAAAAACTTTGGAAGAGCCGCCTGAAAATGTTATTTTTATATTGGCAACTACAGAACCTCATAAAGTTTTGGAAACTATAATAAGCCGTTGTCAGCGCTTTGATTTTAGGAGAATTACAACAGAAGATATCGTTGAACATTTAAAATATATTGCAAAAGAAGAAAAAATCAAGATTGATGAAGAAGCTCTTTTGACAATTGCAAAAAGCGCATCAGGTGGAATGAGGGATTCCCTTGCACTGCTTGATCAGGTAAGTGTTCTTGACGGAGCAAAAGAAATAACTTCTGACGATGTTAACAAGCTTTTGGGAAGAATTTCTTTTGATGTTTTGTACAATCTTGTGTCAAAGATTATAGAATCAAATCAGCAAGAAGCGATAGAAATCTTGGATAATATTTATAATTCAGGTAACGAACCTGCTCAGATTTTAATAAATTTGTTGGGTTATTTAAAAAATCTTTTGGTTGTGAAAAGTTGTGAAAAAAGTTCTCTTTTATTGGATTTGACCCAGCTTAACCAACCGCAGATTGATGAACTTAAAAAGCAATGCGAAAACATTGACGCTCATCAAATCGTTTTCTTGATTGAAAAAACAGGAAATTATATAAAAGAAATAAAGGCAACAACAAGCCAGCAGTTGTGGTTAGAAATAGCGATAATTGATTTGGCTAATCTTGCGCAAAATTCTTCTCTTCTTCAACTGCAAGATAGAATTTTGAAGCTTGAGCAAGGTGGTGTTGCTAAAAGCGCGCCTTCCGCTCCTGCTTTTAAACCAGCAGAGATAAAAAAACTCGAACCTAAATCGGAACCGATAAAAGAGCAAACTGTAGAAAAACAAGTAAAAAAACAAGAGCCACCAGCTCAAACGGTTGCTTCGAATAAAATAGAGGAGCCAAAAACTGAAGAAGTTAAGGTTGTTGAGCAGGAAGAAGATGTTCCGACTGTTCCTATGTCTAAACCGAAAACATCTGAAGGCGGAGTCGGTTTATTGTGGAACGATTTTTTGAAAAACATTTCAAGTCCTCCTACAATTTCGCTTTTGACCGAGCACACAAAACCAATTGAAATCTCAAAAGAAAAAATTGTAATCGGTAGTGAAAAGGAATTTGCGGTAAAGATGTTATCTTCCGATATGAAGAAAAAGACCCTTGCGCAGGCCTCGAAGGCGATGTTTGGAGTAGATGTTCCTGTTGTTATAAAATTGGCAGATGCAAGTGAGTTTGCAAATGTTGAAAAAAAAAATCTAGTTGAAGAATCTGCTGAAGCTACGCCTGCGAAAAAAACAACGCCGACTGCATCAAGAAATAATGAAGTCAACGATGATTCTAACATCTCAACAGATGATGAAGACACAGATTTTATTGAACACGAACTTGCAAAAAAGAAGAAAAAAGTTGAAAAAGTTATTACTTCTGATCAAGTTTCTATGGTTATGACACTTTTTGACGGAAAATATATAGATTAATTAGGGTTTGTAAATCCCGATAAACTTAACTCTGTACAAAGGAACATACATATCACCGTTTTCGTTCCTGATTTTTAGACCGTCAAAATCTTTCGCGATTATTTTCCCTGTAATTCTCTGGATTGTTTTTCCTTTAAGAACTTTTGTTCTCACATCAACATAGTCGTTGAATATCAAAGAATCTTTTTCCCTTTGAAAGCTGTATAAATTTCCATCTTTTTTGTATTCAATCAATCCGCCGGACACAGTTTCTATCCTGCAAGGAGAAATATTTCCGCTTGCATCAATAATTTCGTCCGCAAAAGAGAGACCCTGAGTTATTAAAAAAGCAAAACAAACTATAAAAATCTTTTTCATAAATAATCCTTAATTGATTAACATTCAAATTATATCCTGATATGTCCAAAAAGTCCAGCACGGTCTTTGTACCTTGAAAAGAACTAACTTTATTTCAGCTCTCCGTGCTCATCGGTTCCGCCGGTTTTTATCAGTTCATATTTTTCTGCCAACCTAAACGCCGTTTCTGATTTGTGAAATTTAACAATTTTTCTGTGTCTTGCATAAGGATAATAACACTCAATTCCATCCAACCCAAGTTTTTTTAAATTTCTTACGAGTCTATCGAGACTTGGCGTAAAGCAACATGCAGGATGAGCAAGAACAGCAATTCCGCCTGCATTATGGATTGCTTTTATAACTCTTTTAGGATGTTTGAACGAAAAAATTCTAACCCAATCAGCTTCAGTCCCGCGTTTTGTTTTTGCGCACAGCGATTGAAGTTCCTTGTTGTTGAAATCTATTCCATATCCCAACATGTGAAGAAAAACTGTTCCATACCAACAATCAAACTCAATAGCAGGAATTACCATTTCTTCATCTGAAATATTTGTTTTTAAATATGCGTTTAAAGTATTATGATCAGAAATCGCGATATGCTTTAACCCTTTTGCTTTCGCTTGCATTACAAGTGCTTCAGGAGTGCATTTCCCATCAGAAAAGTCCGAGTGGATATGTAAATTTACGTCCTTTTCATAATCTTCGCCGCTGAATGATTTTATCAGTTCAATATAATTCATAATCTATCCCGTTGTACATATTTCTTATTTATTATAAACTAAATATTATTCATTGCCAAATCTTTCCCTTTTCGAAAATAAGAAATTTGGCATAAATCTAAAATTATTTATCAATTAGTACGGAGAAAAAGATGGCAAAAGTTAAAGATAGTGTTTGGAGTATTTTTGGACAAAGTCTAAAATTGTATTTTACAAATTTTGGAAGCTTTTTCAAATTCATGGCTTTTCCTGTCCTCGGCCAAATTTTTGGAATACTCTTAACTCTTTTGGCATCATTTTTCTATGCCCAAAATCTGCCGAAATGGATTGTTAAAGACGGACTCTTTGATAATTTTTCTATGATATTTATCGTACTTTTTATAATTACTCTTCCCGGTTTATTGATTTTTGCAAAAGCTTTTTGGGACTACCTTGTTGCTTACGGGGCAGTTAATTCTATGTTGGATAATATGCTGAAATCAGGACGTGTCTACGATTTTTCTGCTCATACAGAACTTATTACAAGAAGAACTCCAAGTTTTGTTGCTTTATGGCTATTATTTGGTATCTTTTCACTTCTTGCGCTCTTCCCTCTGTTTTGGGTTATAGGCGGAATCCTTTTTGTATATTTCATATTGATTTTCCAAGTCTTTACCTTTGAACCTGACAAATCACCCTTCGCATGTTTTCAAAAAAGCTTATCTATAATTAAAACTAACTTTGCAAGAACCGTCGGGCTTATGGCGCTCATCGGCGGACTGACCTACTTTGTTATCCCAGAATTGATAAAATTTTTGCTCGACTTTGGGCATCTGCTCTCTTTCATTGTTATTCCGTTCGATATCTGGGCAAGCCAATTTCCAATCGATGATATAAATTTGCTCTTAGGCAAAACTCCAACTGCCTTTCAAATATCCTCGCTCTGGATTGCAAAAACCCTCGTATCGTCATCTCTTGGCTATATAGTAATCTGTTTCACTCTCCCGCTTAGAAGTATTTGCTGGTCGCTTTGGTATAAAAATCTAAATAAAGCTGAAATTAAGCTCGATAAAAAAATTCTAGACAGAGCCAAAAATGACGTGGAAGGTTAAGAACTAAATGTTTAGATGCAAAAATTGTAAATCAATCGATAAATTTGAACTCATGTTTTCGCCCGACTACCAAGGCGATAGAAAATTTGTTCAAGAATATAACAAAAACGGCGAAATTTTGATAACCGTTGACGGCTATACATTTGTGCCTGATTTGGCTTTCATGAACGATCACGCAGTTTGTCGCTATTGTGGACAAATTTATATCTGGGACTACGACTTACTTTTTCTGTAGAAAAAGTAAGCTTTCACTGTTGTAGTAAAATATAAAAACGAATACATGGAATAAAAATACCAACAAAAGAGAAAATTTAAAAAAAGAAAAGAGGATTTAGTGAGAAAGAACAATAGAAAAAACAATGAATTAAGACAAATAAAATTTACTAGAGATTACACCAAAAATGCGTTAGGCTCCGTTTTGGTTGAGTTTGGTGATACAAAAGTTATTACGACCGCATCTGTTGATTTTTCTAAGCCAAAGTGGATGGATAAAGACTCTGCGCAAGGTTGGGTTACTGCTGAATATTCGCTTTTGCCTTCTTCGACAAATACAAGGTGTAAACGTGAAAGAACCAGTGTTTCTGGTAGAACTCAAGAGATACAAAGACTAATTGGCAGAAGCCTTAGAGCATGTGTTGATATGTCAAAGATGCCTGATGTTACCATTATTGTTGATGCTGATGTAATTCAGGCAGACGGTGGAACAAGAACAGCGAGTATTTGTGGTGGGTTTTTAGCTTTAAAGATTGCAGTGGATAAACTTTTGCAAGAAGGGAAATTGGCTCAAAATCCGATAATAGAACCTATAGCTGCAGTCTCAGCAGGAATCGTTGATGGAGAAGTTATGCTAGATTTGTGCTATGAAGAAGATTCAATAGCACAAGTTGATTCAAATATTGTCTTGACTAAAAGCGGAAAAATAATCGAGTTTCAGACTACAGCAGAGGGTGAGCCTTTTATGCAGTCACAAATGATTGAGATTTTTGATTATGCACAAAAAGGTATTAATGATATCATTGCGCTTTATTAGAAATATTTTTTGAAAACAAACGATAGGCGCCAGCTTCGCTGGCGCCTATCGTTTGTTTAAACGTTTTATTTAAAAACATCTTTTAATTTTTGAATAATGGAAGTTTTTTCTTTTTGTTCCCCGACTTTTTCAGCGGCTTTAAGATAGGCATTAACATATGCTTGGATATCATTTTCTTCGAGTGAGAAAATTCTTCCGCCGGCTCTGTTTTCGTGTCCTCCGCCTTGCCATTCAATATTTTTTGAATTTTTTTTCAGGTAGATTTGCCATTCCTTTTTTGCCTTGCTGATTATGCTGAGTGCTTTCATACATTTTGTGTGGACACTCATTTGATAGACGCTTCCACCACTGTAGAAAATCATTGCACCTTTTACGTTTTTAAGAGTTTCTTTTTGTGACTCTGAAAAAGCGCCGTCTTCTTGTATGTTATTTATCACTCTTCTTCTGAAATCGCCCATTATTGTACTTATTCGTGGGGTGTCGCCACCTAGAGAAAGCCATAGAGGGTCGTTAGGAGGGATTTTGACGTAGGCAAGTTTTCCGTCTTTTGACACTTTTAAATCAGTAAAAAGTTTTTTCTGGAAAGTTTTTTCATCTTCACTTAGGTTTGATAAGACGTCCAGATATTTTATTACTTTTGTTTTTGATTCCGGGGTGATTGAATTTGATATTTTTTCATAAATTTCTTTTGAATTTTTATCTTGTAGCAGGGATTCTGTCGGGATAATCTTTCCAGCTTTGATTTTTACCAATTTTGATTTTTGAAAATCACTTAGCATCCCGCAGTATAGTGTTGTCAGATCTTTTTCACTTAATTTTTCTCCCATTGCATCAAAAAATCTAAACAATATGCCGCAGCAGGAGCGTGCAGATTTATCGACGTAGAATTCACCGTCCATTTTGTCGCCTTTTCTTCTTGGATGGTGGTCGAAGCCTGCAATTTGTTTTTTATAATATTGTTCAAATGAGTTGATGTAGGATTTTGGTCTTTTTGATTTTGAGTTGAAATCCAGACAGAAAAGGAGGTCTGCTTTTTGGTCTTTGTTTACTGGGTGTTCACTTTCTTGAATGAAAAGTTTTTTTGCTTTTTCTGAATTAACTGCAATTTCTACTTTTTTCCCCATTTTTTTTAGCCAGTTTCCTAAAACTTCTACAGAGCATCTTGTGTCGTCGTCAGGGGAAGCATGGCAGGAAATGATAATATTGTCAGCTTTATTGAGCATTTTTTCTCTAAAACGTTTCATCGTGCTTTGAGGCATGATTTTGGCACAAAAGCTTGGGTTTTGCGTTTTTTTGGGTGCAAAACTTTTCTTGTATTCAAGACTTTGGATAGTATTTGTAATCATGTATATTATTTTAACCCCAAACAAAAATAATTTTGCTAATTTTTTATTAAAAATAATCCAAAAAAACTAGATAGTATCGATTGTTATTTACTTTTTTAGATTTATAATTAAATAAATTTTGGGAGAAAATTATGCAAAAACTTTTAATTAGCTTTATATTGTTTTTTTTAATCCAGTTACAGGGCTTTTCTACAATGATAGAAGGCGGCGTTAAGTTTGACGTGAATTCTGCTCGGGAATATGTTCAGCAGGAGCAAGTTGACAGTATCCAAATTTTAGGGCGTGCGGTTTTTGACAAAAATGACAGCAACATTAAAAGGGTTGTGTATTCTTATAATAATAGTGGTGAGATTATTGGAGAAACTGTCGAATACAGAGATGCCTTGAACATGGGATATATTTACGTCAACGGCAGGTTAAAATATGTTGATAAATATGACAGGGATACTTCTTTGTACCCGCATCGCGGGTATCGTTACAACCTTTCAGGAGAGCTTATCTTAACAAGCTTGTCTGTTTCAAAAAACGAGCATTATAGATTTTCGCCTGATGGGAACTTGATTGCCCATTCTATAAATGGGATTATTTATGATGAAAACGGAAACGTGATAGGACGAGCGAAGTAATTGTTTGAAATGGTCAAGAATTGGATTTTGAAACGCAGGCCTCTTTAGTCCAAAACTCCATAAAAAAAAGACCTCTTCAGAAATACAAACGTTAGCGGGAGCCAAGTAGGGACCTCATTTCTAAGGCTCACTTCATTCGCCAAGAACTGCG
>JAEWYI010000097.1 GCA_023395735.1 Cyanobacteria bacterium OH_SFB_17
TCCCGCCATTAAACAAAAAGAACACCTTTATAGGTGTTCTTTTTGTTTAATAAGAGGAGCAAGAGGCTTGTATTTTACAGTGAATTTCAAGTATTTACCAACAAGTTAAGCCGAGCTGACCGCAGACTTAAGCGAATTTAAGAGCTGTAGGTATGAGGTCCCTACTTGGCGTTCCCGCCATTAAAAATAAACCCTATGGTGTCTTTTTTGTATAACATTTACAAAAATCTTTTTTTGTTTTGATTAAAATCTGAGTGTAGTCGTTTTTAGTTTAAATTTGGGTTTTGAATGTCTTATCCCCTTTCTTTTATGATAAACTTTTTGTATGAAAAATTTTTCCAGAAAAACAAAGAGATTAATCCTTATTCCTTGTGATTTAAGCATGTTGCAAGCGCTTTTAGAAGGCAATTTTGAGGATAAATTTTCCATGCCTGTTGCAGATGAGTGGCCTAGTTCTGATGTGAAGGAGGCTCTTCCTGTTTTTATTGAGTTTTTGTCGACAAACAAAACGGAAATTGGTTGGGGACTTTGGCTCATTGTAGAAAAAAGTAGCAACATAGTTGTTGGGGGTGTAGGATTTATTGGAAAGCCGGATAAAGAGGGTTTTGTTGAAATCGGATACAGTATTGCCCCAAGTTTTCAGCGTTTGGGGTATGCAAGTGAGGCTAGTCGTGATTTGATTTTGTGGGCCTTGATGTTTGAAGATGTTGTTGGTATAGAAGCCAGATGTAAAATTGAAAATGAGGCCTCTTGTGTGCTCTTAAAGCGACTTTCTTTTGTTGAGAATTCAAGAATAGGCGACGAGATTAATTGGGTGTTGGTGCCGGCTTAGTTAGCTTATATTTGTGCTTGATTTAAAAATAAAAGCCACAGACAAAATTGTTTTTTATCTGTGGCGCGTGCATTTAAAATTATTGTTAATTGTTAATTAGATGTTTTTTGTTTGGATAGTGAATTAGAATTTCTCTGTCATAATTTTTAATTCCGCTGTTGCCTTCAAAATAGTCTGTGTCAGATGCGTGTACATAGCTAAATTCTTCTCTGAATTTTGTGATTTCGTCGATTGTTTTACCTTTTTTGGTAAGTTTTGCAACTTCTTTTGATTCAATCATTGCTCTAAGTGAATCAGGGCTTCTTTTTTGGTATAGAGTTGCACCGACAAAGTTTTTAAATCTAGCGGTTTCAGCTTCATCCCCTTTTACAATAAAAATTACAACTTTTCCTTTTTGCATGTTTTCAACAACTCTGTTGTATACTTTCATTAAAAAATCATTGCCGGCTTCAAGTTTTTCTTGTGCTAATTTTTTAAGTCCTGCATAGTGTTGTTCGATAGTTTCTTTAGACAATTTTGTAGTTTTTATGCACTCAACTTTGAACCCTGCTTTTTCAATTTCTTTGAAAGCAAAGTTTTTTAGGTGGTAGGCTTCTGGTTTAATAATCCCAAGAGAATCTCCAAACGCAATATTCGCTTTGTTTTTCTGATAAGGTTGGCTCGAATACCCTGTGTTTGCAACTTTTAAAATCATGGTGTCTCCTCTAATACTTGTCTAGTCTTAATTTTGAGTATAGAACATTCGTAAACATTTAGTTTTGCTACTTTTGCTTCTTATTATTGCTTTTTTGTTACAAATAACATCAAGCAAAAGCTGAAACTACTTGATAACCCTGACGTTTCTGTGCGTTTTTCTTCCGTTTCTTTTTTTTTTTCGATAAGAAATGAATATGCAAAAATCTTTTTAACATTATTCTTTTGTGTCGGAAATTTTTACCTCATAATCGAATAAAAACACTAAAGGAAATACAACCAAACAAGCAACCCCTACAATTCTGAATGTATCCATATAGCTCCATAAGCTGGATTGTCTTAAAAGTTCTGTATATAAAAGATAATTTGCTTTTACTTCAGCGACTGAAACATGAAAAAACTGTGACAGCGCGGAAATATTTGCATTCAATTTTGCGACAAATACAGGATTTAAGTTGTTTAAGTGCCCAACCATGTTTACCTGATGCATTTGTGAAAATCTGGAAAGCATTGTTGCAACAAGTGACGTTCCGACAGCACCCCCGACTTCTTTCATTAAACTTTGAATCCCTGTGGCGTTTGTTAGTTCATGGTTTTTAACTGTTCTCATCGATAGTGTAGTGATAGGAATCATACAACATCCAATTCCAAATCCCATTAATAAATTTGGAATTATTATGTTATACATTGAAATGTTAATATTAAGAGTTCCAAATATAAAACATGAAAGAGCAATTAAAATTAGCCCCACACCTAAAAGTCTGTCGTTGATTTTATCTGGTAAAAAGCTTGTTAATATTATAGCTGCAAGACTTCCTAATCCTCTTGGCATGATTGCATAACCGCTTAAAAAAGCGTTATAGCCTAAAAGGTTTTGTAAGAATAGAGGCATTATCGTCATTGATGCATACATTACACCCATGACAAGAGTTAAAGTCGCTGTTCCGATTGCGTAATTCTTGTTTTTAAATATGCTTAAATCTAAAAGTGTATCTTTTCCTTTGAGTTGGGAAAGAAAAAAGCAAATCATGGATGCTATACAAATTACTGTTAGCCAGCAAACCCAAGCGGAGCCAAACCAATCTGCGTTATTTCCTTTGTCTAGAACAACTTGAAGAGAGGATATCCACACAACAAGAAAGAAAAATCCCCAAAAGTCTATTTTTTGCATACCTTGTTTTTGTGCGTAAGGCGGATCGACAACCCACATCTTAATTAAAGCAATAGCCAAAATTCCAAACGGAATATTTATATAAAAAATCCAGTGCCAAGAATAACTGTCAGTTATCCATCCGCCCACAAGCGGTCCGATAATTGGTGCAAATAGCACTCCAAAACCAAAAATTGACATTGCAACAGATTGTTTTTCTTTAGGGAAACTTTCAAGTAGTATAGCTTGTGAAAGCGGCATGAGTGCTCCTCCACCCAAACCTTGCAGAACCCTCGCCAGAACTATTTGGTCTAAAGAGGTAGAAAGCCCGCATAATATTGATGAAACTGTAAATAGAATTATACAAAAAATTAAGTAATTTCTTCTGCCAAATACTTTGCTAAACCAGTCTACTGAAGGTAAAATTATTCCGCTTGCGACAATGTAACTTGTTAATACCCAAGTTACTTCTTCATTTGTTGCAGACAAACTGCCAGCCATGTGCGGCAATGCAACGTTTGCAACGGTTGAGTCTAATATTGCAATAAATGTTGCTATCATTACAGCAATGGTGGGTAAATATGGGTTTTTAGGTAGTTGCCATTCTTGTTGTTTTATTTCTCCAGTGTTTTCGGACATTTGTTGTTTTTCCTCTTGATAAGTCTATTTTTTATAGAGCATTTTTTGTGTGGTTTTCAGTCAGATTAATATTTTTAAAGCGGCATAATTGTGTATTTAGAAATTGCATCTTTCATTTTTTGTATTCCTTGGCTAATTATAGAATATTCTTCATCAGTGATTTCTTCAAAAACTTTACTGAATTTTTCATCAATTTCACATTTTAGCTCTGCATAAATTTCTTCTCCGTCTATAGTTAAATATAGGCCTTTTACAAGTCGTTTCCCTTTGGTCTCAAGTTTTCTTTCGATCAGGTTTTTTTCTTCCAGAGTGCTAAGTATTCTGCTTGTGTAAACTCTATCTCTAAGTATAATTTTAGCTAAATCCATTTGACAAAGTCCTTTGTTTTGCGTTAATACGTCCAAAACAGCAAACTGATCCAATGTTAAGCCTGCATTGATTGCTTTTAAATATTGTTCCCCTTGCTCGTGGCAATATGCTGTGAGTTGTACCATTTGATAAATTAAACTATCAGTAAAGTGTTCGCATTGCATGTTAAATCCTCTTTTCTTGTAACTTAACTAATCATTTATAAATGAAAAGCATAATTTATGTAAAGTGTTGCAATTGCAACACTATTATGTTAACATATTAAATATAAAAATACAAGTCGATAAATAAAATTTTAATAAAAAATTCTTGTGCTAAAATTATTATTAGGAAAAGAATTAGCAACTGATGATTTATTAATTTTGGGTTTTATACTATGGGCAGAGGCGAGGATTATGAATAGAAAATATTTTAAGACAGTTTTTATATTGACGCTATTTACTCTAGTTTTTAATACGAATTTATCAGCTTCATGTGCTCAAGTCGGAGGGCAATTCCCAGATTACTCATCTCTTTTTGTAGGAGAAGATAAGTGGGAAAATTTCAACAGAAAAGTTTTTATATTTAATTTAAAGGCTAACAAATATGTGCTAAGACCTGTTAATATTGTTTGGGCATCGATTGTTCCGCAGTATGGGATTGATAGGATTAATAGTGTTTATAAAAATTTAAATTATCCCGTTAGGCTGGCCGGAAATTTATTGCAGAATGATTTTGATTCAGCAAAAAGAGAAACAAAAAGATTTTTTATCAATACTACAGTCGGAATCGGCGGATTGTATGACGCCGCTATGCTTAAATACAATTTACAGCCAACAACGGAAGACATTGAGCAGGCTTTGGCTTATCGAAAAGTTAAACAGGGGAATTATCTGGTTTTGCCGATAGTAACCCAAGGTAGCACAAGAGACGTTGCCGGCTGGGTGTTGGATTTGCCTCTGAATCCATGCAATTATCTCTTTTTTATAGGACCGATTTCTTCAATTTCTGGTGGTGTTTCATTTATAAACGGTTCAACTTATCTTCAACCGATTTATAAGATGGCTGATAATTATGCAGACCCTTATTTGGTATCAAAACAGCTTGTTTTGGTTGAAAAATATATTAAAAATTATAATTTAGACAGAAAAAATTTCATAAATGATAATCAAAAATTTGATTTAAATGAATTGAACGTAAGCGAGGTTAAAAAATTTGATAAACTGGCTCCAGATGTTCAATTGCAGGACTACAATCCTCAAAACAGAGAAACAGATTCAATAAGAACGATGCTTTTTGACAGTCAAAAATTAGGAAAATCTCCTTGGTCAGAATTGTCAATTTGGAATAAAAATTTTAACAAAAAAATCAAAACGGCTTCAATTAGAGTTGATAGTCAAAAGGCAAAGCTTAAATACAGATATATTTTGCAAAAAGATAAAACATCTCCGATTGCGATACTTTATCCGTCCATAGGTGAAGGTATTTTTTCAAACCAATCGGTTGTGATAGCCAAGCTATTGTACGATAAAGGATATTCCGTAATGATTATGGGAAGTTCTTTTAATTGGGAATTTGCAAAAAGTATGCCTGACAGTTTCAAACCAGGCCTTCCTTATCAAGATGCAAAGTATCTCAGAATTGTGACTTCGATGGCTATAAATCAATTGCAGAGTAGATATAAGACAAAATTTGACAGAAAAATATTGGTCGGGACTTCTTTTGGAGGCTTAACAGGGCTTTTTGTTGCCCAACAAGAAGAAAGCGACAAGATGCTCGGAATTTCCAAGTATATTTTTATCTGCCCACCTATAAGAATCTTTTATGCATTGCAAAGGATTGATGATTTTTCTAAAAACTGGGTTAAAACTGCAGAAAACATTCAAGAAAATGCTGCGGTCACTGCTGAAAAAATTGTTCAGATAACTTTTAATGACTTCAGTAAAGATGAAAAAATTTCGCTGCCGCTTTCAGAAGATGAAGCACAGCTTGCTATAAGTTATACTATGCGTCAAAAATTGTATGATTTGGTCTTTACAATTGAGCATGCGAGTCGCTCAAGGAAAAATGACGTTTATGAAAAAGTTTCTGATATGAGCTTTTTTGATTACGCGCAAGAATATCTTTTGCCATCAACAAGCAAAAGTATTCAACAAGTTACTTACGATTCAAGCCTTTATTCTATGGAAAAATTCTTGAAAACAAACTCAGATTTTAAGATATATCACTCTTTGGATGATTGTTTTACAACTGAATCTGATTTGAGTTGGTTGAAAAAGCAAACAGGTGAAAAGACTGTTCTATTTAGCAATGGTTCTCACTTGGGCTTTCTTTATAGAAAAGAGTTTTTAGATAACTTCTTGCAAGATATAGAAGATTTCAGATTGCAAAAATAAAATTCTATACCAAATTTTGAACTATTTTTTTAAACTTTTTCAAATCGTCTTCTGTGTCAATTCCAACAGGAGCGAAGTCAACGACAAAGGTTTTGATTTTCATGCCAGCTTGCAGCGCTCTTAACTGCTCTAGGCTTTCAGCCATTTCTAGAGATGATTGAGGGGTTGATGTCATTTTCAAAAGCGCTTCGCGCTTGTATCCATAGATTCCTAAATGACCGTAAAATGTTGTTATTTCTTTATTTCTTTCGTATGGAATTTTTGAACGTGAAAAATAAAGCGCATAGCCGTTGTTGTCAGTGACGCATTTAACGCAGTTTGGATTTTCTATATCTGTTTTTTCTTTTAAAACTCTAATTAAGGTGGAAATATCAGCATTGTCTTCTTTTACTCCAGAAATCACCATATCAATACTTTCCGGAGTAATAAGCGGTTCATCGCCTTGAAGGTTGACTATGTATGAAATTTCGGGATGTCTTTCAACAACTTCAGCAATTCTATCAGAACCGCTTGTGTGTGTGTCCAAAGTCATTTCAACTTCAGCGCCAAAAGCTTCTGCTGCATCAAAAATTTGCTGATTATCAGTAGCAATTATAACTCTGTCTGCAAGGTTTGATTTGACCGCTTTTTCCCAAACCCATTGTACAATCGGCTTGTTGTTAACCTCTATCAAAGGTTTACCTTTTAGTCTTGAAGAATCATATCTTGCAGGTATTATTATCGCTGTATTGGTCATTATTCTTCTACAACACCCATTTTTCTGTATTTATTGTATCTTTCATCTTTTAATTTATCAGAAGAAAGTTTAGAAAGTTCATTTATTGAATTTAAAATTGAGTTTTTAAGTTCATCTGCCATTTGTTCAGGATTTGTATGAGCCCCTCCAAGAGGTTCTTTAACGATTTCGTCGATAATCTCAAACTGTTTTAAATCTTGACCTGTTATTTTCAAGGCTTCCGCTGCGCGAGAAGTCATAGAAGCATCTCTCCATAAAATTGAAGCACAGCCTTCTGGTGAAATTACTGTATAATAAGCGTGTTCAAGGATAAGAACTTTATCAGCAACTCCAAGTCCAAGTGCACCTCCTGAGCAGCCTTCTCCCGTAATAACAGCAACTATAGGGACATTAAGCTTTGCCATTTCTCTCAAGTTTACAGCAATTGCAATACCTTGACCGGTTTCTTCGGCACTGATGCCTGGATAAGCCCCTGGTGTGTCAATCAAAGTCACGATAGGTAAGTTGAATTTGTTTGCGTGATTAAAAAGTCTTAACGCTTTTCTATAGCCTTGCGGTTGGGGCATTCCAAAGTTGTAAATAAGGTTTTCTTTTGTAGTTTTACCTTTTTGGGTTCCGATTAGCATAACTTTTTTATCGCCAATTTTAGCAAGACCGCCGATAATTGCTCTGTCGTCCATTCCTTCTCTATCTCCGTGAAGTTCGACAAAATCGTCAGTCATCAAATTTACGTAGTCCAAAAAGTTTGGCCGATTTGGATGTCTTGCAATCATTAACTTTTGCGCCGGTTTCAAATTAGCGTAAAGTTCTTTTCTGTAGTCATTTGCTTGTTTTTCAAATGTTTCGATTTCTTTATTTAAGTCCATTCCTGACTCCAAACTTATTTTCTTTAATTCTTCTATTTTTTCTTGAATTTCCAATATTGGTTTTTCAAATTCTAATGTTGTCATTTGTAACTCCCCTTATGGTGTCATGCTGAATTTATTTTAGCATCATACAGCCGTTTACTCTTGAGATTCTGAAACTTGCTCAGAATTACTTATAAATTAACTATTTTTTATGCATTTCAAGTATTTTGGAAAGCGTTTCTTTGAGTTCTTTTCTTTTAGAAATAACATCAACTTGTCCAAATTTTAGTAAATATTCAGCAGTTTGAAAATCTGAAGGCAATTTCTGTCTGATGGTTTGTTCGATAACTCGACGACCTGCAAAACCAATTCTCGCACCTTGTTCTGCTACAATTATGTCTCCAAGTGTTCCAAAACTTGCTGTAACTCCGCCAAAAGTGGGTTCTGTTAACAAGCAGATGTACAAAATTCCTTCAGTGTCCATTTTTGCACAAGCACAAGATGTTTTTGCCATTTGCATAAGGCTCAACGCACTTTCTTGCATCCTTGCACCGCCTGAAGATGTGATGGCAAGCATAGGAATTTTTTGTTTTATAGCTTCTTCCATCATTCTTGTAACTTTTTCGCCAACAACGCTACCCATTGAACCACCCATGTATTCAAAATCCATAACTGCAGTTGCAACCTTTTGACCGTTAATTGTTCCAACACCAGTTACCACAGCGTCATTCATGCCTGTTTTGGCTTTAGCTTTTGCAATTCTGTCTTTGTATGATTCTGTGTCAACAAAATCAAGCGCATCAGTCGGCAAAATAGATGCATGCATTTCTTCGAATGAGTTTGCATCAAAAAGCTGAGCAATTCTTGTTCTTGCGTTTATTCTGAAGTGATAATCACATAAAGGACAAACCATGTCGTTGTCTTCCAAATCTTTTTTTGGAAGCTGTGCCTGGCAGTGAACGCATTTTGTCCAAAGCCCCGGAAGTCCATCATCTTCTATCTTGGATTCAAGCGCTTTACGAGCAGCTTGAGCTTGCTTTCTTTTTTCAAACCACGTTTGTATAGTCATTAATTACTCCCTTTTACGATTTTCAGTGAAAAAACAAGATAATTTATGTTTTCTTTCTCTTTTTATGAATTATACAACAAAAAAAACATTTTTAATAATCCTATTTAATTAGCTTCACAATTTATTATTAAACAATGTGGCTACTTAGGTTTGTGAACAAAAAGTTTTCTTATGTCTTGAGATATTTTTATGTTTTGCAAAGACATGTTATATTTCTTCAAATCCGCTATATTTACGGATTCTTGCAACAAATCTTTTTTGTTTTGCATAAGCTCCGTTTTAACAATTTCAAATTCGCTTTTGACTTGAGATTTCATCAAATGAATTACAACATCATCAATGTCATTTGAAGAGACTCCATATTTAGATGCGATATCAGAGGGACTAGAGCCTGATGCAAATTTATACAACCATTGCAAGGTTAGTTTATCATTCGGTGACAAATCAATAACTCCGTATTTGTGAGGAGTGTACATAATATCATTTTCGTTTTTGCTGTGTCCCAAACCGAGTGCATGACCAATTTCGTGTAAGATTGTATGATAAACTTCATTTTCGTCCATATATTCTTGATGAATAACCCCGTCAGAAAGCCCGATTTGAACTTCTGCCGAATAAAGTCTGCCTAAGTTGTCAATTCCAAAGTGGCAATACCCTAGAGCATGCCTGTCAACACGTTTCCAGTCAAGGTTTATTTGAGAATACATTAGAGAAGGTACAATTTCAAAAGAAATTTTGCCCATGCTTGCTTTTTCCCACGTGTTTATTGCTCGCAACACCATTTCTTTGTATTTGTATTCTTCGTTAATCTTTGAATAAAATCTAAATGGCGCAATATAAAACTTCAAAGGCATCTTTGCAGTCCAATGTATTAAACGGCCATTCTGTAATGATTCTTGTAAATAAGTCTTTTTTTGCATATAATAATTATACAATTCATTTTGAGAATAAGCAATATTTTCAAATTGATTATAAACAGGAGGGGAAAAGTGTTTTTCAAGCTAAATTTTAGCTTTATTCCCGTTTCTAAACGCAATTTATACAAGTCATAAGGAGAATAAAAATGATGGATATGATGAAAATGATGAAGCAAGCACAAAATCTTCAAAAAAAACTTAAAGAAACTCAAGATGAGCTAGCTAATACAGAAGTTACAGGTGAATCAGCAGGCGGCGCGGTTAAAGTTGTATGCGACGGACAAGGAAGATTCAAGTCTATAAAGTTGTCTCCTGAAGCGATTAATCCTGAAAATCCTTCATCTGTCGATAGTGATTCTGTTGAAATGCTAGAAGATGTTATTACTACCGCTATTTTGTCAGCTAGCTCAAAAGCAACAGAACAAATGGAAACAAAAATGAAATCAATTACAGGCGGAATAAGCATTCCTGGCTTGTTCTAAGATTGATTGACGGGAGAAAAGGTGATTTATCCTAAATCTATAGCAACTTTAATAGAGCAGTTTCAAAAATTTCCCTCTGTTGGGCCAAAATCTGCTCAAAGAATGGCGTTTCATGTTTTGAAAATGCCACAGAATGATGTTGAAAAATTTGCACAGAGCATTATTGAAGCGAAAAAAAATACTTTCGCCTGTGAGGTTTGTTTTAACATGTCATCTACAAATCCATGTGAAATTTGTGGTTCAAGTTCTCGTGATCGTTCAATTATTTGCGTTGTTTCAGAGACAAAAGATTTGATTGCAATAGAAAAAACTAACGAATATTTTGGGCTTTACCATGTTTTGCAAGGTTTAATTTCTCCTATCGACGGAATTGGTGCCGATGATATAAGAATAAAAGAACTTTTGCACAGGTTGGCAAAAGATGATGTCAAAGAGGTTATTCTAGCACTCAGCCCTTCTGTGGAAGGTGAGGCGACAAGTTTGTACTTGAATAAATTAATAAAACCGTTTGGGATAAAAATTACAAGAATTGCCTTCGGTCTGCCTGTGGGTGCTGATTTGGAATATGCAGATGAAATTACTTTGGCGCGAGCTCTCGAAGGAAGAAGAGAAATTTAGGCAAAAATATTGTATAATTTTTGTGTAATCTGTTGAGGTATTTTTATGAAAAAATTTTATATAATTTTAGTAATGACATTTTTTCTGATTCCTGCAAAAGCTTTTGCCCAAGATGTAAAAGTTCTTGCGCTGGAAAGATTTTCAACCGAGTCACCTTCTTCGTCTTTTAGGGTTCAGGCTATTGAAAAAGCCGAAATTTATCCGGGGATTTATATTGAAGAAGGCACGATAATTTCAGGTTGTGTTTTTAGGGTGGAAGGTCCAAAAAGACTAAAGCGCGACGGCTTTTTTGAGATTTTGCCTGAAAGGTTTATTTATAAGGGAATAGATGAAAAAATTTCTCTTGATAATGTTGCATTAAGGGTTGTTGATTATCAGCCGATTGACACAAAAAAACTTGCTGTAAGAGCTGCAAAGACTGTTACTGGAATATTTGTGAAAGGTGCAAGCCAAGGAATTTCTTTTGCTCAAGGGGTTGCTCAAGCTGAAGACGGAGAACGATTGAAATCAGGATTTGTTAAAATGTATAAAGATTCTCCGCTTGTTTACATTGAAGAAGGCGATGAGATGGTTGTTGATGTTGGTGATATACTTATTCTTAAACCAGTAAGATTATCTGAATGACTATTTATTTTATTTTGCTATGATAGTAAGATATAATAAAAACATGGAGCAGTATTGACAACTTTATTAGATATTAAAAATTTAACTGTTTTGTATAAATCGCAAGGAATTTTTCAGGGCGAAAAAAATGTTTATGCGGTTAACAACCTTTCTCTTTCCTTAAACGAAGGCGAAATTTTTTCTATAGCTGGAGAGTCAGGTTGCGGAAAATCAACACTAGCAAAGGCTGTTTTGCGATTGGTCGACGTAAAAGATGGAGAGATTGCTTTTGTAGGAGACGAGTCGTTTGAAAATGTTTTAAAATTTAATAGTAAAGAGTTGAAAAATTTTAGGAAAAAGGCCCAAATGATTTTTCAAAACCCTTATTCAAGCCTAAATCCTAAAATGAAGATTTATGATATTTTAAAAGAACCTCTTTTGATACATAAAAAAAATCTTTCAAAAACAGAAATGGATGAGATAATTTTCAATACGATTTCGCAAGTTGGTCTAAACAAGGATGTCTTACCTCTTTATCCGCATGAATTTTCAGGCGGGCAAAGACAAAGAATAGCTATTGCAAGAGCGCTTATTTTGAACCCGAAATTTATCGTAGCGGATGAACCGGTAAGCGCGTTGGACGTGAGTATTCAGGCGCAAATTATAAACTTGTTAAAAGACTTAAAAGATAAATATAAATTAACCTTTTTGTTTATTTCTCATGATTTAAGCGTTATTAAATATTTGTCCGACAGGGTTGGTATAATGTATTTGGGAGAGATAGTTGAGCTTGGAACAAGCGACGAGATTTTTGATTCACCAAAACACCCTTATACGCAGGCGCTTTTAAGTGCTAATCCATCAAACAAAGGTGAAAAAATTATATTAAAGGGTGATTTGCCTTCGCCTTCTAATTTGCCTTCCGGTTGTAAATTCCATACAAGGTGCCCGCATGTTATGGATATTTGTACTAAAATTGAGCCCGCAAAAACAAGTTTTTCTAGCACTCATTCTTGCTGCTGTCATTTGTATAGAGAAATTATTTAACCAATTCCAATTTTGCTGTGTTGAAAGGTTTTCCTGTAGTTTTCATAAGAGCATCAATAACTTTTGGCATTTGGCATACAAAAGAATAATTTCCCTTTGAAATAGAACATCTTGAACAATCACAACCAAGCTTGTAGCACTCTATTGCTTGTTCTGTCCAGTTTTGCGTAATAGAATCAGAAATTTCCCCATTATTTTGCGGATAAAATTCGCTTTCTTTTAAATCCCCCAGGTTAAGTGCATTAACCGCCATAATAAATCCCCCTTAGTAAACCCTACTTATAGTTTAGCTTAGATTTTATTATATGGACTCCACTATTTAATTGATATTTTTACTTGGATAATTCAAATAAAGTGTTTAATATTGCTTCGCCGTATCTTTTTTCAACAGCGCTGAATGGTAAAACGACTCCGCCAAATTCTTTTTTAACTGTGTTTAGCACTCCCTGAACTTTTGATTTCGGGATGTGATCAATTTTTGTGACCACTGTTATTACAGGTAAATCATTTGTTATAACCCATTCTCTCATTTGATAATCGTTTTTTTGGATTTCATGGCGAGCATCAATGAATTGGATTAATGACTTTATTTGTTCTCTGTTTAGAAGATATTCTTCAAGGTATCTTTGCCATTTGGCTTGAGCTTCGTGAGAAACTTTTGCATAACCATATCCCGGTAAATCGGCGATAGTGAATTTGTCGGAAAAATTGAAAAAGTTTATTAGCCTTGTTTTTCCTGGGGTGTTTGATGTTTTTGCTACTTTGTTGTTGTTGCACAATGCGTTGATAAAAGATGATTTACCCACATTCGAGCGACCCAGCAAAGGAAATTCAGGTAGGTTGAAGTTGGGGCATTGGCTAAGCTTTTCTGCGCTTACTATAAATTTTGCACTTAAAAATTTCATAAAATAATTTACACTCTCTTTAGTAATTGACCTAGAACTATTTTTTTGGGAGCTTGAGTAATAAGTTTTTGAGCCGCTCTATGATTTTGCTTCATTGCAACTGTTTTTAAAAGAGTGTACAATTTTTCATTATTTAAAACGGTAATTTGATTTTTGTTATCGGCTACATCAACCAAAACCCCTGATTCAGCATTGTGTGTACTCATGTTTACAATCTGAATGAAAGTATCTCTAATGATACTCAAAGGTTCTCTTAAAAATATTTCAAAAGTCTTAAAAATATTCATATTCTTATGATAACAAAAATTTAAAATTTTGCACTATTTTTTAAGAATTTTAATATTGTCGGAGGATTGATAAAAAAAAGGAAGAGGCGAAAAATCAAGATTTTTCGCCTCTTCCTTTTTTAGCTTTTATAGACTAAATTATTATTCTTCAGGTCTTTCCATTGGAGGTGGTCCCATATGTTTGTGATGTGGTCCGCATTTTGGGCATTTGCAGCCTTTTTTATGTTCACTTTCGAATTTTTTGTGCTCTGCGCGTTTTTTTGCTTTTAGTTCATCGTATTTTTTTTGTTGTTCGCAAGTTAGAAGTGCTTTGAAAGCATCTTTGTGAGCTTTCATTTTTGCGTTAACATCTTTTCTTGCTGCTCTTACAGCTGCTTTTTGAGCTTTTATGTCGGCTGCACAAGCTTTTTTGTCTATAAGATCGCGAAGCTTCATTTGCTCTTCGCCAACTTTTTTCATAAGCGGTTTAACTTCAGCTTTAGTTTTTGCGTCTAGTGCTTCGGCTTTTGCTTTTTGTTCTGGAGTTAGGCAAAGCTCTTTGTAGAATGCTTCTCTTTTTTGAGCCATGTGCTCTTCAAATTTTTGTTTAGCTTCTTCGCGAGACATTTTTGGAGGAAGCGGTTTTTTGTCGCAAGGTTTTTCGATAGGACAACCCTGCATGCTTGGCTTAATAGGTGCTTTTGAAGATGCAGCAAGCACTGTTGCAGATGATAGGGCAATACACATAGATAGTGCCAGAATTTGTTTTTTCATTTTGAGACCTCCTGGTTGAATTTTGTAAAGACATTTGGTTAAATTGATTTTACTTCTAAAATAATAAAAATCAACTGCCATTTTTGTGTTAGTATTGGTGATATGGAAGAAATGAATCTAAGAAATTATGCATATTTGGGCGATGCCGTCTGGGAATTATTTGTAAGAGAAATTACTATAAAAAAGACACAAAATTCCAAGATGCTTCATAAGATAACGACTGACATGGTTAATGCAAAATTTCAGCATTTTTTGTTGGAGCGACTTCAGCCTGAATTAACAGAAGATGAACTTGAGTTGTTGAGAAGAGGACGAAATATACCGGTTCCGGTGGGTCGAAAATCGGAGCAGGGTGACTATAGAATGGCGACTGCTTTTGAGGTTTTGATTGGCTGGTGGTATATGTATGATGTTGAAAGATTGAGATATGTTGAAAAATTTTTAGAAAAATTTTTATAAAAACTCTTTACAAAAAAAATTTAGCACATATAATTAAAAATACAGAGAGGTTCTTGAAGCCCGAAAGCGGAAGGTCCTTTTTGAACAAATACTCAGGGTTTGGGGTGAACAAACTTTTTGACTTTGAGATGATAATTAAATTTAACGTGGGGGATTAGCTCAGCTGCCCCAGAGAGGCTCAGGCCGAACGAAGTTAGATTAAGCTCTAACAGCTGAGATGAAAATTGAATTTTGATTTACAACGTGGGGGATTAGCTCAGCTGGTAGAGCACCTGCTTTGCACGCAGGGGGTCAGGAGTTCGAATCTCCTATCCTCCACCATT